>JANNSP010000235.1:0-14646 GCA_031402975.1 Hyphomicrobiales bacterium
CGCGAGGAAGCGGGCGAGTATATCAAGACCTATTTCAAGCGCTTCCCCGGCATCCGCGACTATATGGACTCGACAAGAAGGCTAGCCCGCGAGCAGCTTTATGTCGAAACCGTATTCGGCCGCCGCTGCCATTTTCCGCGCATCCATTCGCCCAACGCATCGGAGCGCTCTTTCCTCGAACGCGCCGCCATCAACGCGCCGATCCAGGGCGCCGCCGCCGACATCATCCGCCGCGCCATGGTGCGGATGCCGGAAGCCCTCGCCGCCTCAGGCCTCCAGGCGAAGATGCTGCTGCAGGTCCACGACGAACTGGTGTTCGAAGCGCCAGACGCAGAGACCGAAGCCACCATGGCACTGGTCAAGCGCGTCATGGAGGGGGCGCCTGAACCAGCGGTTCAACTCTCGGTCCCCCTCGCCGTCGAAGCCCGCGCCGCAAGGAACTGGGAAGAAGCGCACTGACATTGTGGGGCAGCGCTTTTTCTGAAATGATCGCGACTCGCTACTTGTGAGTCGCAATCATGTCCAACGAACCCGAAGACCAGATCATGCCGTCGCTGGAGCGCTTGGCCAGGCTGGCGCGCGCCGGCGAACATGGCGAGGGTCTCAACCCGGCGCAGTGGGAGGCGTTGCGCTATCTCTCCCGCGCCAACCGCTTTTCCAATTCGCCCGGAGCGCTAACCCGCTATCTCGGCGCCACCAAGGGCACCATCTCGCAAACCGTGATGGCGCTCGAACGCAAGGGCTACGTCACCAAGGCCGAGCGCGCCGGCGAACGCCGCTCGGTGTCGCTCGTCCTCACCGCCCGAGGCCACGAGGCGCTGGCGTCGAATTCCTGGACCAGGCTCGCTACCGCCGCCGCAAACCTCGGCCCCAAGACCCGCCGCCGCCTCGCCAAGGGATTGCGCGAACTCCTCGCCACCGAACTCAGCCACGGCAACCACGACAGCTTCGGCCAATGCCACAGCTGCCGTTTCTTCCGCGAGAACCAAAAGGGCCGGGGCCCGCACCACTGCATGTATTTCGACGAACCCCTCGGCGAACCGGAAATCAACCTTATCTGCATCGCCCATCAGGACCGGTAAGGACCCTTGCCAGTCCGGTTCGGGGCCGTCTCATTCGTTCGGCGCGCCGAAATGGGTGAAGTAACGCTTGTTGATCGCCGCGACCGGCAGGATGATCAGGACGTCGAGGGTGTTGAACGCGGTGTCGATCACCGCGCCATCGCCGATGTAACAGCCGAGCCGAAGATAGCCCTTGATCAGTGGCGGCAATGCTCTGAGCGCCTGTTTGGGATCGGGCGCCGCGGCCAAGCGGTTCATGTCGACATAGCGCGACGGCAGAGCACGCACCCGCCATTCGGGTGGAGCGCCGCAATCGCGGGCCAGGAAGGTCAACGCGGCGGCGTGCACATCCGGATCCGTCCCTTCGAAGCTGGCACAGCCGAACATGACATCGACATTGTGGTTCCGCACGTAGTTCCAGATGCCCTGCCACAGCAGTTCAAGCACCGGCTTGGTGCGATAGGGCTTGAGCACGCAAGAGCGGCCGAGCTCGAGGAAATGGCAATCGGGATGGGCCGCCAGCATCGGCCCGATATCAAACTCGTCCCCGGTATAGAAGCCACCAAGCCGGGCCGCCATTTCCTGGCGCATCAGCCGGTAGGTTCCGACCAACTCGCCGTCCTGCAGCATGATCGGATCGGGCTGGTGAGCGGGCGCGGAGCGCACCACGATTAGGTGGTCACAGAAATCATCGAAGCGGTCGACATCCGTGCCCTCGCCACCGGTCGATACATCCGAGATGGCGGAAAGCTCCTGGTAAAAAACCTTGAAGCGAAGACGCTGCGCCGCCTCGATTTCCTCCCTGGCGCGAGCCAGCCTGACGCACAGATCACCCTTGCGGCCGAGAATTGCGTTATGTCCGGACAAGAGCCGTCACCTTCTTCATGCCCCATGCTTAGCACAGCGACGAGGATTGCAAAAATACGGCGGCGATTCAGGCGGCCGGGCGCCGCCGGGTCAATCGGGTGATTGCTTCTTCGAAATCCTGGCGGTCGAAGGGCTTGGAAAGATGGCCATCCATGCCGGCGGCCAGGCACTCGTCGTAATCCTGCGCCCGGGCATTGGCGGTGAGAGCGAGGATCGGCAGGCGCGCCGTCTTTCCGCTGGCGCGCTCGTCGAGGCGTATCTTCTTGGTGGTCTGCAATCCGTCGAGCTGCGGCATCTCGACATCCATGACGACGAGATCGGGCGCCGGTCCACGGGCGAGTTCGGCCAGGACTTCCTTGCCGGACGTAACATGGCGGACGGCGCAGCCCGCCTTTTCCAGCATCGTCCTTGCCAGGAGCGCGCTGATGGGATTGTCCTCCGCCAGCAGGACCTTGAGCGCCGGCCCGCGATTGGCCGCCTCCGCCTTGCCGCGAAGTTCCACGACCGCCCCCTCTATCACCCTGTGGTCGCCTGCGGTGAGCTGGCGGACGACGGTCGAGCGGCGGAAGGGTTTGAGCAGATAGCCGGCGAAGGGACGCGTCAGGAGATCGCGATACTCGCGCCGGTCTTCCGCCCGCAACATGATCCAGACCTGCCGCGGATTGTGTTCCCGGGCGGCATTGCGCGCCCACGTCCTCAGCAAGTCCGCATGCGTCAGGTCGCAAATGATGGCAAGAGCGGATTGCCGGCCAGGTCCGGACAGGGAGCGCAGCAGTTCTTCTGGCCCGTTCAATCTGACAACTTTGGCGCCGAGTTCCGTCAGCGTCGCTTCAAGATGACGGGACACCGGCCCGTCGGCCATCGCCAGCTCGTAGATGCGGCCTACAAGCAGCGGACCGGCGGGCGTATCGGGTTTTGCCTGGCGGAACGGCACGCTCACGGAAAACCAAGTGCCGCGGCCCGGTTCGCTCGATACTTCGATGCTGCCCTCCATGCGATCGATGATTTTCTTGGCGATGGGCAGGCCAAGCCCGGTGCCGCCAAATCGCCGGTGCGTATCGGGATTGGCCTGGACATAATCTTCGAAAATCCGCGCCAACTCGTCCGGCGTCATGCCGATGCCGCTGTCGCGGATATCGAAACAAAGCCGGCCGCCGGTAACCTTCACCTCCAGCGACACGCCGCCCCGATCGGTGAACTTGATGGCGTTGCCGCAGAGGTTGAACAACACCTGACGCAAACGCTGTGGGTCGCTGACGATCCTGCCGGGAACACTGCTGGAAATGAAGGAGGAGATTTCCACATTCTTCGCATGGGCGCGCGCCGCCAGGAGTTCAGTCACGGGCTCCACGAGTTCGGTGATGTCGAATTCCGTCTCGTCGAGATCGAGGTGGCCGGATTCAATCTTGGACGTGTCGAGGATTTCGTCGATCAACGACAGCAGCGCCCGGCCGGACGATTCCGAATTGGCCGCATAGCTTCGCTGTTCGGGGGTGAGATCGGTTTCCAGCAACAAGCCGATCATGCCGAGAACGCCGTTCATGGGAGTGCGGATTTCATGGCTCATGGCGGCCAGAAACTGCGATTTCGCGGCATTCGAGGCCTGGGCGAGACTGCGATCCCGGCGCAGCGAACGGACTTCCTTGGCAAGCCGCGCAATCTGTCCGAGGAGATAGAGGACGGCCACGAGAACGGCGCAGGAAGCCGCCAGCGTCAGAACAACAGGAATCCCCGCGGGCTGAAAAACCGCGAACCCGCAGGCCACGATCGCGGGCAGAAGAGTTGCCGCCGCAAGGCTCGGCAATCCGGCGCCGGAGCCCAGTTCACGTCCGAATGCCGCAATCCGTTTGATCGAGGAGGAGAAGGCCATCACCACGCGTTCTGCAATTTCACCGGCTGGGGGAACTGATCGCATGGCGGCCTTGCCAAAGCCTTACGCCGCCGTGACAAATCGGCGTGGACGTATAAGGATCAAACCTTACAAATGACGGCAATCATTTGTTAAGGCTGGCGGACGGGAGATCAACCGGCGGCCACGCGCTTCGCCACCTCCTCGGCGAGAGCCAGCGATGCGGTCAGCCCCGGCGATTCAATGCCGAACAGACTGATGAAGGACGGACAACCTTGAGTTTTTCCGCCCTCGATGATGAAATCCGTATGTGCTCCGCCCGGCCGCGCGACTTTCGGCCGGATTCCGGCATAAGCGGGGTGGAGCCTGCCGGGGTCGAGGCCTGGCCAGTAACGCCAAATCCGCTGCTGGAACATCCGGGCCCGGCCGGCATCGACGTCATAGTCCGGGCTGTCGATCCACTCGACGTCAGGCCCGAAACGGCCCGTGCCCGCCAGGTCCAGGGTGAAGTGGATGCCGAGGCCACCGGCTTCGGGAACGGGATAGACCAGCCGCGAGAATGGGGCTTTCCCGGACAAGGAAAAGTAGGTGCCTTTGGCGAGATGGAGCGGCGGCACGCGGGCGTGGTCGAGGCCGGCAATCGACAGAGCGAGCGATTGCGCGGCGAGCCCCGCGCAATTGATCGCGAGTTTTGCATGGATTTCGATTGGCTGGCTTTGGCCGGCGAGAAGGATAATGCCGTCCTCGACGATCCTGCCGCCGGCGACGGGCGCGCGCAGCACCACCTGGCAGCCATGCGCCTCGGCGTCCCCCTGGAGCGCCAGCATGAACTGGTGGCTGTCCACGATGCCGCTCGACGGCGAAAGCAGGGCACCGGCACAGCGGAGTTCGGGCTCGAGCCCGCGCGCCTCGGCGCCACTAAGCATCCGCAGATCAAGGACGCCGTTGCGCTCGCCCTGGTTTCTGATTTTGGCTAGATCGGCGATCTGATCCGGCGTTTCGGCGACGATCAGCTTGCCGCACTGGCTGAAGCCTATGCCACGCTCCATGCAATAGTCGCGCAGACGCATCCGGCCGGCGACACAACATTTCGCCTTGAGCGTGTCCGAGCCATAATAGAGACCGGCATGGACGACCTCGCTGCTGCGCGAACTGACGCCAGAGCCGATTGTATCTGCTGCTTCAAGCACCAGGACGGCGCGGCCTTGGAGCGAAAGCTGGCGCGTGATCGCCAGCCCTGCGACGCCGGCTCCGATCACCACGACATCGGCACGCTCCACCGCTGTTACCCGAGCCTCAGGCGGCAATCCTGAAGGCCGCCAGTTTCTGGCGATAGCTCAAGGCCTCGGCGATGTGGATGCGGCCGATGGCCGGCTGGCCGTCGAGATCGGCCAGCGTGCGCGCGACCCTGAGCACGCGATGATAGCCCCTGGCCGACAGGTTCATGGCATCGGCGGCGTCACGCAGCAGCTTGAGGCCCGGCAGATCGAGCTTCGCAATCTCATCGAGGACATTGCCGTCGGCTTCGGAATTGGTGCGAAGCCGGGGCAGACCGAGTGTCTCGAAACGCTGTTTCTGGATCTGGCGGGCGGCGGCGACCCGCCGCGCGACGTCGGAACTGGCTTCCTTGGCCTGGGGCAATGAGAGATCGGAGGCCTTGACGGCGGGGAGCTCGATCTGGATGTCCATGCGGTCGAGAAGGGGTCCCGAAATACGCGACTGGTAATCGGCGGCGCAGCGGGGGCCGGTGCGGCAGACATGGCCCGGTTCGCCGGCCGAGCCGCATTTGCACGGGTTCATCGCCGCGATCAGCTGGAAGCGGGCGGGGTAGGTCACATGATAATTGACCCGCGCGACGACGGTTTCACCCGATTCGAGCGGCTGGCGCAGGCTTTCCAGGACGCGGGGCTGGAATTCCGGCAATTCGTCGAGAAACAGGACGCCATGATGGGCGAGCGCCATTTCGCCCGGCTTGGCCCGGAGGCCGCCGCCGACCAAAGCAGGCATGGAGGCTGAATGATGGGGGGCGCGGAACGGCCGGCGCCTCGACAGCTTGCCGCCCGCGAGTTCACCCGCCAGCGACGCGATCATGCTGACATCGAGCATTTCGCGGGCGTCCATCGGCGGCAGGATGGAGGGAAGCCGTTGCGCCAGCATGGATTTTCCGGCTCCGGGCGGACCCACCATCAACAAATGATGCCCACCGGCGGCGGCAACCTCAAGGGCGCGCTTGGCCGCTTCCTGGCCCTTGATATCGCGGAGGTCCGGCAAGACACCGGGGTCTTCAGCCAGAGAGGGCCGGGGCCGGGTCAGAACCTGGGTACCGCGCACGTGGTTGAGAAGCTGGATCAGATTCTCGGGGGCCAGAATGTCGACCTCCTCGCCGGCCCACGCCGCCTCGGCGCCCGACGCCTTGGGGCAGATCAAACCCAGATCCCTGGCATCGGCGGCGATCGCCGTTGGCAGGGCGCCGGCGACCGCCAGGATCGACCCGTCGAGCGCCAGTTCGCCCATCACCAGATAGCGCGACAGAAAGTCAGGAGGTATGACGCCCAGGGCCGACAGCAGGGCCAGAGCGATGGGCAGATCGAAATGACTGCCTTCCTTGGGCAGATCGGCGGGGGACAGATTGACCACCAGGCGTTTGCCCGGCAGGGCCAGCCCGATGGCATGGAGTGCCGCCCGCACCCGCTCCCGGCTTTCGGCCACCGCCTTGTCGGGCAGGCCCACGACGTGAAACTGCACCTGGCCCGAAACAAACTGGGCCTGCACGTCCACGGGAACAGCCTCGATCCCCTGAAACGCTACAGTTGAAACCCGCGATGTCATCGCCAAGCCATACACCAAACAGCGCGAAAGGAAAAGAACATTTATAGAACAACCTTTGGCCCTATCTTTTTCTCTCGATCGCATCCCAGATCAGCGCGGCGATGTCCGCTCCGCCGAAACGTTGCACTTCCCTGATGCCGGTGGGAGACGTGACGTTGATCTCGGTGAGATAGTCGCCGATCACGTCGAGCCCGACAAAGAGCAGGCCGCGCGCCTTGAGGTCGGGGCCGAGGGCCTCGCAGATTTCGTGCTCGCGCCGGGTGAGCACCGAAGGCTCGGGCCTTCCGCCCACATGCATGTTGGACCGGCTTTCGTTTTCGGCTGGCACCCGGTTGATGGCGCCGGCGAATTTGCCATCGACCAGGATGATGCGCTTGTCGCCCTTTCGCACCTCGGGGAGATAGCGCTGGGCGATGAACGGTTCGCGGAATGCCTGGGTGAAGAGTTCGACGAGCGAGGAGAAATTCTGGTCATCCTGCCCCAGGCGGAACACTCCCGCTCCACCATTGCCGTAGAGAGGTTTCAGGATGATGTCGGCATGGGTCTTGTGAAATCGCGACAGTTCGGCGGGATCGCGGGTGATGAGCGTTTCCGGCATGAAATGCCCGTAGCGCAGCACGAACAGCTTTTCCGGGGCGTTCCGCACTTCGCCTGGATCGTTGACGACAAGTGTCTTGGGATGGATGTGTTCGAGCAGATGGGTGGCGGTGATATAGGCCATATCGAAGGGCGGATCCTGCCGCATCAGCACGGCATCCATGGTGGACAGATCGGCGCGGCGTTTTTCTGCGAGCGTGAAATGATTGCCGGGTTCGTCGCGGACTTCGACGTCAAATCCGCTGGCCCATAGCGTGCCGGCGCCAAGGGCCAGGGTTTTCGTCTGGTAGTAGAACAGGCTGTGACCGCGGGCTTGCGCTTCCAGCATCAGGGCAAAGGTCGAATCGCCCCCGATGTTGATGGCCTCAATCGGATCCATCTGGACAGCAACCTTCAGCGGCATTGCGCTAGTCCCCGTAAAACGCGTTCTGGATGTGGCGCGGCCAGTGGTAGGGACTGACGGTGACGATGTCAAAACGGCAGTAGCCCTTGTTCGACAAACGGTCGCGCGCCATCCACAGGCCGGCGGCCGCCACGATCCGCCTGGATTGGAACTGTGTCACGGCCGTCACGGCGTCGTCGGTATTGGCTCTCGCCTTCACTTCGATGAAAGCGGTCGTTTGACCTTTCCTCATTATAAGATCGATCTCGCCCAGCGGACATTTGAACCGGCGGGCGAGAAGCCGATATCCCTTGAGCCGCAACATCCACAGCGCCTTGAATTCCGACCGGCGGCCGCTTCGTTCGGAAGCCTGGCGCCGCGCGGTTGTCATGCTGAGTCTCGCGACTTGATGATGCGCGCATAGACATCGCCCTTGGGCAGCTCAAGAATCCTGGCCACATGGGCGGCCGCCTGGCTGGGGCTCAGGGTCTTGAGAGCAGCGGTGATTTCGGCCTCGATCGTCTCTTCCGATGCGGGCTCATGCCCCGATGGGCCCGACACGATCAAGGTGATTTCCCCCTTGATCGAGGCACGGGCTTCGAGAGCCGTACGCACTTCGCCGGGAGTTCCGCGCATCACCTCCTCATAGAGCTTCGTCAGCTCGCGCGCCACGGCCACGGTGCGGCCGGGCAGACTGGTTTCGATGTCCCGCAGCGAGGCCACGATCCGGTGCGGACTGTCAAAGAAGATCAGGGTCGAGTGGAGCTTTGCAATTTCCGCGAAGAGCCGTTCCCTCGCGGATTTCTTCGCCGGCATGAAACCGAAAAAGCTGAAGCGGTCGGTGGGCAGACCGGAAAGCGCCAATGCCGTCAAGACCGCCGAAGGACCCGGACACACCGTGACGGCAATACCCAGACTGGCCGCTTCGCCAAGCAGGCGGTAGCCCGGATCGGAAACCAGCGGCATGCCGGCATCGCTGACCAATGCCATCGCGGCGCCGTCCTTGAGCCGGCCGAGGATACCCGGCCTGACTTTTTCGGCGTTGTGCTCGTGATAGGGCGACAGCTTCGTCTTGATGGCGTAGCGCTGCAAGAGCTTCGACGTGGTGCGGGTGTCCTCGCAGAGGATGAGATCGGCGGCGGACAAGGTCATCAGCGCGCGGACGGTGATGTCGCCGAGATTGCCGATGGGGGTCGCTACTGCATAGAGGCCCGGCTGCAGGGAGGGTGCGTCGAACTCCGCCGCTCCGATCGAATATTTGCGGCCTGACATTATCGGTTCAGGTGGCGAGTTCGGCGATCACCGCGTTCAGCACGCGGCGACCTCGGTCTGTTGCGGTCAATCGCGATCCGTTGCAATCGACCAGTCCGAGCGCGCCAAGATCGGCAATCCGCGCGCGATCGATGGGGCGATCGGCCAATTCAGCGTAGCGGCGGAGATCGATGCCTTCGGAAATCCGCAGTCCCATCAGCAGATATTCGGACGCCTGGCCGGCGGGATCGACCGGCGTGTTTTCGACGATGCCGTTTCCATTGGCGGCAACGAGGTCACGCCAGGTTTCGGGGTGCCTTTCGGTGGCGATGGCGCGCCGGCTGTCGGCGGCGACGATGCGGCTGTGAGCTCCCGGCCCCACGCCCGCATATTCGCCGTAGCGCCAGTAGAGAAGATTGTGGCGCGACTCGTGGCCCGGCGCTGCATGATTTGACACCTCATAGGCATCGAGCCCTGCCGCGGATGTGAGTTCCTGGGTGATGTCATAGAGCTCGGCGGCGCTGTCCTCGCCGGGGATGTGCAGCATGCCCCGGTCCTGCAGACGGGCATAGGCGGTGTCCGGTTCGACGGTCAGTTGATAGAGCGACATGTGGCCTTGCTGCTCGGCCAGCGCGTCGGCAAGTTCCGCCCGCCATTGATCGGGTGTCTGTCCGGGGCGCGCATAGATGAGATCGAAGGATACGCGCGGGAATATAGTTGCCGCGATGCGGAATGCGTCGCGTGCTTCCTGTGCCGTATGCTGGCGGCCAAGCGCCAGAAGGTCAGGATCGTTGAGAGCCTGAACGCCCACCGAGACGCGGTTCACGCCCGCCGCTCTATAGCCCCGGAAGTTCCGGGCTTCGATGCTGGTCGGATTGGCTTCCATGGTGATTTCAGCGTCGCCGTCGACGCTCCACAATCTGGAGATTTCTTCCAGGACATGGGCCACGGCGCGTGGCGGCATCAGGGACGGCGTGCCACCTCCAAAGAAAATACTGCTCACTTGGCGGCCGGGCGTCCGATGCGCGAACCATTGAAGTTCGGCACCCAGAGACCGCGCGAACGCCATGTCGTCAACGGGTTGATGCCGGACATGCGAATTGAAATCGCAATAGGGGCACTTGGCCTTGCAGAAGGGCCAATGGACGTAAATGCCGAAGGGCTCAGAAGACGGCATCGACCAGTTTCCGGAAGGCGCGCGTGCGATGAGAGATCGCGTATTTCTCCTGCCCCCCCATTTCGCCGAAAGTCTGATCGTGGCCAGCGGGGACGAAAATGGGATCGTAACCGAAACCGTTTGCGCCGCGCGGCGGCCATACGAGGAAGCCATCGACGCGGCCCTCGAAAATCAACTGGTACCGGTCCGGCCATGAGATACACAGCGCACTGACGAAATGCGCGCTGCGCCGTTCGGAATCGCGGGCGCCTACTGCCTGCAGCTTTTCTTCCACGAAACGCATGGCAAGGGCGAAATCCTTCGCCGGCCCCGCCCAACGCGCCGAATAGACGCCGGGTTCGCCGCCGAGCGCGTCGACGCACAGACCCGAATCATCGGCCAAGGCGGGCAAGCCCGACGCGGCTGCCGCGTGTTCCGCTTTCAGCCTTGCATTGCCGCCAAACGTGGCTTCGGTTTCTTCCGGTTCCGCAAGTCCGAGAGAGCCCGCCGATATCGCCGTTACTCCAAATGGTGTCAGAAGTTCGTTGATCTCTTTCAGCTTGCCGGGATTGTGGGTGGCGACGACGAGTTTCTCGCCACGCCGCAAACGCTGGGGACGCGGCAAGTTCCAGATCTTCGGCTCGGCGAACTCCAATGAATTACCGGCCGGATCGCGGAAATAGATCGACCGGCCGCCTCCGCTCCAGGTCATTTCGGACTCGATCGTCACGTCATGCTGCTCCAGATGCGCGCGCCACCGGTCGAGTTCCACGGTGCTGGCCACGAAACACAGATGACCCGGGCCCAATGCACCATGTGGCGGGATCGCCGAGCCTTCCTTGGCCTCCGAAGTCCGCTGCGGGTTGAAGATCAAAAGCATCTGGGTGCCGCAATAGAAAAACAGATGCCGGCCAGCTTCCTCGGCCATGCATTCGAGGCCAAGGATCCCTTCATAGAACCGGCGCGCCTCCGCGAGGTCCTCCGCATACAGAACGGTTTCGAGAATTCCCGACGGCTTCATGCGATGGCGGCTCTCTGCATTGACACCAGTTCCTCGATGCCTTTCCGCGCCAAAGCCAGCAACTGGAGAAGGGCGTCCTGTGAAAATGGCTCGCCTTCCGCCGTGGCCTGCACCTCGACGATGGCGCCCGAGCCCGTCAGGACGAAATTCGCGTCCGTGCCGGCGGTCGAATCCTCCGCGTAGTCGAGATCGAGCACATTTTCGCCACCGTGCACGCCGCACGAAACGGCGGCCACATGATCCCTGAGCGGCCAGGCCTTGAACATACCGCGGGACTGCATCCACAGGAGACAGTCATGGAGCGCCACCCAGCTCCCGGTGATCGCCGCTGTCCTTGTACCGCCATCGGCCTGGATGACGTCGCAATCGAGGGTGATCTGTTTTTCCCCCAGAGCCACGAGGTCGGTGACGGCGCGCAGCGACCGGCCAACCAGCCGCTGGATTTCCTGGGTGCGGCCCGATTGCTTGCCCTGGGCCGCCTCGCGCCGCATGCGCTCGCCGGTGGCGCGTGGCAGCATGCCGTATTCGGCCGTCACCCAGCCTTTGCCGCGGCCTTTCAGCCACGGCGGGACTTTTTCCTCAAGGCTCGCCGTGCACAACACATGGGTATCGCCGAACCGCACCAGACAGGAGCCTTCGGCATGTTTGGCGTAACCCCGCTCAAATATGACGGCGCGCAATTGATCCGGCGCTCGACCCGAGGGGCGCATGACTGTATCCTTGTGTTGTTCCGCCCGCCTTCTAGACGCTTGATTGACCAGCGCCAACTTGATTTCTAAAGAAAGCAATGACCCTCATTCCGCCAAGACCGTTGCTGGACGACAGGCTGCGAGGCATTGCCGGGCTGGACCAGCGGTCGCGCGAGATTTTCCGCCGCCTGGTCGATACCTATCTGCAGACTGGAGAACCCGTGGGTTCGCGCACCATTTCGCGCATTCTGCCCTCCAACCTGTCGCCGGCGTCGGTGCGCAATGTGATGATGGACCTCGAGGAGTCAGGGCTGATTTACTCTCCCCATACCAGTGCCGGCCGTATCCCGACCGAGGCGGGCCTGCGGTTTTTCGTCGATGCGGTGATGGAGGTGGGTTCGGTCACCCCCGATGAACGGGCCCGCATCGACGCCCAGGCGGCGGCGTCCAATCGCGAGCGCCGGATCGAGGATGTGCTGAGCGAAGCGAGCATGCTGCTGTCGGGGTTGTCGCATTGCGCCGGGGTGGTGCTGGCGCCCAAGATGAACGGGCGCCTCAAACATATCGAATTCGTCAATCTGGGGCCCGGCCGCGCTTTGGTGATCCTGGTCGGCGAGGACGGGGCGGTCGAAAACCGGGCGATTACCGTTCCCGCCGGATTGCCGGCCTCAACCTTTATCCGGGCCACGAACTATCTGACCGCGCGCCTCGAAGGCAAGACGATCGCCGAAGTGCAGCGATTCGTGCGCGACGAAATGTCGGGGCTGAAGCGGGAACTCGACGACCTTTCGGCCAAGATCGTCGAGGCAGGAGTGGCCATCTGGTCGGGTGAAACCGATCCCGATGCGAAAACACTGATCGTCAAAGGCCAGGCCAATCTGCTGGAAAATACCGGGGACGCCGAAGACCTCGACCGGATCCGCCAGCTTTTCGACGATATCGAGACCAAGAAGGACCTGGTGCAGCTCCTGGGCCTCGCCGAGGGCGGCGAGGGGGTTCGCATTTTCATCGGCTCGGAAAACCGCCTGTTTTCCCTCTCCGGATCATCGCTGATCGTTTCGCCCTACCGGAACCGCGAGGAAAAGATCGTGGGCGTGCTTGGGATCATCGGGCCGACTCGGATGAACTACGCCCGCATCATTCCCATGGTCGACTATACCGCCAAAGTCGTCGGACGGCTTCTGACTTGATTTTCGTGGCGGTGAAGCCGATATGCGGACTATTCCTCAATTGTGACCCGCGGATGAAGCGTAACCATGAGCGATTACACGACAACCCCTGACTACTTCGACGATCCCACCGAGATCGAGTCGCCGATGGCCGAGCCGATGGCCGACCCCCGCGACACCCAGATTGAAGCGCTGCAGGAGGAAGTGGCCTCCCTCAAGGATCGCCTCCTCAGGCTTGCGGCCGAGATGGACAATCTGCGCAAGCGCGGCGAACGTGAAAAGGCCGAGGCGACACTCTATGCCGCGACCAACTTTGCCCGCGACATGCTGGCAGTCACCGACAATCTCGGCCGGGCTCTGGCGGCGGTTTCGCCTGAAGCGAGGGACAGGGCCGACGAGGTGACTGCCAACCTTCTGGCGGGAGTCGAACTGACCGAGCGCGAACTGCTCAACAACTTTCAGCGTCACGGCATCCGAAAACTGGAGACCGTGGGCCAGAAATTCGACCCCAACATGCACCAGGCCCTGTTCGAGGTGCCGACCGGCGAGCGGCCCCCGGGAACGGTCATGCAGGAAATGCAGTCCGGTTTCGCCATCGGCGACCGGTGCCTGCGCCCGGCGATGGTCGGGGTCGCCAGGGCCGCGAACCAGGACCAGGTTTGAACGTTTTGCCCTTTACTACCCGCTTGATAGCGAAATTTCCCGTGCCTATATAACGCTCCATCAGGTTCAGGGCCTTGGGAATCAAGGCTACCTTGACCATATGTGTCAATCAGGAGGCAGCCCCCGCAAAGGGTAACGGAAGCGCCTCGTTTACGGGCTTCCCACAGGCTCGCCTGCCATACGGAGAACAAACATGGCTAAAGTCATCGGCATCGACCTCGGCACCACCAATTCATGCGTCGCGGTCATGGAAGGCAAGACCCCCAAAGTCATCGAGAACGCGGAGGGTGCGCGCACCACGCCGTCGATCGTGGCATTCAACGCCGACGGTGAAACGCTGGTCGGCCAGCCCGCCAAGCGGCAGGGCGTCACCAACCCGGAAAATACCTTCTTCGCCATCAAGCGGCTGATCGGCCGGCGCATGGATGACCCGATGGTGGCCAAGGACAAGAAGCTGGTCCCCTACACTATCGTCAAGGCCGAAAATGGCGATGCCTGGGTCGATTCGCGCGGCAAGAAGTTTTCGCCCTCGCAGATTTCCGCCTTCACGCTGACCAAGATGAAGGAAACCGCCGAGCGCTATCTGGGCGAACCGGTGACCCAGGCGGTCATCACGGTGCCCGCCTATTTCAACGACTCGCAGCGCCAGGCCACCAAGGACGCGGGCCGCATCGCCGGCCTCGAAGTGCTGCGCATCATCAACGAGCCGACCGCGGCGGCGTTGGCCTACGGTCTCGACAAGAAGGAAGCAGGCACCATCGCGGTCTATGACCTTGGCGGCGGCACTTTCGACGTCTCCGTTCTCGAGATCGGCGACGGCGTGTTCGAAGTGAAGTCGACCAATGGCGACACCTTCCTCGGCGGCGAGGATTTCGACATGCGGATCGTCGATTACCTCGCCGACGAATTCAAGAAAGAAAACGGCATCGATCTCCGCAAGGACAAGCTTGCCTTGCAGCGTTTGAAGGAAGCGGCGGAAAAGGCCAAGATCGAGTTGTCCTCCTCGGCCCAGACCGAGATCAACCTGCCCTTCATCACGGCCGATGCCTCGGGTCCCAAGCATCTGACGCTGAAGTTGACGCGAGCCAAACTGGAAGCGCTCGTCGACGACC
>JANNSP010000236.1:0-5837 GCA_031402975.1 Hyphomicrobiales bacterium
GACAAAGTTAGATCACGAAGCCGTCGAGCCAGGCGTTGTGGAAGATCACGATCTGGTCGGTCGCCGTGCGCTTGAGCACCACTCTCACCCAATAGATGTTGGCTTCAAAGTCAAAGGTATGGGCGATGGCCGCGGACGATATGGAGTTCAGCGTGGTGACAGCGGAGGAGTCCGATGTGACGGAGCCCAGAATCACCGGCGTCGCGCCGGTGATGGGGATATAGAGAAGCACGGCGCGCACCGAACCCGTGGTGGCCGTTCCGGTCGAATCGCGATAGGTTATCTTGAGATCATATGCTGCGGTTGCGCTGTTGAACCGGGCGATGGCGCAATGCAGAAAAATCTCGCCCAGCGAGCCTGGCGAGTAGATGACGGCGGCCTGGTTCGTATCAAATTTGCCCGCCCTGATCGACGCGCCGGTCGGTACGCAGACACTGCCGGGGGCGCTCCAGTTGTTCTGCGCCTGGACGCCGGCCGACAGGCCGATCAACGAAACCAGCACCAAGGACATCAGTTTCAGCATGGCGGGCCCTCCTTGATATTGAATGGTGACTGTCGCAGTTTTCCGGGCTTACGGCAATGGCCGCCCGGCGACTTGGCATGGTTCATGCTTTTGTTGGAAACCAAGCGGAATTTGTATCAATGCGGCGCGGAGGAATTGCGATATGATCAGTGCTCATATGAATATCGGGCGGGATTACGGACTTTATGAACCGCGGACGCTGGCGCCGGGAGCGCTGCGCTTCGATGTGACACGGGTGGTCAGTGCCCTGTGGCTCGTGGTGACCATCATCCTGACGCTCGGCATCGTGCGCGAATTCGCCGTTCACTATTTTGGCGTGGGCACGATGTTCAAGGACATGCGCCACTTCGCGCTCGATGCCGAACGGAGCCTGCCCTCGTGGTACGAGAACCTGTCCATGGCGGCGGCATCGGCGCTGCTGACGGCGATCGCGTTCCTGTCGCGCCGGCTCGAGCCCCGGAACCGCATCCAGTGGTCAGCGCTCGCCGTCATCTTCCTCCTGATGGCGATCGACGGCGCCGTGTCGTTTCACGAAGTGACCGTCGATCCCTTGCGCAACGCGTTCCATCTCGGCGGAATTTTCTATTTCTCCTGGGTCATCATTGCCACACCCGTGGTGATCGCACTCGGGCTCTATTTCATTCCGTTCCTGCTGCGCCTGCCGCGTTCAACCGCGATCCGCATGGCGATCGCGGGCTCTGTGTTCGTGGGCGGCGCGCTCGGCACCGAATTCCTGTGCGGCTACTTCGCCTCGACCAGCGGCATCGAGGCGCTACCCTACATGGTGACGGCCGCCACCCAGGAATGCCTGGAGTCGATCGGCATGACGATGTTCGTCATCGCGCTTATCCGCCATCTGGCGCGGATCGCGCCGTTCATAAAAATCGACCTGGTTCAGAGCGAAAACCGGTAGTCGCGGAACTGCTGGCGGAGAGCGAGCTTGGAAATCTTGCCGGTCGCGGTGTGGGGTATCTCGTCGACGAAGGCGACATCGTCGGGGAGCCACCATTTGGCGAGCTTGCCGGTCATGTGAGCGAGGACCTGATCGCGGCCAAGTTCGGCGCCGGGGCGTTTCACCACCACGAGGAGCGGGCGCTCGTCCCATTTGGGATGGATGATGCCGATGGCCGCCGCCTCCTGCACGCCCTCACAGCCGAGTGCGATGTTCTCAAGCTCGATCGATGAAATCCACTCACCGCCGGACTTGATGACATCCTTCGAGCGGTCGGTAATCTGCATGTAACCGTATTGGTCGATGGTGGCCACGTCGCCGGTGTCGAACCAGCCATCTGAGTCGAAGGCGGACGCGCCCTCGCTTTTGTAATAGGCCTTGGCGACCGAGGGGCCTTTCACCTTGAGCCGGCCGAAGGTTTTGCCGTCATGCGGCAGGGCGCGGTTGTCGTCGTCGGTGATCTTCATGTCGACGAGGAACAGCGGGCGGCCCTGCTTGAGCTTGATCGGCCACCAGTCTTCCTCCGAAAGTTGAGCGGTGCGCCCCGAGCGGTTGGCGGTGGTGCCGATGGGGCTCATCTCGGTCATGCCCCAGCCGTGAATGACATCGACATCGTAGGTCTCGACAAACACCTTCATGATCTTTTCCGGGCAGGCCGAGCCGCCGATGAAGACGCGGTCGAGATGGGGCAGTTTGAGGTGCGGATTTTGCTCGAGGTGCTGGAGCAGCATCAGCCAGACGGTGGGCACCGCGGCGGTGAAGGTCACGCGCTCGGTATCGAGGAGTTCGTAGAGCGAGGCGCCGTCGAGCCTGGCGCCGGGCATCACCAGCTTCGCTCCGACCATGGGAGCGTTGAGCGCCAGCGACCAGGCATTGGCGTGGAACATCGGCACGACGGGCAGCACGGTGTCGCGGCTCGACAGGTTCTTGGCGTCGCGCAGGCTGGTGGTCAAAGCGTGCAGCACGCTGGAGCGATGGGAATAGACGACGCCCTTGGGATTGCCGGTGGTGCCCGAGGTGTAGCAAAGCCCGCAGGCGGTGTTCTCGTCGAAGTCCGGCCAGGCGAATGTGGCGTCGCCTTCGGCGATCAGGTCCTCGTAGCAGATGGGATTACGGAGCGTGGTCGCCGGCATATGGGCGAGATCGGTCATCACGATGAAGCCCTTCACCTTGGGAAGCCGCTCCTGCAGTTTTTCGAACAGCGGCACGAAGGTCAGATCGGTGAAGATCCATGCGTCCTCGGCGTGGTTCACGATGTAGTCGAGCTGGTCGGCGAAGAGGCGCGGATTGAGGGTGTGGACGACGGCGCCCAAACCCATGACGGCGTACCAGATTTCCATGTGGCGCCAGGTGTTCCACGCCATGGTGCCGGCGATCGAGTCGTGCCCGATGCCGAGGCGCGACTGGACCGCGCTGGCGAGCGCCCGGGCGCGCGCGTCGAGCGCCGCGTAGGTGGTGCGGTGGATCGGGCCTTCGACCGAGCGCGTCACGATTTCGGTTCCGGCGTGCCAGCGCGCCGCGTGATCGAGCACGCGGTGCACCAGCAACGGATAGTCCTGCATGAGGCCGAGCATGGTTTCCTCCCCCAATCCCAAAGCGTGAGTGAATCCGTTTGCCGGGGCCACGTCAACTGGCGTAAAGGACGCCGGTCATTTCAAGGGGGGAGCACAGACACCATGAATGCACCAGTCACGGCTTCGGGGATGAACCAGAACTGGGTCGAACGGCGCGCCAAGGCGGTGTCGCGCGGCATGGGAATGACGGCGCCCGTCATCGCGGCCAAGGCCGAGAATTCCGAACTCTGGGATGTGGACGGCAACCGCTATATCGATTTCGGCGGCGGGATCGCGGTGGTCAATACCGGGCACCGGCATCCCCTCGTGATGAAGCGCGTCTATGAGCAGCTTGAGAAGTTCACCCATACCTGCGCCACGGTCGTTCCCTATGCGCCGTTCATCGAGCTGTGCGAGAAGCTCAACGCGGTGGCTCCGATGTCGGGAGAGAAGAAGTCGGCTTTGGTGACGACGGGCGCGGAAGCGGTCGAGAACGCCATCAAGTTCGCGCGCGCTTACACCGGACGCTCCGACGTCATCGCCTTTCACGGCGGGTTTCATGGCCGCACCAATCTCACCATGGCGCTGACCGGCAAGGTCAATCCCTACAAGTTGAAGTTCGGGCCGTTCGCCGGCGGCATCTGGCATGTGCCGTTCCCGGTGGCCCATCACGGCATCACCGTCGACGACACGATGGAAGCGATCGAGCTTCTGTTCAAATGCGATGTCGAGGCCGCGTGCGTCGCCGCCATCATCATCGAGCCGGTGCAGGGCGAGGGTGGCTTTTACATCGCGCCGAAGGAGTTGATGGCGCGGCTGCGGAAGCTGTGCGACACGCATGGCATCGTCTTCATCGCGGATGAAATCCAGACCGGTTTCGGGCGGACGGGGAAATTCTTTGCGATGGAGCATATGGGCGTCGAGCCCGACCTGGTGACGGTGGCGAAATCTCTGGCGGGGGGATTTCCGCTGGCCGGTATCGTGGGGCGCGCGGCGATCATGGATGCGCCGGACCCGGGCGGGATCGGCGGCACTTATGCGGGAAACCCGGTGGCCTGCGTCGCCGCACTTGGCGTGTTCGAGGCGTTCGAGACGGAAGGCTTGATGGCGAAGGCCGAGGCGCAAGGCAAGACCATCATGGCGCGGATGAGGGCGGTGAAGGCCCGAGGCCAGGGCATGCCGATCGGTGACATCCGGGGGCTCGGCGCCATGTGCGCTTTCGAGATGGTGACCGAGCATGGCGGCAATACGCCGGACGCAGGCGCCGCCAAGGCGCTTGCCGCCAAATGCCTTGAGCGCGGGCTCCTGATCCTCACCTGCGGCATCTACAGCGACACGATCCGCCTGCTGACGCCGCTCACCGCCTCCGACATGATCCTGAACGAAGGGCTGGATATCATCGAGGCGGCGGTTCTGGGGAACTAGTCTTCAGCCTGCCACGCGGCACGACCCCACCCGGCGCTACGCGCCACCCTCCCCGCGCGTTCCGCGCGAAGAGGGAGTAACAAGGAAATGTGATGACCCAGCTTTCCAACATGGCGGTGCGCGATATTGAGACTGTGTTGCATCCCTATACCAATCTGGCGAAGCACCGGGAGGTTGGACCCCTCATCATCAACGAGGCGCGAGGAGTCTATGTCACTGACGACAAGGGCAAGCGCTATATCGAGGGGCTGGCGGGCTTGTGGTGTACCGCACTCGGCTATGGCAACGAGGAACTGGTCGAGGCGGCCGCCTCCGCCATGCGCCGGCTGTCGTTCACCAGCGTGTTCGGCGGCAAGTCGCATGATGGCGTGATCGAGCTGTCGGAGAAACTGAAGGAGCTGTCGCCCTGCCCTGCTTCCAAAATCCTGTTCGGCGCGTCGGGCTCGGAAGCCAACGACATGCAGATCAAGCTGACGTGGTATTACAACAATGCGCGCGGACGCCCGCTGAAGAAGAAGATCATCTCGAGGCAGCGGGGCTATCACGGCGTCACCATCGCGTCCGGATCGCTGACCGGACTGCCCATCGTGCATCGCGATTTCGACCTGCCGATCGCCAATATCCTGCATACGTCGTCGCCGCATTTCTATCGCGGGGGCCATGAGGGCGAATCGGAAGATCAGTTCACGGAGCGTATGGCCAATGACCTCGACGAGCTGATCCAGCGCGAGGGGCCGGAGACGGTCGCCGGTTTCATCGCGGAACCAGTGATGGGGGCCGGCGGGGTGATCGTTCCGCCCGCCGGTTATTTTGCGAAGATCAACGCGGTGCTGGAAAAATATGACGTGCGTTGCATTTCCGACGAGGTGATCTGCGGTTTCGGGCGCACCGGCAACTGGTTCGGGGCGCAGACCTTCGGCATGAAGCCGACGTCGATCTCGATGGCGAAGGCGCTCACGTCCGCCTATTTTCCAATGAGCGCGATCACGATCGAGGAAGACCTGTATCAGGCGATGCTGGAGGAAAGCCGCAAGATAGGAACGTTCGGGCATGGCTATACTTACACCGCCCATCCCGTGGGCTGCGCCGTGGCGCTGAAGGCGATCGAGATCTACGAGCGCGACGACATTGTCGGCCATGTGCGGAAAGTGGCGCCGGTGTTCATGGGGCGGCTGAAGGCGCTGGCGGACCATCCGCTGGTGGGCGAGGCGCGCGGCGTGGGATTGATCGGCGGGCTCGAACTGGTGGCCGACAAGGTGACGAAGCGGGCCTTCGATCCGAAGACCGCGGTCGGGGGAAAGTGCGTCGAGTTCCTGCAGGAGCTGGGGCTGATCAACCGCGCCATGGGCGACGCCGTCGCCTTCTGCCCGCCGCTGATCATCAC
>JANNSP010000237.1:0-4485 GCA_031402975.1 Hyphomicrobiales bacterium
CCGCCCGAAGTCGATGACGAGATCGGCGCCATCCTCGATCCGCTCGGCAACGCGGTCCACACCGCACTCTCCTTCGATCTCGTGGGCGAAGACGTGCTGATTACCGGTGCCGGTCCCATCGGCATCATGGCCGCCGCAGTCTGCCGCCATGTCGGCGCCAGGCACATCGTCGTCACCGACGTCAACGACTACCGTCTCGATCTGTGCAACCAGGTGACCGACGCCGTCACCGTGAACGTCTCGCGGGAAGACCTCAAATCGGTCATGCAGCGGATCGGCATGCGCGAGGGCTTCGACATCGGGCTCGAAATGTCGGGGGCACCCTCGGCCTTCGAGCAGATGACGAAGCATCTGATCATGGGCGGCAAGATCGCCATGCTCGGCATCCCGTCGGGCAAGATGCCGGTCGACTGGAACGCCATCATCTTCCGTGCCCTGACGATCAAGGGCATCTACGGCCGAGAAATGTTCGAAACCTGGTACAAGATGATCGCCATGCTGCAGTCGGGCCTCGACGTGAGGAAGGTCATCACCCACCGCATGAAAGCCGCCGACTACGCGCAGGGCTTCGCGCTGATGAAGCAGGGAGCCTGCGGCAAGGTCGTGCTCGATTGGGGATGAACAGATCGCCGTTTCAGCAGCAGCCGGTTCTATTTGCCTCAGCGCTCACGCCCTGCATCGGCGGGCAGGGCACGTCGGCATAAGAACAATAGACGCAACAGTCGCCACTCTTCGGCTTGAGCACAATGCCGCAGGCCTTGCAGTCGTAGAAATATTGGCAGGCATCGGTGGGCATGGTTTCCACCGACTTGTGCCCGCAGGCGGGACAGGTGATGGTGGATGTAAAGATCATCTGAGCCATCTCAAGATTTCGGGGTGGATGGGTAGCCCGCTTCCGCTGTGGCTTTGGTGAGAGCGTTCACATCCGCCTTCGTATCGTCGTACGTCACGGTGGCCGTCTTTTCTTCCAACGAGACCTCGATCCTGGTGACTCCGGGCACCGCGGAGAGGCTCTGGTTCACGATATAGGGGCATGACACGCAAGTCATGTTCTCTACCACCAGGATGATGGTCTTGCTGGCGGCGGCGGCGGGCGCGGCAAGAAAACCGAGCACGACTGTCACGGCTGTGAAAGCGCGCGTAATGTTCATGGAACCTCCCTCAGAGGAAAAGCGAAGCGGTGGCACCGAAGCCCAGCGTCGCGGCGATCATTCCGGTGGCGAGGATGAGGCCCGCCATCACCAGGCGGCTGGACATTGGCCGGGCGCAAACCGCGCGGTCAGCGCAGGCCGTTCGCCGGGACCGGTAGACCATCCAGTAACCGTAACCGAGGCACAGGATCGCGGCGCCGATGAAATAGGGCTGGTACGGCGCCAGGTTGGTCAGTTGCCCGATCCACACTCCGCTGACCCCGAGACTGAATAGCACGAGCGGC
Source organism: Hyphomicrobiales bacterium (assembly GCA_031402975.1). Lineage (GTDB taxonomy): Bacteria > Pseudomonadota > Alphaproteobacteria > Rhizobiales > Aestuariivirgaceae > Aestuariivirga. The sequence continues at coordinate 1,436 of JANNSP010000237.1, forward strand.
AAAATGCAGCAGGACATCGCCGCCACGGCGCCGGCTAGACCGCCGGCAACGGCAAGACTTTGGGCGCGCTTGCCGGTTGCCGGGCGCTCTAGGTTGTTGGTTATGGTCACGGCCTTGCCTTCTTGAACCTAATAGCGGCATCCTGCATCCTGTAGCCACTACAGAAGCAAGGGCAATCTCCATGGCGGCGATCACAAATGCGCGAGCAACTACGCTGACCATCGGCGCGTTGTCCAGCCGGACCGGGGTCAACGTCGAAACCATCCGCTACTATGAGCGGATTTGCCTCATTCCGGCTCCGCCGAAGACTGGAGGCGGTAGACGGGTATATGGACCGGAACATATCCAAATCCTGGCGTTCGTAAGAAGGTCCCGTGAACTCGGATTCAGTATAGATGACATCCGCGCCCTTCTGGCGGTTGCCGAACCAGGGCACGTTTCATGCGCGGATGTGAAACGGATCGCCATGGCTCATCTCGAAGATGTGCGGACCAAACTCGCCGACCTTGCGAGACTCGAGCATGTTCTTGCCGGGACGGTGGCGCGCTGCTCGGGTGAAAAGGCTCCGGCCTGTCCCGTGCTCGACGTTCTGAACGCCTCCGCTTGATGAAGCGGGCAGTTGCGGAAAGGTGTAATGGATTGACGCTTTCCCAAGGATTGCAAATTCGATTCCTTGTTGTCAGGCGTCGCCAATAATGAAACTTCTCGACACCATGATGCAGCGCTTCGTGAAAACTGGAACGCTTCGTATCATCGACGCCGATGGCAATTCGCATAACTACGCGGCGTCGCCCGAACCCGCCGTCACCATCCGGCTCACCGATCGCCGCCTGCACCGTTCGCTGTTTCTCAATCCGGAACTGCGCACCGGCGAGGCCTATATGGACGGAACGCTGGTGATCGAGCAGGGGACGCTCCGCGATCTGCTCACACTCTATGTGCTCAACCGCGCCAACCTTCGTGGCCAGCCGCTGCAGCGGGGCCTGCGCGCCGCCTACAAGTCGCTGCGCGGATTTTACCAGCGCAACAAACCCGCAGCCTCGCGCAAGAATGTCGCCCATCACTACGATCTGTCGAACGAACTTTACAAACTTTTCCTCGATGAAGACCTGAATTACTCCTGCGCTTATTTCACTTCCCCCGATGATTCGCTTGAGACCGCCCAGCGCAACAAGCTCCGCCATGTGGCGGCGAAACTGGCGTTGAAACCGGGGCAAAAAATTCTCGACATCGGTTCGGGCTGGGGCGCGCTGTCGATGTATCTCGCTGAAGCGGCGGATGTGGAGGTGACCGGTGTGACTCTCTCCGTCGAGCAGCACCGCCTCGCGGTCGAGCGGGCGAAGCAGCGCGGCCTGTCGGAGCGTGTGAAATTCGAACTCAAGGATTATCGCGCCGTCACCGGAACATTCGACCGCATCGTCTCGGTCGGCATGTTCGAGCATGTGGGTGTGGCACACTACGACGAATTCTTCCGCAAGGTTTCGAGCCTGCTCACCGATGACGGCGTGGCGCTGCTGCATTCGATCGGCCGCAAGGGCGGTCCCGGCTCCACGGGCGCGTGGATGCGGAAATACATCTTCCCCGGCGGCTATTCCCCCGCTCTGTCGGAAACGCTCGGCGCCATCGAGCGCTCGCAGCTCTGGGTGACCGACATCGAAATCCTCAGGCTCCACTATGCGCAAACGCTGGCGGCCTGGGAGAGCCGCTTTCAGGCGAACCGCGAAAGGATCGCAGGGCTCCTCGACGAGCGTTTCTGCCGCATGTGGGAGTTCTACCTGATCGTCAGCGAATTCAGCTTCCGCTTCGGCAAGCACATGGTGTTCCAGATCCAGTTGGCGAAATCGGTGGAAACGCTGCCGCTCGCCCGGGGTTACATCGCGGACGCCGAGGCCCGTTTGCCCTGAGGGCTTGCGCTCGCCCTAAAACCCAGTATCTCAAGCGCCATGCTCTCCGCCTATGGAACGGCCAATGGCTGCCTGACCGAACTTGCCAAGCTGAACCAGCCGGCGGTGCCGAAAGGGGCTGTCTGGCTCGATCTGGTCGAGCCCACGGCGGATGAGGAAAAAAGCGTCGAGGCAGCACTTGGCATCGACATTCCAACCCGCGAGGAGCTGGCCGAGATCGAGGCCTCGAGCCGTCTCTACCAGGAGGATGGCGCCGCCTTCATGACCGCCAACCTGATCCGCAGGGGCGAACACGACCAGCCCGAATCGTCCCCTGTCACCTTCATCATCAAGGACGATCTCCTCATCACCATCCGCTATCATCATCCGCAGGCATTTCCCGTCTATGTGAAGCGCGCGATGAAGCCGCAGACGACGGCGATGACCGGCTGGGGCGTCTATATCAGCCTCCTCGAAGCGGTGGTCGACCGCGCCGCGGATCATCTCGAACGCGTCGGCGTCATCGTCGACGACACCTCGCGCAAGACCTTCGGAAGCGGGCGCACTTTGGGCGGGCAGAAAAAACGGCCGCGCCGCCGCACCACCAATCTGCAGGAACTGATCGAGAATATCGGCGAGGAGGGCGACTTCACCTCCAAGATGCGCGAAAGCCTGGTCTCGATCGGCCGCGTTGTCGCCTTCATGACGGCACTGGTCGACCAGATGAAGCAGACCCGCGAAATGAAGGACAACCGCGCCAGAATCCGCATCCTGCAGCGCGACATCCAGTCGCTCACCGACCACGCCTCGTTCCTTTCCGCCAAGATCAGCTTCCTGCTCGACGCGGTGCTGGGGCTGATCTCGATCGAGCAGGCGGGCATCATAAAGATATTCTCGGTGGCCGCCGTAGTGTTTCTCCCGCCGACCCTGGTCGCCAGCATCTACGGCATGAATTTCCGTCACATGCCGGAACTCGAATGGACTTTCGGCTACCCGATGGCGGTGGTGCTGATGATCCTCTCCGCCATCCTGCCGTTTCTGTATTTCATGCAGAAAGGCTGGCTGTGAGTGGAGGGCCCAAGAGTCGCCCTTCCCCCCTCGCGGGGGAAGGTGGCGCGAAGCGCCGGATGAGGGGGTGGTGCAACGAATCGCACCCTTCGACGGACT
>JANNSP010000238.1:0-4173 GCA_031402975.1 Hyphomicrobiales bacterium
CGCGCCGGCAGCCCGGCGACCCAGCCAACCAGCCGGTCTCTAATCCTTGCCGGATTCGTCCACGAGCCCGAGAAGGTCACTGCGGAATTCCTCAAGATCAAAGCGTACCCCCAGATACTGTACGCGCAGCATGCCTGTGGAGTCGATGAGAGACGTTAGGAAGGTGTGGTCGACATCGCTCGACGGCGTTTTCTTGGCATAGATGCCATAGCGGCTCAGGACATCGCCGATGGCCTCGGGCGAGCCTGTCAGGAAATACCATCCGGCCGGATCGGCGCCGAAGGCCTCCGCATATTGCTTGAGAACCTCCGGCGTATCGCGTTCCGGATCGACGGTGATCGAAACGAAGGCGATGCTCTTGCCGAACGCATCGCCCAGCCTGTCCTGAACCCGTGCCATTTTGTCGGTCAACATCGGACAAGTGTCCGCGCAGGAGGCAAAGATGAAGGTGACCGCCACCGCCTTGCCGAGAAAGTCGCCAAGCGACACGGGTTTGCCGTCCTGAGAAGTCAGGGTGAAGGGGGGTGCGGGCCCGATCACCGGCAGGCGCTCGTCATGACCGGCCTCATGAGCCAGTCCTGGCCACGGCCAAGCCAGCATCACAAGACCGGACAATCCTGTCATCCGCCGGTTCAAGTCTTCAACTCGCGCCTCAGTTCATTTACGAAGCGCCAATCCGTTCCTCTTTCGATGATCGCATTTGGACTTGACTTGATGAAGCCGACTTCGTGCATGCGGAGCGCGTAGAAGCGCATGGTGTCCTCGGGGTCGTATTCCCGCCAGCGGTCGAAACGCGCCTCGCGCAAGCCCTCCAGCGCATAGTCGTAGTTGTCGGTGAACTTGCCTTCGACCGACAACCGCGCCACCAGTTCCGGGTCCGACGCGCAGAGGTCGGCGGCCTTGAGCATGGCCCGCATCGCGCGTTTGGTCGCGACCGGGTATTTTTCGACATAATCGGCGTTGGCGGACAGCATGCAGCAGAAATGCTGCGACCATGGCGTATCGAGGGTGGTGTTGAGGATGGTATGGCCGAACTTCAGGGCGCGCTGTTCCTGCGGCTCGGGCGGCGCGCCGAGGAAGGCATCGATTTTGCCTTCGTTGAAGAGCTGCGGCGCGCTGACATCGGGATTGACGATCCACTGGATATCCTTGGCTGGATCGAGCCCGACATAGGCGGTCATGATGGTCACCAGCATATGCGGGGTCGACGTCGAGGAAAATACGCCCACCCTCTTGCCCTTCAGATCGGCGATGCCGCGGACGCTGTCGTTGGCGATCAGTTCGAGGCATCCGGAATGCAGGCCGGCCAGCACCTTGACCGGCAGGCCAGCTTCGATCGCCATGATGTGTCCCGGCGGGAAGTCGACGTTGAAATCCACTTCGCCGTTGGCGACCAGCACCGACCAGTCGGCAGTCATTGGCGGTTCAATGTAGCGCACATCGGTGAAACCCTCGGCGCGCAGCAACTCCCCGGCGACGTTCTTGGGCGCTTCGCAGACGCCGCGGAAGGACCATGGCAGCCGAACCGTCATGGTCTCGGGCGGCGGCTCGGCATTTGCCGGTTGTGACGATCCTACGAGGCCCGCGGCACCGGCGGCCGAAAGTCCCGCCAGGAAGCGGCGGCGGCTGTGAAGGTTCTGCATGGCACGTCTCCTTTCTGTGGCCTAAGTCTTCATTTCCCGCTTCAGCTCCTCGAGAAAGCGCCAGTCCGTGCCATCGGCGATGATCTGCTGCGGACCCGCTTTGATCATGCCCGTCTCCTGCATGCGCAGGGCATAGAAGCGCATCGAGTCTTCGGGATCGAAATCCCGCCACCGGTCGTAGCGGATATCCTTCAGAGTTTGCAGCGCGTAGTCATACGACGGCATGAATTCGCGATCGACCATCTGCCGCGCCACCATCTGCGGATCCGACGCGCAGAGGTCGGCGGCCTTGAGGATCGATCGCAAGACCCGCTTGGTCGCCACCGGGTATCTTGTCACGTAGTCCGTCGTGGCGGAGATCATGCAGCAGAAATACTGTGACCATGGGCGGTCGACGGCATTGTTGAGGATCGTGTGGCCGATCTTCTTGGCGCGCAGTTCCTGCGGCTGGGGCGGCGTGCCGAGAAAGGCGTCGATCTTCCCCTCGATGAAGAGTTCCGTCGGCTTGACGCCTTCCGTCAAGACCCATTGGATATCGTTGACGGGATCGAGCCCGACATAAGCGGCCATGAGGGTCAGCCACACGTGTCGCGAGCTGTTGAAACCATCCACGCCCACCCTCTTGCCCCGCAAATCCGTGACGCCGCGGATGTTCTCCTTGGCGATCAGTTCGAGGCAACCCGAGTGCAACCCGGTCAGCACCTTGATCGGCACGCCGGCGTCGATCGACGTGATCTGATTCGGCGGAAAGTTCACGGAGAAGTCCGTCTCGCCGCGCGCGATCCATTCCGATTGGTCGACGCTTTTGTCGCCTTTCACGTAGCGAACGTCGGTGAAGCCCTCGGCGCGCATCAATTCTCCGGCGATATACGCGCCCGCCCAGCAGTAGGAAGTATCAACCCACCACGGCAGACGAACCGTGGTCGTTTCCAGTGGCGGCTCGGCGGCGGCCGATGGCGTGTGGAGACCGGCTACGAGCGCCGGCAGGCCGGCGAGGATGTGGCGGCGGTTCAGGGTGGTCGTCATGGCAAGTTTCCTTTCTGTGGCTAAGTCTTCAGCTCCCTCTTGATCTCCTCGAGAAAGCTCCAGTCCGTGCCCCTGGCGATGAGCGCGTTCGGGTTGTCCTGGATGATGCCGGTCTCCTGCATGCGCAGACCCCAGAAGCGCAGCGAATCCGCCGGATCGTAGTCGCGCCAGGTATCGTAGCGGCCTTCGGTCATCGTCTGCAGCGCGTAGTCGTAGTTGCTGGCGAAACCTTTGTCGACGGCGGTCCTGGCGGCCTGCTCGGGCTCCGAGACGCAGAAATCGACGGACTTCATGACGGCGCGCAGAATGCGCTTGGTGGCGACCGGGTTTCTTTCGAGGAAGTCCGTGGTGGCGGACATCATGCAGCAATAATACTGCGACCAGGGTTTATCGATGCCCGTGCTGAGGATCACATGGCCGAGCTTCAGGGTGCGCATTTCCTGGGGCACCGGTGGCCCCGCGAGGAAGGCATCAATCTTGCCCTCCGTGAACATTCCCACCGGATTGAAGTCCGGCGCGGTGACCCATTCGATATCCCTGTCGGGATCGAGGCCGACGCTGGCCACGATGGCGATCAGCATCAGGTGCGGCACTCCCGCCAGGTTGTCGACGCCGATCTTCTTGCCCTTGAGATCGGCGACGCTGCGGACCTTGTCGTTGGCGAATAGTTCCAAGCACCCGACATGCATGCCGGCCAATACTTTGATGGGCACGCCATTGGCGATGAGGCGGATGTGTGCGGGCGGAAAATTCCAGTCGAAATCGATCTCGCCATGACTGATCCAGTCCGCGGAATCCCCTCCGATGTCGGGGCTGACCTGTTTGAAATTGCTCATGCCATCGTTGCCGCCGAAGCCGACCCATTGCACATCGGTGATGCCCTCACCGTTGAGCAGCGCTGCGGCGATGTAGAGCGGCGTCTGGCAGTCGGACAGATTATAATACACCGGCAGCCGGACGCTGGTAACTTCCGGCGGCGGTTCGGCGTGGGCATGCGTCGCGCGGAAATCTGCAAGGAGCGCCGGCAGGCCAGCGATGATGTGGCGGCGGTTCAGGGTCATCGGCATGGTATCTCCTTCCTGTTGTTGCAAGCAAGCCGCGGGTCAGATCTTCAGTTCATGTCCGAGTCCGTTGAAGCCGCGACAGCCGGTGCCCGCAGCGATGATCCTGTTCGGATTTGATCCAGATGCTGGGATCGCCTGGAATTCGTGGCCAAGATTCCGCTTGTGCGCCCGGCTGGCACCCCGAACCGGCACACCCTGCTCCAGATTCCCAAACAGGAAATTCACGGGAGCGCATCGTCTTCATAAAAACCCTCTGGCGGCGGGCCTTGTAGCACAACTCGCGAACTTTGCACAGCAGCCTTGTTTGACAGGCGCGCCGGAAAGCCCGATTGAATACCCAAAGGGGGCGATGCTGGAAGTCGGGCAAACAGGCTGGGTAAGGGGCGCGCTGCGGCGTGCCGGTTCCTTCCTTGCGACGCTTGCGCTGACCTTCCTCGGCC
>JANNSP010000239.1:0-3193 GCA_031402975.1 Hyphomicrobiales bacterium
GATTGCACCGCCCGCCACTCGGCCATGACTGATTGCGTGGGTGGAATCAGAACAATCTTGCCGCGCGGCAGGCGGCACTGAGCGCGCATCGTCCGGCCTGGTAAACTGCACTATACACTCTTCCATCCTCATCCACATACATGAGCGGCGAGTTCCCCGCATACACATATCTCCCCGGCCCGTCGGGGAATCCCAGCGGGTCTGGCTGGGTGTAGCGGCCGGTGGTTGCGTCATAGAATCTGTGCCAGTTGTAGGCGAGGCCCTGCTCGACGAGGAAGTACTGGCCGGGGAAGCGCAGGTTCTGGGTGGCGGTTCCGGTGACGGCGTGGGCGATGCCGAAGGGCGTCCAGGTGGCTGACCACACGGAAGCGCGGGCCGCATCGGTCAGGCGGATCGGCCGGTTGAGGTGATCGGCATGCGCGGCATAGGGGATGGGGGTCGCGGTGTTGACATCGTCGACCACCATCACCGGCATATCCTCGAGCCAGATATATTCCCGGACGATCACGGCACTGGCCGCATTGGCGCCGGTGGCCTCGGCGATCAGGTGGCCTCCGAGATCGTAGATATAGTGCGTGGTGCCGGCAGGTGACAGCGGTGCCGAGAGGGTGCGGCTCGCCATCTGCTCCTCTGTGTTGAACAGATAGGCGGCGATGGGCGTGCCGTTGAGGGAGAGGCCCGAGGGCCGGTTGCGCTGGTTGTAGGAGACCGTATAGCTGGCGCCCAAGGGAAGGCCGGCCGTCAGGTTTCCGGCGGCATCATGGGTGAAGGAGCGGACCAGTGTTCCGTTCAGGGTCTCGCTGGCGATACGGTTGGAGTTGGACGGATAGTCGAACACCCGGGTGGAAGCGCCGAGAGTCTCCACGATGCGGTTGCCGGTGGCGTCATACTGCCAGCCGGAACTGCCCCACGGTCCCGAATCCGAAGACAGCCGGTTGGCCGCGCTGTAGCCGAGGCCGAGGCTGTTGGCGGGGGTGGCATTGTCATTGACGGAGGTGGCGAACTCGATTGGCACGCCGTCGCCCATGAACTTGACGATCCGCCCGCCAAGAGTCTTTACCGTGGGCTCCAGGATCACCGTCCGCCGCTGTTTCAAGGCCGCCAGCGTGCCTGCCTCGTCCAACCCCATCAGCCGCGAATAGCCAACCACATCGGCCACCACGACGGCGGCGAGTCGGCGCTGAGTGGAGCTTTCGGCCATGGCGTCAGTCTATTGAACCACCAGGGAAGAGTCTAACCTTCCCCTCTACCGCTAAGCGGGAAGGGGCCAGTTGCGGCACGCAACGGAAAGGTGAGGGCAAGCCTTCACGCGAGTCACCACTCGGCATCATGGATGAAGGAGCGCACCAGGGTTCCGTTCAAGGTCTCAGACACCCCGGAACTCCCCGTCGTCTCGTCCTAGAAGCGGTGCCAGTTATGGCGCCTCCCCACTTGTCAGCCAAACTCGACTTTTTGGCAGCTTTTGTCGCCCTTCCCGTGCCGCCGCGCGGCGCTTCCGCGGGCTTTCCCGCCACCCGCAAACACCTGAATTCCTATCAGGAATTGCGATGTTTCACGTGAAACAATTCCTATTTCCGGGTTTCAATTTTTTTGCCCCGGAAATTCCAGGTTTCCTATTTCCGTAGGGTGACCAGATGGCTCGCCAGCGCCGCCAGGCTTGCCACCGCCATGAACCAGAACACCGCATTGGGCCAGGTGTCCTGCAGCGATCCCACCAGTTGCGAGGCGGCGGCACCCGTGGCCATCTGGGCGAAGCCCGACCAGCCGGCGGCGGCACCCGTCATGCGGGGATCGACGCTGATCGCCGCCGCCGTGCCGTTGGGAATGGTCAGGCCGTTGCCGAACGCCGCCAGGGACATCGGCGCGAACAGCGTTAGCGGCGACAAGAGGCCAGCGAGCGCCGAGCCGAGGCACAGCAGGCCGCCCGCCATGGTCGCCAGGCATCCGGCCAGCATCAGCCGGTCGATGCCGAAGCGCTGCGTATAGCGGCCCGACAGGAAATTCCCCGCCATGTAGCCGGCCGAGACGATCATGAACCACGCGCCATACTCGACGGGCGTGCGGCCGAGGACGTCGACCATGATATGCGGCGCTCCTCCGAGGAAGGCGAAGAACACGCAGGAGGTCATGGCAAGCGTCGTGGCGTAGTGGCGAAAGCGCCGCATGGCGAAAAGCCGAGCCGCCCCCTCGATCAGGCCGACGGCGCTCCCGGCGGAGCCGCGGTTGACATGGGTTTCGGGCAAATTCCGCCACGCCGCCACCAGCACGATCGTGCCCAAGACCGCCAGCAGCCAGAAGCTCATGCGCCAGCCGCCCATCGCGTCGAGCAAGCCGCCCAGCACCGGCGCCACCATTGGCGCCACGACAAAGGCCATGGTGATATAGGAAATGACGCTCGCCGCCTTGTCGCGCGCATAGACATCGCGCACCATGGCGCGGGCCAGCACGACACCGGCAGCACCCCCTACCGCCTGCAGCAGCCGCGCCCCGATCAGAACCTCGATCGTCGGCGCCACCGCGGCGAGCAGGCTCGCCGCCACGAACAGCACCATGCCGCCGAGCAGCAGCGGCCGCCGTCCGAAGCGGTCCGACATCGGTCCGTAGATCAACTGGCACGCCGCCATGCCGGCCAGGAACAATGTCAGCGTGAGTTGCGCCACGCCGTAGGAAATGCCGAAGGATTGCTGCAGACCCGGCATCGAGGGAATGAAGATGTTGAGGGCGAGCGGTCCGATGGCGCTGATGGCGACCAGGATGGCGAAGGGAGGAAGGAGCGGGTCCGCGGGCACTTGCGACATGGTCCTGACCTTCTAGCCCGGGCCCGGCGGGACCGATAGCCAAAGCCGCCGGAGTCTGGCATGTCTCTGCCGCATGAAACATGTGATCCCCGCCATAGTCCTCGCTTTCGCAACTCCGGCAATGGCCGGTGTGGAACTATTGCACCGCCTTGACGACCCTACGCTTTTCCTCGCCTCCGCCCTGGGCAAGCAGGTCAATGTCCGTTTTTCCGATGAATTTACGGCAAAGCATTTCGACAAGGCCGATTTCGACGCCCTCGTGGTCAGCGCGCTGCCGGATGGGAAAATCTGTTTCTTCGGTCGCGGCCGCGGCATCGACCCGGCCGACAGCCGGCTCGCCGACGTGGCGCGCCAGGAGGAGGGCGATATCTGCGTCGCGCGCGGCGACGTCTCGG
>JANNSP010000240.1:0-13461 GCA_031402975.1 Hyphomicrobiales bacterium
GGTGGGAATGCGGTCGGCGCCGAACGCCTCGGTGCCGGTCACCTTCGGACCACCGTCGAGGCGCGGTACGCGCTGGCCGACCGCCGCGCTGCCGAGAGGTGAGGAGTATTCCTCCGTTGCGTTCCGCGCGGCATCGGCGACCGCTTCGATGATCTTGCGATAACCGGTGCAGCGGCAAAGCACCCCGCTCAATCCGTCCTCGATCTCGAAGGGTGTGGGGTCGCCGTTGTTGCTGAGCAGCGCGTAGGCCGCCATGAGCATTCCGGGCGTGCAGATACCGCATTGCGCCGCACCCCGCGCCAGGAAGGCCTGTTGCAATTTCGCGCCGAGCGTTGTTTTCCCCAGGCCTTCGACGGTGAGAATATTCTGTCCGGCCACCTGGGCAACACTCACCAGGCAGGCGCAGGCGAGTTCGCCGCCGATCATCACGCTGCACGCGCCGCAGTCACCGGCATCGCAGCCGGTCTTGGTTCCGGTCTGCCCGAGTTCGAGATGCAGCACGCGGCTCAGACGCTCGGCGGGAGGTGACGTGGACAAGACTTCGCGGCCATTGAGCTGGAAACGGATGGTATCAGGCACGCCCGGCGCTCCTGGCTGCCTCGTCCAGCACGCGGCCGACAATTTCATGCGCGGCATCGAGGCGATAGGCGGCGGTGGCGCGCATGTCGCCGATGGGAGACAGCGTGGCGAAATGCGCAGGCATGACCACTGCCGAGGGCGGGTGGTCGAGACTGTGACCGTTGAGTGCCTTTTCCAGTTCGGGGAGCCTCTGGGCCACGGCCGAGGCGGAGCCGATGGCGACGCGCGCTTTGGAGATGAGCCCTTTTTCGACCTTGAGCAGGGCCGCCGCCATCACGATCGAGATGACCAGATAGCGCCGCGCGCCCAGTTTGAGGAAGGCGGAGTTTCCCGCGATTGGTTTCGGAACCAGCACGGCGGAGAGGATTTCGTCCGGCTGACGCGCTGTCTGGCGATACCCCGTGATGAAAGCGGAGAGCGGCAGGCGCCGGGTGCCGGATGACGATGTGAGTTCGACTTCGGCATCGAGGATGAGGAGCGGCGGCACGCCGTCGGCGGCGGGCGAGGCATTGCACAGATTGCCGGCGATGGTGGCGCGGTTCTGGATCTGGATGGAGCCCACTTCGCGGGCGGCCGCCTTCAAGGCGTCGAAGGCGGGCGGCAGGGGAGCGCGGACAATGTCGCTCCAGGTGGTTCCGCCACCGATCCTGATGTGAGTTGCGGTTTCGGAAATGCCGCGCAGTTCGGATAGTCCCGACACGTCCACGATATCGTTCGGGAGTGCGCGGCCGGCATGGGCCGGATAGATATCGGTGCCGCCGGCCAGCACCACACTGTCGCGGCCCGCCAGCGCGGCCACCGCCTCGCTCACTGTCTGGGGCCGTGCGTAAAGCATTGAAAAACAGTCGCGCTTCGGAGACTGGCTGTCAAGAAGCGAGAGGTGCGTGACGGAGGGGGTCTTGGCCCACGCGGCCAGACCCCGCCCGGCCGCGTTCCGCGTCCTCCCTCCCCGCGCTGTCGCGCGGAGAGGGAGACTTCAACCTAGGCCGGGTCGATCGCCAGGTTTTCGCCGAAGATGTAGAGCGTCGGATGGAGTTCGAAGCCCTTCACCCGCTTGTCGTAGGCGGTATAGATCGAGCGCCACAGCGGCTGGGCGATCGGCCCGTCTTCCTGCATGATCTTCTCGAGTTCGCCCAGGATCTCGGTGCGGGCGGCGACGTCGATCGTGCCTTCCGCCTTGTTGAGCAGCTCATCGAACTGGGCGTTGGAATAGGCGCTCTCGTTCCACGGCACGCCGGTCCGATAGGCCAGCGCCAGAACCATGAAGCCCAGCGGACGATGGGTCCATTCGGTGAAGCCGAACGGAACCTTGTCCCAGACTTCCCAGAACTTGTTGGAGGGCATCACGTTGATCTTGGCGCGGATGCCGGCGGCCTTCCACTGTTCGGCCATGGCCTCGACCGCCGCCTGCTCCCAGGACGGATCGGGCTTGCACACGATCTCGACGTCGATGCCATCGGGGAATCCGCCTTCGGCCAGCACCTTCTTGGCTTCTTCCGGATTGTAGGCGAGACCTTCGATCTTCTTGTAGTCCGGATGAACCGGGGCCACGTGATGATGCTCGGCCGCCGTGCCCACGCCCTTATGGGCGATCTGCAGGGTCTTGGCGGTATCGGTGGCGAGACGCATGGCCTTGCGCACCGCCGGATTGTCGAAGGGCTTGGTGTCCTTGCGCATGCGGGCGACGCCGGTCTGGGCCGTCACCACCTCATGCAGATTGGTGTGGTCCATGGCCTTGTAGATTTCGAACTGCTCGATATTGCCCTGGTACACGCCGTCCACCTGCTTCGAGGCAAAGGCCGCGGCCACCGCCGAGGGATTGTCGCCCAAGTCGATGAAATGGATCTCGTCGACATAGCCCGGCCTGTCGGCGACGCGCTTGAGCACCGCCTTGCGGCCGACTTCAAGTTCCGCGAGGTCGAACGAGCCGGTGCCGTTGGAGCCGACGCCAAAGGCGCCGTTCTCGGTTGGATCGAGCATCAGGAAAGGATAGTGGAACAGATGCTCCGGCACCGCCACCTGCGGCAGGGCGAGGTTGAGCACCAGGGTCTTGGCGTCCTTGACCTCGATGGCGCTGGCATCCCACAATTCGGTGGTCATCACCGCGTTGCCGGAATCGTCCTTGGTGCCGGTATCGACGTCCTTCAGCATGTAGCCCTTCATCAGGCCGATGACGGAGGAGCCGACTTTCGCATCGAGACAGTGCTTGATGTTCCAGGCGGCGTGTTCGGCGGTGAACGCCTCGCCCTTGCGCCAGGTTGCGTCCGCCATGGTGAGCGTCCAGGTCTTGAGATCCTCGGAGGCTTCCCACTTGGAGGCGAGATGCGGACGGGTGACGTTGTCGCTGCCGGTGCGGGTCAGATAGCCGCAAACCTGACGGGCGACGTTGGAGTCATAGACCCACGAAAACGTGTGCGGGCTGTCAAGCTTCGGCACGCGCTGGGCGATCCTGATGATGCCACCCTTGGGCATGTCCTGGGCGCGGGCGGCGGGGACGAAATCCTCGCCAGCGATCTTGCCGGCCCACAGATAGGCCGCCGGCACGGCCATGCCGAGCAACGAGGCGAAGCGGACGAATTCGCGGCGGTCCATGACCTTGTCGGCGAGCTGCTGCTTCAATTTGCCGATCAGTTTGTGTTCTTTGCCGGACATTTTTGGTGTTCCTCCCAGTGCAGTGAAAGTCGTCTCGGGGCCGCGGACGCGAGGCTGTTCCCGGCCGCGGGCTGGGCGTCAGACTAACACCGGGGAGCGTCACAATACCAATGAAATCCGGTGAGCCGGAGGGTGAATTTATGTCACTTGAGGCGGAAGAAAAGGTCAGTAGAGGATCACCGTGCGGATCGATTTCCCCTGATGCATGAGGTCGAAGGCTTCGTTGATCCGCTCCAGCGGCAGGGTATGGGTGATCATCGGATCGATCTCGATTTTTCCCGCCATGTACCAGTCGACGATTTTGGGAACGTCGGTGCGGCCGCGCGCGCCGCCGAAGGCCGTGCCCTTCCACACCCGCCCGGTCACCAGCTGGAACGGCCTTGTCGCGATCTCCTGACCGCTGCCGGCGACGCCGATGATGATCGACTGGCCCCAGCCCTTGTGGCAGGCCTCCAAGGCGATCCGCATCACCTTGACATTGCCGATGCATTCGAAGGTGTAGTCGGCGCCGCCATTGGTGAGTGCGACCAGATGGGCGACGAGATCGCCCTCGACTTCCGCCGGGTTGACGAAATCGGTCATGCCGAAACGCCGGCCCCAGGCTTCGCGGTCCGGGTTGAGATCGACGCCGATGATCCTGGCGGCCCCGGCGAGCCTCAGGCCCTGGATCACGTTGAGACCGATGCCGCCCAGGCCGAAGACGATGGCGGTCGCGCCAATTTCGACTTTCGCGGTGTTGATGACGGCGCCGACGCCCGTCGTCACGCCGCAACCGATATAGCAGATCTTGTCGAAGGGCGCGTCGGCGCGGACTTTCGCCAAGGCGATTTCGGGCACAACGGTGTAATTCGAGAAGGTCGAGCAACCCATGTAGTGATGCACCATCCGGCCCTTGTAGGAGAAGCGCGAGGTGCCGTCGGGCATCAGGCCCCTGCCCTGCGTCACCCTGATCTTCTGGCAGAGATTGGTCTTGGGATTGAGGCAATATTCGCATTCGCGGCATTCGGGCGCGTAGAGCGGGATGACGTGGTCGCCGGCTTTCAGCGACTTAACGTTCGGCCCCACTTCGACCACCACGCCCGCTCCCTCGTGGCCCATGATCGCCGGGAACAGCCCTTCGGGGTCGGCGCCTGAAATGGTGAATTCATCGGTGTGGCAGACGCCGGTCGCCTTGATTTCGACCAGCACCTCGCCGTCCTTCGGTCCCTCCAGATCGACTTCGACGATTTCGAGGGGCTTTCCGGCTTCAAAGGCGACGGCGGCGCGGGTTTTCATGGGGCCTCTTGCGATGGGTTCGGTTTCTGGAGAAGGATGTCATAACGGAAAACCGGAAAGATCGGCAACGGTCAATGCGCTTCGATCTCGTCACCATCGGAGAACCACTCTACGAGTTGAACCAGCAGCCCGACGGCAGGTTCCTGCCGGGCTTCGGGGGCGATACGTCCAATGTCGCGGCGGCGGCGGCGCGATCGGGATGCCGCGCGGCCTGCATCACGCGGCTGGGTACGGACCTGTTCGGCGATGCGATATTGGGCCTGTATGAGCGCGAGGGGATCGATACGCGCTTTGTCACGCGCGACAGCCACGCGCCGACCGGATTGTATTTCGTCACCCATACCGACCAAGGCCACCAGTTCACCTATCGCCGCGCCGGGTCCGCCGCGAGCCTCATGAGTCCCGAGGACATTCCGGCAGATCTTGACACCCGGTATGTGCATGCCTCGGGGATCAGCCAGGCGATCAGCGCATCAGCGTCGGAAGCGGTGACGAGGGCTTTTGACCTCGCCTTGAAGGCCGGCGCTCAAATTTCCTACGACACGAATTTTCGCGCCAAGCTGTGGACGGCGCGCGACGCCCGCCCGGTCATCGAGCGAAGTGCCGCATCGGCCGACATCCTGAAAACCTCGAGCGAGGATGCGGCGGCTTTGCTCGGCATCGGCGAGCCGCGGCGGATCGCGGATCACTTCCTGACGCTCGGCAGCAAGGCGGTGCTGGTGACGCTGGGTGCTGAGGGGGTCTTCGTTGCCGCGCCGGAGAGATATGAAACACTGCCGGGATTCAAGGTGGACGCGGTCGACGCCACCGGTGCCGGAGACGCTTTCACCGGGGCGCTGTTGGCGGAATGCGGGCGCGGCGCCGATCTGTTTTCCGCCGCGCGCTTCGCCAATGCCGCCGCAGCGCTGGCGACCCAAGGTTATGGCGCCATCGCTCCCCTTCCCCGGCGCGGCGAAATCGAGCGTTTCCTCGCTACAGCTTCGTCAGCCTGAGGCGGAGCGCGTTGCCGACCACGCTGACCGAACTCAGCGCCATGGCGGCGGCGGCGATCATCGGCGACAGCAGGATGCCGAAGGTGGGATAGAGGATGCCGGCGGCGTTCGGCACGCCTGCCGCGTTGTAGATGAAGGCGAAGAACAGATTCTGCCGGATGTTGCTCATGGTCGCCCGCGACAGACGCCGCGCTTTCACGATGCCCATCAGGTCGCCGCGCAGCAGTGTCACGCCGGCGCTTTCGATCGCCACATCGGTGCCGGTGCCCATGGCGATGCCGACGTCGGCTGCGGCCAAGGCCGGCGCATCGTTGACGCCGTCGCCCGCCATGGCGACGATGCGGCCTTCGCGTTTCAGCTTCGTCACGATCTCGGCTTTCTGGTCGGGCAGCACATCGGCCTCGATGTCGGTGATCGCGAGCTTGCGGGCGATGGCTTCCGCCGTGGTGCGGTTGTCGCCGGTGAGCATGACAATGCGGATGCCTTGCGCCTTCAGTTCCTTGAGCGCATCGGCGCTTGTCGCCTTCACCGGATCGGAAATGGCGAAGACTCCAGCCAGCTTGCCGTTGACGGCTAAGTAGATGGCGGTAGCGCCGTCCTGACGCAGGCGCTCGGCCGCTTCCGCCATCGGGCTTGCATCGATCTTCAATTCACCGAGAAACTTTGAATTGCCGATGGCGATGCGCTTTCTCTCCACCATGCCGATGGCGCCCTTGCCGGTGGGCGAATCGAAGCCCATGACCTTGGCCATTGCGATGTTACGCGCTTTCGCTGCGGCGACGATGGCCGCCGCCAGCGGATGCTCGCTTGCCTGCTCGACGCTGGCCGCGAGGCGGAGGATGTCGCTTTCCTCGAACCCTTCCGCCGTTTCGATGGCGGTCACCGCCGGGCGGCCTTCGGTGAGCGTGCCGGTCTTGTCGATGACGAGGGTATCGACCTTTTCCAGGCGCTCCAGCGCCTCGGCGTTCTTGATCAGCACACCGCTCTGCGCGCCTCGCCCCACCCCCACCATGATCGACATCGGCGTCGCCAGCCCCAGCGCGCAGGGACAGGCGATGATGAGGACGGCAACGGCGGCGACGAGGGCATAGGCGTAGCGCGGTTCCGGTCCCCAGATCGACCAGACGGCAAAGGCGATGATGGCGGCGAGGATGACCAGTGGCACGAACCAGCCCGAAACCTGGTCGGCGAGGCGTTGGATGGGCGCACGGCTGCGCTGGGCTTCCGCCACCATCTGCACGATGCGGGCGAGCATGGTGTCGCGGCCCACTTTCTCCGCCTTCATGATGAAGCTGCCGGACGCATTGAGCGTGCCGCCGATCACCTTCGCGCCCGGTTCCTTGCTGACCGGCATCGACTCGCCCGTCACCATCGATTCATCGATCGACACATGGCCTTCGACCAGCACGCCATCGACCGGAACCTTCTCGCCGGGGCGGACGCGCAGGCTGTCGCCGACGATGAGTTCGGCGATTGCGATTTCCTCGTCGCTGCCATCGTCCTTGAGACGGCGCGCGGTGCGGGGCGCGAGATCGAGCAGCGCCTTGATGGCGCCCGAGGTCTGTTCGCGGGCGCGCAATTCCAGAACCTGGCCGAGCAGCACCAGAACGGTGATGACGGCGGCGGCCTCGAAATAAACCGCGACCGATCCGTCATGCTGGCGGAAGGCCGCCGGGAATATATCGGGGAGGACGGTGGCGATGACGCTGTAAACCCAGGCGACGCCGGTGCCGATGGCGATGAGCGTGAACATGTTGAGATGGCGCGTGACCAGCGACTGGTAGCCTCGGACGAAGAACGGCCAGCCGGCCCACAGCACCACTGGCGTCGCCAGCACGAGTTGCAGCCAGTTCGATTGCTGGCGGCCCAGGAAGCTGTGCAGATCGACCAGGTGTGCTCCCATTTCGAGGGCGAAGACCGGGATGGTTACGGCGAGCGCGATCCAGAAGCGCCGCGTCATGTCGGCCAATTCCGGGTTGGGACCGGTGTCGAGGCTGACCATCAAGGGTTCGAGCGCCATGCCGCAGATCGGGCAAGGGCCCGGTCCCACCTGTTGGATTTCAGGATGCATCGGGCAGGTATAGATCGTGCCTTCCGGAACCGGTTCCGCAGTGGTCTCGGACTTTTCCAGATATTTCAGCGGGTTGGCGATGAATTTTGTGCGGCAGCCGGGGGAGCAGAAGTAATAGGTGCGGCCGCCGTGGTCCGCCTTGAGGGTTGCCGTGTGCGGATCGACCGTCATGCCGCAGACGGGGTCGATGGCGTTGTGTTCGGAATCGGGGCTGTGGGGATGGTCCATTGCCGACATATAGGGCAGGCCGGCCCTCAGAACGAGGGTTTACGCTTGTCTCGGAACGCGGCCACTCCTTCCTTGAGTTCCGCACTGCCGGCGGCGACGCTTCCGGCCAGGGCTTCGAGAACACGCTCGATTTCCTCGCCTTCGGCCGCGTTGATGAGCTGCTTGGTGATCTGCGTGGCTTGCGGCCCCCGCGATGCAAGACGCTCGGCCATCGCACGGGCGGCATCGAGAGCAGTGCCACTCGCCACCACCTGATCGACGAGACCGAGCTGCAGGCCCTGTTCGGCGGTGAAGATGTCGCCGAGCAGTGCCATGCGGCGGACGAGTTGCGGGCCGAAGCGGCGCACTATGCGCTGGGTGCCCGACCAGCCCGGAATGATGCCAAGGCCGGTTTCGGGCGAGCCCAGTTTCACATGGGTTTCCGCGATGCGGAAATCGGCGGTGGCCGCGAGTTCGAGACCGCCGCCGAGCGCGTGGCCATTGAGTGCGGCGATCAGAGGCTGGCGCAACCTCGCCAGCGCATCGAAGGCGCGATGGCCGTGACGCACCCAGGCCATGCCGAAATCATCTGGCGCCCAGGTGGACCACGCCTCGATGTCGCCGCCGGCGCAGAATGATTTCGTTCCTTCGCCGGTGATGATCGCCACGCGGATATCCCGCATCGTCTCGATCAGATGGGCGGCGCGTTCGAGTGCCAGCACCATGTCATAGTCGAGCACGTTGAGTTTTTCGGGCCGCGCGATGGTGAGGACCGCGATCTGTCCCGATGCTTCCAGCCTGATCCGGGGGTCGCCTGTGTCAGCCATGAAGGGTCAGCCCCATCAAAGCCGGATTGAACAGTGCCGCATCCATCTGTTTCAGGCCCGGCGAGACAATCAGCGGGGTTTCCGACTGGTCGAGTATATTGGATTGAACCTCAACCCCGGGCGCGATTTCGGTCACCACCAGCCCCTCGGGCGTCAGTTTCAAAACGCAACGCTCGGTAACATAGGTGACGTCCTGGCCCTGCTGGATGGCGCGGCGGCCGGAAAACGACACCTGTTCCACTTCCGAAACGATTTTCCTGACCTTCCCTTCCTTTTCGATCCGGAGCTTTCCGTCGACCACGTCCATTTTCGCACCCGCATTGTAAAAGCCCGAGAATACAAGCTTCCTGCCGCGCGCGGTGATATCGACGAAACCGCCCGCACCCGCCGTCACATGCGGCCTCACACCGAGCTTCGAGACGTTGACCGAGCCATCGGCGCCGATCTGCAGGAAGGACAGCAGTGAACAATGGAAGGCGCCGGCCTGGAAGTAGGTGAACTGGTACGGCGACGGAACGATCGCTTCCGCGTTCGACGAACAGCCGAACTGAAAGTCGAGTAGCGGCACGCCGCCCACAGCACCCTGTTCGATGACCCAGGTGACCTTGCCGTGCAGGCCCTCCTCGAGAAAGATGCGGGGCACGTTGGCCGAGACGCCGAAGCCCAGATTGACGGCCCAGCCGGCGCGCAATTCCTGGGCGACACGCCGCGCAATCGCCTTCGAGGTTCCAAACTCCATCAGAGCGAAAGCCGAGAGCGGCTTGAACACCTCGCCCGAGATCGCCGGGTCATAAGGCGTCTGGGTCGTCTGCCACTGGTCGGGGGCTTCCACGATGTAATCGATGAGGATGCCGGGGATGCGCACATTATGCGGTTTCTGCGTTTCGTTCTCGACGATGAATTTCACCTGCGCGATGACCGTGCCGCCATTGTTGTGCGCCGCCATGGCCAGATCGAGGGCGCCGAGATATGCGCCTTCGTGCTCGAAGGAGAGATTGCCGCGCTCGTCGGACGCGGTGGCGCGGATGATCGCCACATCGGGAACGATCGCCGGGAAATACAGCCACTCCTCGCCCTCGAACATGATTTTCTTGACGACCGGCGCCGCGGCGGCTTTGGCATTCATGGCGCAGCCTTCGCGCGCCGGATCGACGAAGGTGTCGAGGCCGACCTTGGTCAACACGCCCGGGCGCTTCGCCGCGGCCTCGCGGTGCATGTCGAACATGATGCCCGACGGAATGTTGTAAGCGGGAATGTCGTTGCCGCTGACCATTTGCCAAATCAGCGGCGGCTCGGCCGAGGACGGACCCGATGGATAAGACCCGCCGATGATGCGGCCGATCAGGCCATTCCTCGCCAAGTAGTCGACGCCCTTGATGCCGTAGATGTCGCCGGCTGCTATCGGATGCAGCATGGTGAGGTTGCGCGGATGCCCGTCGCGCTCGAAGCGCTCGCCCAACGCTTTCAGCGTGGCATCGGGACAGCCGAGCCCCGATGACGAACTGACCGTGACGATGGCATTGTCGCTGATCGCTTTGACGGCTTCGGCGGCGGAGACGATTTTCGGCATGGGGTTCACCTGTTGCCGCGGATCAGATCCGCGGCCTTTTCTGCGATGGCGATGGTGGGAGCGTTGGTATTGGCGGAAATGATGCGGGGCATGATCGAACTGTCGCAGACGCGGAGATTTTCGATGCCTCGTACGCGCAAGTCGGTGTCGACAACGGCGGTCTCGCCGGTTCCCATCCGGCAGGTGCCGACCGGATGATAGGACGAGCGGGCATGGCCACGGGCCGCGTCCTCATAATCCTTTTTCGATTTGCACTGAGGCCCCGGGAAATATTCGCGCGCCACGAAGCGCGACATGGAGCGGGTGCGGCCCACCTCCTGGGTGATCCTGATCGCATCGATGTGGCGTTCGAGATCGTAGGGTTCGGCGAAAGAGTTTGGATCGACGATGGGAGGATCGGCCGGATTGCCGGAGCGCAGTGTCACCTGGCCCCGCGATCGTGGGCGCACCTGGTAGGAGTTGCAGGTCGCGCCGTTGCCGCCGGGAACCGTTCCCACGCCCTCCTCGACGCCGGCGCCGGCGAGGAAATGAAACTGCAGGTCAGGCGTTGTCTCGGCCCGGTCACTCCACCAGAAAGCGCCCGCCTCGACGATGTTGGAGGCGACTGGACCCGATTTGAACATCACATATTGCAGCCCCGCCCAGGCCTGCCAGTGCTTCTTCTTGTAGCGGTCATAGGAATGCGCGCCGTTCAGTTCCCAGATCACGTCGGTCGAGAAATGGTCGTGCAGATTCTGGCCGACGCCGGGAAGATCGTGGGCCACGCTCACGTCCCTGTCGCGGAGATGCGCTGCGGGGCCGATGCCCGACAGCATAAGGAGCTTCGGCGAGCCGATGGCGCCCGAAGTCACGATCACTTCGCTCGCCGCATCGATCCGTTTTTGTGCGCCATCCTCGATCACTTCGATTCCCACTGCGCGGCCGTTCTCGATGATGATGCGCCGGACGAACAGGCCGGTTTTCACGTCAAGGTTCGGACGGCGGATCGCCGGGCGCAGATAGGCGACGGCGGCGCTGCACCGCCTGCCATCGCGGATGGTCGTCTGGTAGAGGCCCGCTCCTTCCTGCTTGCCCGAATTGAAATCGGCGTTGAGCGGCATGCCGTAATCCATGCAGCCCTGGACATAAGCGTGCGACACCGGGTTCGGACTGCCCGGCGACGAAACGCCGAGCGGACCTTCCACCCCATGCTCGCTGCCGCCGAGACTGCCGTTTCCCTCAGACTTGATAAAGTAAGGCTTGAGGTCGCTCCAACCCCAGCCCTTGCAATCCTCCTCGGCGGCCCAGCCGTCATAGTCCTGGGGACAGCCGCGGGTATAGATTTCGGCATTGATCGAACTGCCGCCGCCCAGCACGCGGGCCTGCGGATAGACCGCCACGCGATTGTTGGCATGGCGAAGGGGTGCTGTTTCATAGCCCCAGGTGAGTGGCCCGCCGGTCATCTTGAAAAACCCAACCGGCAGGTGAATGTAGGGATTGGTGTCGCGGGGGCCCGCCTCGCACAAGAGCACCGTGGCGCCCGGAATTTCGCTGAGCCGGGCCGCCAGAACGCAGCCCGCCGTGCCTCCTCCCACGATCACAAAATCATACATCGAAACCCGCATCGCCCGCTTGCCAGATGGCATTTGATGCCGTAGTTATAATTAACTGTTTGGTTATTACAAGATGCCAGTGGAGACCGGCCAAAATGGCGGCCAAAAAAGCGGCGCGGATTCGCGATCCCGAGGCGACCCGCAAGCGGATTCTGGCGGCCGCCAAGGTCGAATTCGCCAGGAAAGGCTTAGGCGGCGCCCGCGTCGATGATATCGCGGCGCGCGCCCGCAGCAACAAGCGCATGATGTATCATTACTTCGGCAACAAGGAGGAACTGTTCCGCCTGGTGCTCGAGGATGCCTATGGCGATATCCGTATGGCCGAGGCGAAACTTGATCTCGACAGTCTCGATCCGGTCGAAGCGATGCGCGCGATCGTCAGTTTCACCTGGCATTATTATCTGGCCAATCCGGAATTTCTGACACTCGTCAACAGCGAGAACCTGCACAAGGCGCGCCATATCAGGACTTCACAGCGCATCAAGGAAATGAGCCGGCCGTTCGTGGCGCGCATGAAAAACCTGCTCGACCGGGGAGCGGCGGCCGGCGTGTTTCGCACAGGCCTTGATCCGGTGCAGATCAATATCACCATCGCCGGCATCGGCTATTACTATCTAACCAACCGGTTCACCGGATCGATCGTGTTCGAACGCGACCTGATGAGCGAAGCAGCACTCGGGGAACGGCTCGACTTCAACCTCAAGACCATTTTGCGGCTGGTCTGCGTGCCGGCCGTACTGGCAAGGATCGAGGCTTCACCATGACCCAATGTGCGTTCGTCACAGGTGCCCGGCGCGGCATCGGCAAGGCCATCGCGCTGGCCCTGGCCGAGGCCGGTTTCGATGTCGCGGTGAACGATGCGGTGCAATCGCCGGAACTCGATGCGGTGGCGCAAGCCATCCGGGGCCTGGGACGCAAGGCTGTGGCGGTGCCGGGCGATATTTCGGTCAACGCGGGACATGACGCGATGCTCGGCCTGGCGGAGGCGCACATTGGCCCTCTGACCACGCTGGTCAACAATGCCGGCGTCTCCGTCCTCAACCGCGGCGACCTGCTCGATGTCACGGCGGAAAGTTATGACCGCTGTCTCGACATCAATGCGAGGGCCGCGTTTTTCCTGACCCAGGCTTTCGCGCACCGACTGCTGAAAGTGGAAACTCGCTTACACCGCAGCATCATCACGGTGTCTTCCGCCAACGCGGTGGCGGTGTCGATCACGCGCGGCGAATACTGCATATCGAAGGCGGCGCTGTCGATGATGTCGAAACTGTTCGCCGCGCGCCTCTCCGACGAGGGCATCGGCGTCTATGAAATCCAGCCTGGCTTCATCGAAACCGACATGACGGCGCCGGCGAAAGAGAAATACGACCGGTTGATCGGCGAGGGCCTGACGGTGATCAAGCGCTTCGGCAGCCCGGCCGAAATCGGGCGCATCGCGGTGACACTGGCGACGGGACTTCTTCCCTACACCACGGGACAAATCATCCAGGCCGACGCCGGCCTTTTGACAGTGAGATACTGAGATGAAGATCAAGCTTCCGGGCGACAATGGCGCACTGGAGACTTACCGGCTGCAGGGTGAGCCGATCCCTGTCCGCAAGCCGCGCTCAGCCTTCAACCGCGTTGCATTCGCGGCGGCCCATGTCGTCGCCGATCCCCGCAGCGGCGCCGACCCTTCCGGTCCTCCGGCCATCGA
>JANNSP010000241.1:0-11687 GCA_031402975.1 Hyphomicrobiales bacterium
AGGGACTGTTGCTGGGCGCCTTCTTCCTGCTCGTAGGCCTCGGCATCGACTTGAACGGCCTGATCGACCATCCGCTGCGGATCGCCGCCGCCGCCCTCGTGCTGGTGGTGATGAAGAGCTCCGTCATCTTCCTCTTGGCCAGGCTTTTTGGCGTGAGCCGGGGCGCGGCGATCGAATCGGCCTTCCTGCTCGGACCCTGCGGCGAATTCGCCTTCGTCATCCTGGCTTCGGCGGCTACTCTCAATCTACTGGTGCCGGAAGCCAATCGCGACGCGCTGTTGATCGTCACTCTCACCATGATGGCGATCCCCTTCCTGGCGAAATTAGGGGCAAGCCTGGCCCGGCAGGCGCGGATCGCCGCTCCCCCCACCGCGGAAGCGGCGGTGCCGGTTCCCGACGACCGGCAGAGCCGCGTCATTATCGCAGGCTTCGGCCGCGTCGGCCATCTGATCGGCTCGATGCTGGACGAACACAAAATTCCGTATATCGCCGTCGACCGCGACGCCGAACTGGTAACCAAGGAACGCCGCAACGGCTTTCCGGTCTATTACGGCGACGCGGCCAATCCGGAGTTTCTCAAGAAATGCGGGCTCGCGGAAGCAACAGCACTCGCCGTCACAATGGACAATGCGGTCCGCGTCGACGATGTGACAAGGACGGCCAGGGCCTCGCGCGCCGATCTCAAGATCATCGCCAGAGCCCGCGACGAACGCCATGCCATGCGCCTCTACGTCGCCGGGGCCACGGAGGCGGTGCCGGAGACCATTGAATCAAGTCTGCAGCTTGGCGAGGCCATCCTCGTCGAAGCGGGCCTGCCGATGGGGCTTGCCATCGCCTCGGTGCACGAGCGCCGCGACGGCTTCCGCAAGATGCTGGGCAGGCCGAACCGGAAGGAAACGCTGGCGATTGAACGGAAGAGGCTCAGGCGGAAGAAGCTGGAGTAGCAAGAACCGCTCTTCGATCAACCCCTACCCTTTGTCTTCCCCGGGCTTGTCCCGGGGTCCCAGTGTGCAATTGCCAAGCGCTCGACCTCGTCTTCCGATGGGTCGCCGGAATAAATCCGGCGATGACAAAGCGAGTGCGATGATAATGTTCTACACCACATCCAGTTTCTTCCGCATGCGGAACGTTATCTCGGCCGGTTGCGGCGGCTGATTCTCAAGGCGTGAGCGTTCCGCTGATATGGCAGGCAAATTGCGAAATCGTGCCCACCGCACCGGTGCTGCCATTGCGCGCTTCCGCATAGGCTTGGAAATAATCGTAGCCAGAGACAACAGCATGGATCGTGTCATTTGAGACGAAGACGTCTTCGAGGACAGTCGCGGAGGTCCTCACTGTATTCTGTTTATAAAGCGAGGGCGTAATCGCAACAAGGGGGAAACCGAAACTGTGCCTCAGGAGCTGCGCGCCGTAGAGATCGCTCGACTGGGGCATTCTCAGGTAGCAGGAGAAGTTCTTCAGCGTCAATGTTTTCCCTGGCGACGGAAAGGGAAATGAAATGTAGCAGGGGTTGGCTCCACAGTTGATACTCCGGTATACGTGATAGTCCGCCGCCTGGGCGGTGGTTGAAACAACGGAAAACGTACTCACTGCGGCAAAAAATGCCAAGGCTTTTCGGTGGAGTGGCATGAATAAACCTCATAAGGCAAGAGCTGCGGCGCTTTCGAGATAGCATGGTTTCGTTCTGACTGAAAGCCGGGGCCACGCCCACGCGTCTGCGATGTGATCCGCTAGGAAACCCCCAGCTTCTTCTGGAGGCTTGAACTCGATGTCGTATACTGGAACAGCAGACGTTCGCCCGGATTCTTGTAGCGGAAGGCCTGCTGCGCCATCAGCGCTGCTTCGTGGAAGCCCGACAGAATGAGCTTGAGCTTGCCCGGATAGGTGTTGATGTCGCCGATGGCGAATATTCCGGGCACGGAGCTTTCGAATTTGGCGGTGTCGACGGGGATGAGATTTTCATGCAGGTTCAGCCCCCAGCCGGCCACGGGGCCGAGTTTCATGGTGAGGCCGAAGAACGGCAGCATGGCATTGCAGGCGATGTCGTAATTGCTTTCGGGGCCCTTGACCGTCGCCGAAGACAACACGCCGCCCTCGCCCGAAAGGCCGGTCACCTGACCTAGCTTGAATTCCATCTTTCCCGCCGCCACCAGGTCGCGCATTTTCTTGACACTGTCGGGAGCGGCGCGGAAATCGTCGCGGCGGTGGAGCAGCGTCAGGCTTTTGGCCAGCGGTTGCAGGTTGAGCGTCCAGTCAAGTGCTGAGTCGCCGCCGCCGACGATGAGGATATCCTTGCCGCGCAACGCTTCCATCTTCTTGATCGAATAATGGACCGACGTGCCTTCATAGGCATCGATCCCCGGAATGGGCGGCTTCTTGGGCTGGAACGAGCCACCCCCCGCGGCGATCACCACGACCTTCGAGCGAAACACCAGGCCGCCATCGGTCCTTAACTCGAAATCCGTGTCGCCGAGTTTCGTGAGGTCGGTGACCATCTGGTTGAAATGGAATTCCGCCTTGAACGGCTTGATCTGCTCCATCAGTTTCGAGGTGAGTTCGCCGCCGGTGACGATCGGCAGCGCCGGAATGTCGTAGATGGGTTTTTCCGGATAGAGTTCGGCGCATTGCCCGCCCGGCCGGTCGAGAATATCGATCACCTGGCACTTGATATCGAGCAGGCCCAGTTCGAACACCGCGAACAACCCGCAAGGTCCAGCCCCAATGATCACCGCATCGGTGGAAATGACATCGGACATCGATCTGCTCCGGACTAGAATTGCTTTTCGGGAACGCGGACCCGGAGACCGTCGAGGCCGGGGGTGATCTTGATCTGGCACGACAGGCGGCTCGTGTCGCGGACATCGAAGGCGAAGTCGAGCATGTCCTCTTCCATGGCGCTGCGCGCCCCCGTCCGGTCCTTCCAGTCCGGCTCGACATAGACATGGCAGGTGGCGCAGGCGCAGGCCCCGCCGCAATCTGCATCGATCCCCGGCACCATGTTCTTGACCGCGGTTTCCATGACCGACAGGCCCGGCAGGCCGTCGACGGTCTGTTCCGAGCCGTCATGCTGGATATAGGTTATTTTCGCCATCCCACCGACCGATCAATGCGTTCGTTTTTTCGAACGGCTATCTAGGGGATCGCCGGGCAAAACACAACTCTCGGCGCGAGCGCCCGGCTCAGCGATGCAGGTCGGCCACTTCCTGGCGGAAAAGCGTGATTTCGCGATCAAGCACCGACATCAGCACCAGCCTGGAATCCTCGCTGCCGGGCGGCATGGTCGATTCGAGTTGCTTGGCGATTTCCGCGATGCGGGCCGCCCCCATGGCGAGCGCCGAACCCTTCAAGGTGTGGCTGGCAAAGCGCCACTCCGCCTCGTCGGCCGCTCCTCTCAGCAGGTCCACGATGGACGGGAGCTGGGTCAGGAAAAGTCCGACGATCTCGCGCTCAAGCTCCTCGCTGTCCATGGTGTAACGTGACAGATGCTCACGGTCGAGAACCGGGGGACTGGCTTGAGAAATTGTCTGGCCGCTCAATTTGACACACTCTTTCCGCCCCGCACGACCGGAATCTAGCCGCTCTGGTGCTGCAAAGCCGTGAATCAACGCGGTTAGCCAGGAATTTCCCGAATCATTTCAATTGACTCCATGATTTTAACCAAACTTTAACATAAACCCCGATGGGCCTGTCAGGCGGGTTCAAGCGGGACTCCCGATGGTCTATCGTGTAGGACAACGGGGGCCTGGGCGGTGAACGGGGCGAGTTCACAGAAAGGCCATGAGGATGGCTTTGTAAGGCCACCTCGGTCGAAACCAGGGGATTGCGGGTAAAAGCATGGCCAATACCAACGAGACGAAACGCCGCGACAAGCGCCAGGGCGCCGCCGATATTCCCGATGCGCCGCCGCGCCGCGACATGGCGCGGGCTCCCGATGCGCCCCCGCTGCGCGCCCGCCCCGCCAATGAAAACGACCCCGGCACGTCGATGATGCTGGCCAAGCTCCGGCGGCCACCCTCCTATGCGCCCTATTATGTCGCTTTCGCCATAGCGCTCGCCTGGGTGGCGGGCTGGTTCTTCGTGTTCTCCAACAGCCTGTTCAATGCCGCGGCGCCCCTCGACGGCCAGGCGCTCCCCGATACGATGCGGGCCATCTCGCTGCTCATCCTGCCGATCGGCATCATCTGGGTCACCGCCTATTTCCTGTGGCGCGCCTCGCAATTGCGCCAGGTCTCGGAAGTGCTGATGCAGTCGGCGATGCGGCTGGTCAGGCCGCACGACATCGCGACCGAGGGCCTGACCACCATTGCCCAGGCGGTGCGCTCGGAAGTCGATCTCCTGGTCGGCGGCGTCGAGCATGCGGTGCAGCGCGCCACCGTGCTGGAGGAAATCGTCCACAAGGAAATCGCCGCGATCGAACGCGCCTTCGGCGGCAACGAGGACCGCATCCGCAACCTGGTGAGCGGCCTCGAAAACCAGCGCTCGGCGCTGCACCAGGCGGGCCTTATCATCAATAACGACACCAATCCGCTTCTCACCCGGATGGAAACCAACACCCACAACCTGGAAGCGGTCATCGGCACGGCGCAGGCGACGCTGGCCAAGATCGAGACCGGCCTGAAGGACACCACCAACAATCTCGCTATGACCATCGACGAGGTGGCGAGCCGGGCCGCCGCCGCCGGTGACGAGATCGGCAGCCAGACCACCCAGATGGAGCGGATGTCGGGGACGCTGATCGGCGAATTGCAGGATTTCTCGCGTCATCTGCAAGGCCAGATCGAGGGATTGTCGCAAGCCGCCGGGCTGCTCAACGACGAGTCCACAAGTTTCGGCCGGAGCGTCGAGGGCATGGAAGCCAAAATCGTGCAGGCGGTGCGCCTCAGCACCGACCAGCTTACCGGCATCAACGAGGAAATCGGCCGCAGCATCGAACGCGCCACCGTCGCATCGTCCGACCAGATCAGGCAGACCACCGCCGATCTGGCCGAAATCATCGAGACGACCGGCGGCAACCTCTCCTATCACCTCAAGGCCACCACCAACGAAGTGGCGGGATTGATCGAGCGCTCGGGCATGACCGTGGGCCAGCAGATCGACCAGAGCCGGGTTCTGGTGACCGATGGCCTGCAGGCGGTGTCGGCCGACTATCTCGAAAAGGTTGCCTACGCCCGCTCGGAGATCGTCGGCTTCCTCGACCGCTCGACGGTTGACCTGGCCGCGAGCGTCGACCAGGCCGTCAACACCGTGGCGGAGCAGTTCAACAGCGCCGGCGGACAGTTGCTCGCCAGCCTCGACCAGACCTCCGCGCATCTCCTGAACCAGCTTGATGCCACCGGCTCCGGCTTGGCCGGCCGCATCGAGGAAACCACCTCCAAGCTCTTCGACGACATCACCGGCAAAGCCGAAACCATCGTCTCGCGCCTGGATGAAACCGCCCACACGGTCTTTGGCCGTGTGGACGAGCAGGCCAATTACGTGACCGGCCGGGTGGATGAAACGGCGTCGCGGATTCTGGGAGCGCTCGGCGAACGCAGCGAGTCCTCGATTGCGAAAGTGACCGACACGGCGACCCAGATCCTGGCCGCCATCGACCAGCAGAACGACATCTCGACCCGGCGCATCAACGAGACCGCGGCGCTGTTCCAGTCGACGCTGGGCGAGGCCTCCGGACTTCTCACCGGCCATATCAACGAGGTATCGGGCCAGCTTGTCGGCCATCTGGACAACAGCATCGCCAGCGCGCTGTCGCGCTTCAGCGAAACCTCGAGCCATGTCGAGACCGTGGTCGGCGCGGCGGCGCAGGCGCTGTCGGCCCGGATCGACGGATCGTCGGGCCGCCTCCGCGAAGACATGACCGCCGCGGTGTCGGCCGCAGTTGGCAGGCTCGACGAGTCGTCGGGCAGCTTCCAGTCGCTGATCGGCACGACCGCCGTGCAACTCGAATCGCGCATCGGCAGCGCCGCGGAGCGAGTGCATGGTCAAATGACTTCGGCGGCCGACGGCGCCACGGCCCAGTTGAACGAAGCCGCCAACCGCTTCAACACGCTTGTCGGCGGGTCGGCCGAAGAGCTGGAAAACCGGATCGACGGCGCCGCCGAGCGGCTGTACGGGCACATGAACGCCACGGTCAGCTCCGTTTCCTCCAAGATCGCCGACGCATCCGGCACGGTCGCCTCGCGGCTTGAACAGACGGCGAGCGGCATCACCGGCCAGATGCAGGCGGCGGGCACCACTCTCAACGATCTCCTGGTCAACACCAGCGGAACGATCTCCGCCCATCTGAAAGAGACCTCCGACATCGTCGGCCGCCAGATGCAGGATTCAGGGATAGCGCTGGCCCACAACATCGAGAACTCGGGCGGGCTCGTCACCGACAAGTTGATCAACGTATCGGGCGACTTCGTGCACAAGCTGGGCAAGGCGCGCGACGAACTGTTCGGCCTGCTCGACCGCTCGTCGGCCGACATGACCTCGCGCCTCGAGGAAACCACGCATCAGCTCTACAGCCGCCTCGACAGCACGACGTCGGGCATGTCGGGCCAGCTCGAATCGACCGCCAACACGCTGTACAAACGGCTGGAGCAGGTGTCGCTCACCATGACCGGCCAGATCGAGCACACCGCGGTCCGGATCACCGACCACATCAACGCGACGGCGGGCGAGGTGACGGACAGGGTCTCGTCGGTGACGGTTTCCCTCTCCGAGCAACTCGACCAGTCCTCGCAGGCACTCGGCGGCCTGCTGGAAACGACGGCCTCGCGGCTCGACGCGAAACTCGGCCAGGCCACCTCGCAGCTTTCCGGGTTGTTCGATTCCACCACCCGCGTCATGTCGGAGCAGCTCGACAAGACGACGACCGAGCTATCCTCCCTGTTCAGCGCCAATACGCGCATGATGACCGAACAGCTCGATGGCTCCGCCTCCGACATGACCAACGCGTTCGCCGAAACCGCGGTCAAGGTCACGCGCCAGGTGACCGAGGCCAATGCGCTGATGTCCCAGCGCCTGGAAAAGACCTCGAACGAGGTGACGGCACAACTCGATCATGCCGGCTTCAACATGTTCTCGCGCATCGACACCACGGCGCGCGATCTCGGCCAGCGCTTCGACGTGGCGTCCGCCCTGCTCGAACGCGTGACCGGCGACATTTCGGGGCGCCTCGAAGGCACGGGAACGAAATTCGCCGAGATCATCGACACCGCGAGTTCGCAGATCCTCACCGATCTCGGCAAGGCGAGCGATGCCTTCGCCGACGGCCTCGGCGAAACCCGGATGGAGATCACCGGCCGCCTGGAAAAGGATACCGGCCTCCTCATCGACCGGATCGACAAGGCGGTGCGCGAACTCGATACGGCATCGGGCACCACCGCCGGCAGGCTCGACGAGGCGCATCGCAAGTTCTCCCGCCATGTCGAGACCGCCAATACCTACCTCGCCGACCAGCTTTCGACGGCGGCGACGGTGATCGATGAGCGCCTGGAAGGCATTTCCATGCAGCTCACCGGCAAGCTGGAAGTGACGGGAACCCGGATTTCCGACCGGCTGGACGACGTCTCTGCTTTGGTCGAGCGCTCGGTCGACAAGTTCAACGACGAGATGGAACGCGTGCTGGTCAACCGCAAGGACGCGCTCGACAGCCTGATCGGCGACGCGGGAAAACGCGCCAACGACATCGATGCGGTGATGACCAGCTACATGAACCTGATCGAGGAATCGCTGGCCTCGTCCGAGTCGCGGGCCAAGGAGATCGGCCGCATCATTTCCGAACAGACGAATGCCGCGGCGCAAAACCTCGAACAGGAAATCGGCAAGCTGGAAGCGGGCTCCGGCGACCAAATCGCCCAGGCCTCGCGCATCCTGCGTGAACAGCATGAGCGCGCCATGCAATCGATGAGCGAAATGCTGTCGGCGACGGCCAGCGATTTCCAGCAGACCGCACAGGACATGCGGATCACCGCCCAGCAGGTGGTGAAGGACATCGACAACGCGCGGAGCGAATTGAAGCGCGCCATTCTCGATCTTCCTGAAGAAACCCGCAGCAATGCCGACGCCATGCGGCGCGTGGTGGCGGACCAGATCGCGGCTCTCAACGCGCTGGCCGATGTGGTTAAGCGCCAGACCGGAAATCTCGAAGTTTCGGGGCCGGGAGCGGTGCTGCCGCGCCAGATGAGGGAGACGGCACGGGCCGACATGGGCGGTTCGCCTGTACCGCAGCTTGCCGCTTCGGGCGGGCAGTCCAGATTGGCGCCGCGCAACGAACCAGGCGAAATCCCCTCGCCGCGCAACCGTGGTCCGGCCGGTCCGGCGGCGGCGGCAAGGCCGGCGGCCCTGTCGCGGGAAGTGGAGGGGCTGGTCGACAAACTCAATATCGCGGCGCGCGACCTGGTCGAATCGATTGACGGCAATCTGCCGCGCGAGCTCGAACAGAAATATGCGGGCGGCGAGCGCCATGTCTATACGCACCGGCTCTATGAGGGCCGCGGCGGCAAGCTCTCACAGGTTCTGAAAAGCCTGTATGGAACCGATCGGCGGGTGCGCGACAGGGCCGATGAGTATGTGCGGATTTTCGAACGCCTGCTCGATACGATGAGCGCGCAACCCCAGGGCGACACTCTGGTCGAAGCCAGCCTCGCGTCCGAGTCCGGCCGCATCTATGTGATGCTGGGCGAGGCGACGGGGCATATCAAGCCGCAATAGCGGACGCTGGTCTTGCCACGGCTCCGGGTTATCCACGAAAGCTGGCCGAGTGCCGGCAGTTTCAGGATTTCGCGTGGAGCCAAGACCTCCGCCGAAGTCGTGGTGGTCGAACTGGAGCAAGACGGCGTCAAGGGGCGGGGCGAAGGCGTGCCCTATTCCCGCTACGAGGAATCGATCCCGCAAGTCATGGCGGCACTTGAAGGCGCCCGGGAACGGATCGAGCGGGGCTGCGCTCGCAAGGACGTTCCGGACCTGGTGACGCCCCGCGCCGCCCGCAATGCGCTCGATTGCGCGTTGTGGGATCTGGAGGCGAAGCTGACCGGCACGCCGGTGTGGAGGCTTGCGGGGCTGGCTCCGCCTGAGCCCCTGGTCACGGCCTATACGCTGGTTCTCGATACGCCGGAGAACATGGGCATGGCGGCGCGCCAGGCGAGCGCCCGGCCCCTGCTGAAATTGAAGTTGGGCGGCGAGGGCGATGAGAAAAGGCTGCGGCTAGTCCGCGACGCAGCGCCCCAGTGCCGGCTGATCGTCGATGCCAATGAGGGCTGGACCGCTGAAATGCTGCCCCGTCTCCTCGCCGTCTGCGCCGAGGCCCGCGTCGAACTGGTGGAACAGCCCTTGCCTGCCGGTCAAGACGAGGCGTTGCGCGGACTGGATCGCGCCGTTTCGATCTGCGCCGATGAATCGGTCCATGACCGTGACGGCCTCCGGGCGCTGCTTGGCAAATATGACGCGATCAACATCAAGCTCGACAAGGCGGGCGGGCTGACAGCGGCACTCGACCTTGCCCGCGAGGCGCGCCGCCAGGGCTTCACCATCATGACCGGCTGCATGCTGTCGACGTCGCTGGCCATGGCGCCCGCCATGCTGGTGGCACAACTGGGCAGCCTGACCGACCTTGACGGCCCCTTCCTCCTGGTGAAAGACCGGGTGCCCGGCATCATCTATTCCGGCAGCCGCATGGAACCTCCGCCCCGCGAATTGTGGGGCTGAAGGATCGTCTCCATTTTAAACCAAAGATTCACCTGTTTCCGCGATAGTCGTCCCTGGGAGCCCAGCCTGTTGTGCAGTACTCCCGGTGGAGTATGCGTATGTCGAGTTGTGTCGCGGACCCCGGCCGTGAGAATCCTTCCGAGACCTATGAGACGATCGAAAAGGCCGTCATGGAGACGGAGCGCGGCCGCTGGTTTCTGGCCGAACATGCCAGGCGCCAGAAATCGGCCGACACCGCCGGCATTTTCGAGGCGCTGAAGCGGCTCGAAGCCGTTCTCGTTCCCTCCACATCGTCGAGGCCTCCCGACGACGCGCTCGACTACATGCAGTCGGCCGCCCGCGAACTGATGTCGCGGTCGGACGCGCTCCGCCGCATCGCCGGGGAGTTGGAAAACCAGGATACCCAGGCCGCGCTGGCGAGCGAGGCGGATGCCGTCCGCCTCGTCGCTCTCAACCACGATCTGTTCCGGCACCGCTTTGCCGGATTGGGCCGCCCCGTGGCGCCCACCGCCGACCAGCTCAAATACTTCGCCGGCGACGAAGACGAGTTCGAGGACGCAGCACCCCAACCCGCGCCGGTGCTGCGGGCCGTGCCGCCGGTTCAACTGGTGACCGAAACGCCGCCCGCCAAGAACCGCATCGTCATCATCCGGCACGCGGCGGGCGAGGAACCGGTCA
This sequence comes from Hyphomicrobiales bacterium, assembly GCA_031402975.1. Lineage (GTDB taxonomy): Bacteria > Pseudomonadota > Alphaproteobacteria > Rhizobiales > Aestuariivirgaceae > Aestuariivirga. Next base: position 10,369 of record JANNSP010000241.1, read on the forward strand.
TCCCGCTGCAGAACGAATTGGCCGCTGCCGGCTGAGGATCCGGCAGAACAGTTCCGGATCGACATTTCCGCCCGAGGCGATCACGCCCACCACGCGGTTGCGCGTTTCGATCTTGCCCGCCAAGACCGCCGCTAGGGCCGCCGCCCCGCCCGGCTCAAGCACAAGTTTGAGCGTCTCGAAGGCAAAGCGCATGGCCTCGCACACCTCGTCTTCGGTGACCACCAGCCCTGGTCCCAGCCGGGATTGATTGATCGCAAAGGTTATTTCCCCAGGCTTGGCCGACAGCAGCGCGTCGCAGATCGAACCACCGGTTGCCGGATTGGTCTCGCGCCGGCCCGAGACCAGCGAGCGGGCGTGATCGTCGAAGCCTTCCGGCTCGACCGTATGCACCACGCTCCTGGGCGACAGATGCTCCATTGCCAGTGCTATTCCGGCGGTCAGGCCGCCGCCGCTGCAATTGACCAAGACGTCGTCCAGCACCACGCCGAGGCCGTGCGCTTCGCCCGCGAGTTCCAGCCCGACCGTGCCCTGGCCCGCGATGACGTCGGGATGCTCGAACGGCGGCACCAGCGTCGCCCGGCGCTCGCCTGCGATCCGCCCGGCGATCTCCTCGCGGTTTTCGGTCCTTCGGTCATAGGTGACGATGTCCGCCCCATAGCCCAGCGTGTTGGTCTTCTTGATCTCGGGCGTATCGGCCGGCATCACGATGAGTGCCGCGAAACCCCGCAATCTCGCGGCGGCTGCGACCCCTTGCGCGTGATTGCCCGACGAGAACGCCACGACACCTCCGGGCGCGCTGTCGGGATCGATCCGGGAGATGCAGTTCCAGGCGCCGCGGAACTTGAACGATCCGGTGCGCTGCAGGCACTCGGCCTTGATCAGGATGCGGCCGCCGGTCAGGGCGTTGAGGGTCTGATTTTCCAAGACGGGTGTGTGGACCGCCAGTCCGGCAAGCCTTACCGCTGCGGCTTCGATATCGCTGAAGGCCGGAAGCCGCTGCAAGGTCACCAGTCGAGGGTGGCCGAAAGCGCCACGCTGTCGGCGGACTGCTCGAATGTCGCGAACAATGCGCCGGGCAGAGCGACGTCGCCATCCTCGAAGAATATGTGGGTATAAGCGAGATTGATCGTGACCCAGTCGAGAAGCTGGTGGCTCAAGCCCGCCGACACCCAGTAGCGGTCGTTGTCGGGGAGCGCCGGTCCCCGCGTCGAGTCGGGAACCGGTGAAATCTCGTAGGCGACGCCGGCCCGCACGGTGGGATCGGCGCTCCAGGCATATTCAGCGCCGAGCGCAAAGAACCAGCCGGCATCCCAGTCAGT
>JANNSP010000242.1:0-5120 GCA_031402975.1 Hyphomicrobiales bacterium
CAATTGCAGGCAGCGCATCCCCTCATCCTCCCATGCCTGACGGCATGGATCCCTCCTTCTCCCAAGGGGAGAAGGACTCATGACCTTCCGCCGTCTTCTCTCCGGCGGCCAGATCGACCGCGCCGCGCCTGTCGGCTTCACCTTCGACGGCAAGCCCCTCACCGGTTTCTTGGGCGACACCCTGGCCTCAGCCCTTCTCGCCAGCAACCAGGTGCTGATCGGCCGCAGCTTCAAATATCACCGGCCGCGCGGGATTGTGTCGGCGGGCGTCGAGGAACCGAACGGCCTGTTCACGGTGGGTTCCGAACCCAACACCCTCGCCACCATGACGGACCTGACCCAAGGTCTCATCGTGCGGAGCCAGAACGCCTGGCCCTCGCCGCAATTCGACCTGATGGCGCTGACTTCGCTGGCGGCACCCCTGCTGCAGTCAGGCTTTTACTACAAGACCTTCATGGGCCCCACGAAAGGCTCCTGGATGTTCTACGAGCCCTTCATCCGCCGGGCCGCCGGACTCGGAACCGGGACATTCGACAAGGACCCGGACCGCTACGAAACCCGTCACGAATTCTGCGACGTTCTCATCGTGGGCGCCGGCCCCGCCGGGCGGGCTGCGGCAATTGCCGCGAGCCGGAGCGCCGCCCGCACTATCCTGGCCGAACAGGACTCGTTCGTCTCGGAGGCGGAATCGCTGCCAGCCGAAATCCTCCGCACACGGACCACCGTGCAGGGCCTGTATGACGGCAACCTTGCCGTGCTGGTGGAGCGGCGCGATCATCTGCGGCCTGATCCGGCCAAGGGAGAGCCACGGCAGATCGTCACCTGCCTCCGCTTCAAATCCATCGTCATGGCGACGGGCGCGCTCGAACGGCCGCTGGTGTTTCCAAACAACGACCGGCCTGGCGTCATGCTGGCCTCGGCGGTTCAAACCTATCTCCACCGTTTCGCCGTCGCGCCCCAATCCCGCGCCGTCATCGTCACCAACAATTCGAGCGCCTATCGAACCGTGTTCGATCTCGCGGCGGCGGGCATCGCGGTCGCGGTCGCCGATCACCGCAGCCGGATCGAACCCGCCATCCTGTCGCGCGCCGCGGAAGCCCATGTCGTCATCTTCCCCGGCACCGGCATCGCCCAAGTCGAAGGCGGCAGGGCGGTTTCTCGCGTGCGGCTGTCGGGCGCTCATGCGGCGACGCTCGAATGCGATGTGCTGGCGATGTCGGGCGGCTGGTCGCCCACCGTGCATTTGACCTCGCATGGCGGCATCAAGCCCAGATACGACGAGAGGATCGCCGCCTTCGTGCCCGGTGGATTTGCGCCAGGCCACTTCGGCGCCGGTGCTGTGATGGGCACATTCGGTCTGGCCGCGTCCATCGCCGAAGGCGCGGCGGCTGGCGTGAGCGCGGCCGAGGCGGCGGGCTTCGCCGCACAAACCGGCACATCGCGTGACACTAACGCGGAAGAACCCTATTCCATTCAGCCGGTCTGGACTCCGCCAGCTATTTCCAAGGGCAAGGCCTTCGTCGATTTTCAGAACGACGTGACCGCCAACGACATTCGCGTGGCGCATGAGGAAGGCTACCGCTCGGTCGAGCATCTCAAGCGCTATACGACACTCGGCATGGGCACCGACCAGGGCAAGACCTCGAACATCAACGCGCTCGCCATCATGGCGGGCTTGCGCGACGTGCCGCTGACGGTGGCCGGCACCACCACCTTCCGCCCGCCCTATACCGGCATCACCATGGGAGCACTGGCGGGGCGAAGCATCGGCCATCACTTCCGCCCCACCCGCCTGTCGCCGCTGCATGACTGGCACCAGACCAATGGCGCGACGTTCATCGAAGCGGGGCCGTGGCTCCGCGCCTGGTATTACGCATGGGCCGGGCCTTCGCCCGAAACCGCCTATGTCCGTGAAATGGAACTGGTGCGCCAGGGCGTGGGCCTCGCCGATGTCTCGACGCTCGGCAAGATCGACATTCAGGGGAACGACGCCGCCGAATTTCTCAACCGAGTCTACGTGAATGGTTTCGCCAAGCTGCCCGTGGGCCGCGCCCGCTACGGCGTCATGCTCAACGACGACGGCGTGGTGCTGGACGACGGCACCACCACGCGTCTGGGCGACAACCATTTCTACCTGACGACGACCACGGCGCAGGCGGGCGAAGTCATGTCGTGGCTCGAATATCTCCTGCAACTGCACTGGACGGATCTCGACGTATCGGTCTGTTCGCTCACCGATGAATGGGCCGGAATGGCGCTGTCGGGGCCGAAATCGCGCGACGCGCTGCGGCTGGCGTTTCCGTCGGCCGACGTGTCGAACGAAAACCTGCCCTATATGGGCTGCCTCGAAATCAACCACGACGGCGTGCCGGTGCGCTTGTTGCGCCTCTCCTTCTCGGGCGAGCTGGCTTACGAAATTCATCTGCCTGCTGACTATGCGATTGCGCTGTGGGAGCACATCCTCGCGGTAGCCGCACCCCTCGGCATCAAACCCTATGGCCTGGAAGCGCTCGCCAGCCTCCGCATCGAGAAGGGCCACGTCGCGGGACTCGAACTCGATCACCGCAACACGCTCGACGATCTCGGCCTCGGCCGCATGGCCGGAAAGGACAAGGCCTATATCGGCAAGGAATTGCGCTTCCGCGAAAATCTGCAGAACCCGGAGCGCTGGAGCCTGGTCGGCATCGAGCTTCTGGAGCCGGACAAGAAACTCAGGGGCGGCGCCATCCTGTTTTCCGTGAGCGACGAGATCAAGGGCCACGGCCGCGGCTACATCACCTCGGTCACCTGGTCGACGGAACTGGGAAAGTTCATCGCCCTCGGACTCTATCAGGGTGGGCTGAAACACGAAGGCGAGGAGATCGTCTGCGCCTATCCCTTGAAAAACGAAGAGGCCCGCGCCCGCATCGTCTCGCCGCATTTCATCGACCGCGAAGGAGCCCGCCTCCATGCTTGAGCGAAAATCGGCGCTCGCAACCGCGGCACCTTACATCAGCGATGTGTTGAGGATGGGCGAAGTGCGCGGCTTCACCCTCACGCAGATCGCGGGAACCGACAAAGACATGGGCGGCAAGCTGCCGAAAAACGTCGGCACTGCCCTCTCGCGTGACGGCCACACCATCTTCCGCATCAGCCCCAGCCAATTCTGGTTCATCGGCGAAGCGCCCCCGCAAGTCTCCGCCGATTGCAAACTCACGCCGCTCTCCCACAGCCGCACCCGCATCTATCTCGAAGGCGCCCCCGCCCGAGACGTTCTGGCAAAAGGCATCCCGCTCGATTTCCACGTTAGCAGTTTCACCCCCGGAATGTTCGCCCAGACCGGCCTCCACCACACGCCGGTCACCGTCCACTGCATCGGCGAAACCCGCTTCGAACTCTACGCCATGCGCACCTTCGCCATAAGCGTGTGGGAGTGGCTGTCCGATGCCGCGCTCGAATATTCGTCAGCCACATGACGACCGGCACAATCGGTCCCTGGAAATTGTTTTTATGAGGCACGACAACAGTTTCGGGATTGCCGCGGTTCCGGTAATGTCAAGTTTGCGTCTACGGTAGGAGGACCATGATGCGCCACATTCTCGAGCTCGACCGCTATCCGCTTGATCGTCCTGGTACGCCGGAATGGGCGGCACTTGTGCACCGCTGCCAAGCCGATCTCGCGCGCGAGGGCATGTTTAATCTCGAGGGTCTGGTAAAACCGGATGCGCTCGACAAGGCGATCGCGGAACTCCGCCCGGTGATCGACACGAAGTCCTTCACGCACAAGCGCATGCACAATATTTACTTCAGGAAAGACATCCCGGGGCTTGCCGCAGATCATCCGGCCCTCAGGCTCACCGAGACGATCAATCATACGGTTTGTGCCGACCAGATTTCCCAGTCGGTGCCCTTGTGGATTTACGAATGGGCGCCCTTCATTTCATTCCTCGCCGCCACCATGGACAAGGATGCGCTCTTTCCGATGCGCGACGGCCTGGCGCGGGTGAACGTCATGTCCTATCGCGACGGCGAGGCGCTGAACTGGCATTTTGACCGCAGCGAATTCACCACAACCCTGTTGCTGCAATCTCCCGAAGAGGGAGGCGAATTCGTCTATCGCAGCGACCTGCGCCGCGACGATGATCCGAACTACGATGGCGTCGCCCGCCTGTTGCGGGGCGAGGATACAGAGGTCAAGACGCTGAGGCTGAAAGCTGGAACGCTCAACGTATTCCGCGGCAAGAACACCGCGCACAAGGTCTCGACCGTGCGTGGCAACCGCGAGCGCATCGTCGCGGTCTTCTCCTACTTCGACCGCCCCGGCGTCGTCTTCACCAGGGAAGACCAGATCGGATTTTACGGGCGAGCGGGTTAGCCCCGCATCCGCTTCCCCTCCGGATCGAACAGCGGCTCCGTGATGATCGTCGCCTTCCGCTTCTCGCCGATAATCTCGATCTCGAATGCGCCATGCGCCATCTCGCCCTTGAGTTCCTTCGGCACATAACCCTGCGCCATCGAGCGGTCGACATAATGCGCGTAGCCTCCCGACGTGACCCAGCCGATGACCTTGCCATCGTGCCAGATCGGCTCGTCGCCCAGAACGTCGGCGTCGCCGGCCTCGACCGTGAAGGAGACACGCCGGAGCTTGCCGCCGGTGCGCTTCTCCTCCATCGCCACGTCGCGGCCGATGAAATCGTTCTTGGTCAAGTCGATGAAGCGGTCGAGACCCGCTTCGAAACCGCCATAGATCGGGCGGAGTTCGCGGTACCAGGTAGGGAAGTTTTTCTCCAGCCGCATCGACAACAGCGCCCGCATGCCGAAATTGGCGATTGCATGCGCCGCTCCCGCCCGCATGATCTCCTGATAGAGCCGCCGCTGATATTCCGGCTTGACCCAGATTTCATAGCCCAGATCGCCGGTATAGGTGACGCGGTTGATGAGGGCGGGACAGTTGCCGATATCCATGGCGCGATGATCCATGAACCTGAACGCGGCGTTCGACACATCCTCGTCGGTCAAGGCCCGCAGCACGTCGCGCGACTTGGGCCCGGCGATCGACAGGCCCACGAGCCCCATGTCATAGCGGTGGATCCTGACCGAACCGTCCGTAGGCAGATAGTTCTCGAACCAGCGCATGTGAT
>JANNSP010000243.1:0-12208 GCA_031402975.1 Hyphomicrobiales bacterium
GCCGGCGAAGCTGGCCGACGAACTGAAGGTCGACGCGGGCTCTCCAGCGTTGATGATCGTGCGTCGCTACTTCGATGCCGCGTCTCGTCTATGTGGCCGCGAACCTGATGGCCGATATCGCCGCCATCCTGCTCAATCCCCGGCTGCGAACCTCCTAGATCATGAGCGACGCGGACATCCTACTTGCAGCGGCGCCACAGGCCAGGGCGGGCCTCGTCGCCGTGTGGCGGCAAATGCCGCTCAGCTTCCGGCTCGGCAGCATCATTCTGCTTCTGCACGTTGCGGTGGCGATCACCGGTCCATGGTGGGCGCCTTACGGGTTTTCGCAGATGGGCGCCGGGCCGCCGCTGGCGGGAATGAGCCTTGCCCATCCTTTCGGCATCGATCAACTGGGCCGCGACGTGTTCAGCCGCGTCGTCCATGGCAGCCACGTTGTCATCTTGCTCTCTCTGTCTGGCACGCTTCTGGGACTCGTCGTCGGCGCCATCATCGGTCTGCTGTCAGGCTACATTGGCGGCTGGATCGATGAGGTGATCCAGCGCTTTCTGGAGGCCCTGATCAGCATACCTTTCCTGGTCCTCGCACTCATCGCAATTGCCGCAGCCGGCACCGACTATTCCGGAAATCCCGTCCTCATCGTTCTGGTTGTTGCCCTGGTCTATGCGCCGCGCATCGCGCGCATGGCGCGCGCGGCGGCAGTCGATATCGCGACGCGCGATTTTGTGACAGTGGCGCGCTTGCGCGGTGAAGGGGCCTGGTCCGTCATGCGCCGCGAGCTTCTGCCCAATGCAACCGGTGTTCTGCTGGTCGAGTTTGCGCTGCGGGCTGGGTATGCGCCCGTCTTGATAGGATCTCTTGGCTTCCTCGGATTCGGTTTGCGGCCACCGACGCCGGAATGGGGGCTGATGATCAGCGAAAATCGCGCCCTCATCATCATATCACCGTCAACGGTATTGGGGCCCGGCCTGTCCCTCGCCTCTCTCGTTGTCGGTCTCAATCTCTTCACGGAAGGCCTCGCGCGCGTCTTGGGCCGAACCGTAAAGCTTGGAACCCAGTGAATTCGATCGCGCCTGACCCATTGGTCGATGTGACCGGCCTGACAGTGTCCTATCGCCAGGGCCTGGGCTGGCGCCGGGTTGTCGAGGATGTCAGTTTCAAGGTGGAACGAGGCGAGGTGTTGGGCCTCGTCGGCGAATCGGGCTGCGGCAAATCGACGGTCGCTCTTCAGCTGCTGGGTTATCGCCATCCGGCGTTGCGAACCGATCGGGGCACCATCAGCCTGGACGGACTAAATTTGCTGACCCTGTCGCGTGCCGAACTCGATCGGGTGCGCGGCGCCAAGGTAAGTTTCGTTCCGCAGAATCCGACAACAGCCCTCAATCCCGGCATGCGGGCCGGCGCGCAAATCGAAGAAGTTCTAACCGCCCATGGTCATGGTGACGCAGCCGGACGCGCGCATGCGCTGTTCGGTCTAGTCGGGCTCCCGGCGGATGCGGATTTTGGACGCCGCTACCCGCATCAACTGTCGGGCGGGCAGCAACAACGGGTCTGCATTGCCATGGCGCTCGCTTGCGATCCGCAATTTGTCGTACTCGATGAACCCACAACCGGGCTCGATGTCACGACGCAGGAGCAGATCGTCGAACTGCTGATCGATTTGCGCGCCAGGCTGTCGATGTCGATGCTCTATGTAACGCATGACCTTGGCCTGCTCTCGCAACTGGCCGACCGCATTGGCGTGATGTATGCCGGCCGCATCGTGGAGCTTGCGCCCACAGCCGAGCTGTTCGCCGACCCCCGCCATCCCTATACGCGAGGTCTCATCGGCGCAATTCCTCGCATTGACGGCAAGGGATTGCCGGCGCGGCCATTGCGCGGCCTGTTGCAGCGCGAGACGTTGCCCAGGGGATGCCCGTTTGCGCCCCGCTGCGACTATGCGCTGCCCCGGTGCTTCGACGAGGTCCAGGTGCTTCAGAGCTGCGGACCGCGCCGCGAGGCCGCGTGCTGGCGGCTCAACGACATCGTTCCGCTCGCCGCGGAAGGTGAACGGTTGACGCCAACGCTGGGGAACGTGCCGCAAGACCTGCTGGAGGCGAAGGGCATCACCGTCGTTTATGGCCATGGCAAGCGGAGTTTCACTGCGCTCAAAGACGTTTCGCTTCGTGTAAACAAGGGTGAAACGGTTGCCCTTGTTGGCGAATCGGGAAGTGGGAAGTCGACGCTTGCCCGCGCGATCGCGGGACTGGCGGTACCGGCGGCGGGCTCGATCAAGCTTTTTGGCGACGTGCTCGCCGGCACTGTCAAGCGGCGAACGGCCGAGCAGCGCCGGATCGTCCAGTACGTGTTCCAGAACCCCGATGCATCGCTCAACCCCCGCGCCACGGTCGCCAAGAGCCTGACCCGGCCCTTCGCGTTCTTTTATCCCGAACGGGCGGCGCAAGGACGGACCCGGATCATGGAAGCACTTTCCGATGTCCGGCTCGATGCGAAATATGCGGAGCGCTACCCCGATCAGCTCTCTGGCGGCGAACGCCAGCGGATCGCGATCGCGCGGGCCTTGATGGCCGAACCTGAACTGCTGCTGTGCGATGAGATCCTGTCGGCACTGGATGTCTCGGTGCAGGCAAGCATCATGGCCCTGTTGCGGCGGTTGAAGACCGAGCGCGGCATTGCCATGCTTTTCATCTCTCACGATCTGGCCGTGGTGCGCCTGCTGGCCGACCGCATCTATGTCCTGTTTCGCGGCGAAGTCATGGAAACAGGATCCCGCGACCAGATATTCTCCGCCCCCTACCATCCCTATACCCATGCCTTGCTCGAGGCTGTCCCCGCAGCGCTGAAATCCCGCCGCCCGCGCCGGCGCCATCCCTCCGGGGTAACTGCGGGACGATCAGGTTGCGTCTATGCAGGCCGTTGCGCCTGGCAAATCGGACCGGTCTGCGAGAGCGAGGCTCCGCCCTGGCGCGAAACGCCAGAGGGACTTGCCATTCGCTGTCATCATAGCCTTGCCAAGTTGACTGAACTCGCGATCTACCCCGAAAGAGCCGGAAGAGAAACAAATTAGGAAAGACATATGAAAATCACCAAGGTCGAATGCTGCGTATTGCTTGTCCCCGATTTTCGCGCCGATGCCTGCTCATCCGCGCAGGACAATCTCGTGGTGAAAATCCACACCGACGAAGGCTTTATGGGGATCGGCGAAACCGACACCAACCCGTGGGTGGCACGCGCCATGATCGAAGCGCGGGGAACCCACATCATGGGACTTGGGCTCACCGAGATGCTGATGGGTGCCGACCCTTGCGATGTCGAAGGCTTGTGGGAGAAAATGTACCGCGGCTCGGCGATGACAGGCCGCCGCGGACTGGGTATCTGCGCCATTGGCGCACTCGACATGGCCCTTTGGGATTTGCGCGGCAAGATTGAAGGCAAACCGTGCTGGCAACTGATGGGCGGAGCCACCAACCGCACCATCACGCCTTACGCGTCGTTGCTGCCGGAAGGCGACGATCTCGAAACCTATGGCCGCGTGCTCCGGGAACGAGCCGTTGCAGCGCAGAAACTCGGCTTCCGCGCCGCCAAGCTCGAAATTTGCCTGAAAGGCCCATACTCCCACAATTCATTGCAGATTGCCGATGACCGTGAATGCGCCCGCATGGTGCGCGACGTCCGCAAGGCGGTGGGACCCGAGATGACGCTCATGGTCGATGTCGCCTATGCCTGGCCCGACTGGAAGGAAGCCCTGCGGGCCATCGCGATGTTTGCCGATGAGGACATTTACTTTGTGGAAACGCCACTCCCGTCCGACGACGTGGAAGGCTATGCCAAGCTGTGCCAGGCGTCGCCAGTGAAAATTGCACTTGGCGAATGGCAGAACACCCGGTTCGAGTTCCTGGAATTCATGAATGCCAAGGCCGTCGATGTCGTCCAACCGGATGTCGGACGTGTCGGCGGTCTGACGGAAGCCAAGCGCGTGGCGCTGCACGCGCGCGATCGCGGCTTGGCGGTGGTGCCCCATTGCTGGAAGTCGGCGATTGGAATCGCGGCGTCCGCCCATCTGGCAGCGGTGGCGCCGACTTGCACCTTTATCGAGTTTCTGCCGCGCGAATTGGCGGACTCGGCGTTGCGCCGCGATCTTTGCAGCGTTGAACTTCCGGTGATCGATGGCCGCATTCCGTTGCCCACCGCGCCGGGACTTGGAGTGACCTTGAACGAAGAAGCCCTCAACCGGTTTCGGGTGAACTGAAAGCTTGCCATGAACATCGAAGCGGTCGATTTTTTCTATCTGTCGATGCCGGTGGTGACCGATGCGGGCGACGGCAGTCAGGACGCCCTTGTGGTGCGCGTGGCGGCGGGCGGACTGACAGGCTGGGGCGAGTGCGAAGCGTCGCCTCTCACATCGATCGCGGCTTATGTCTGTCCCATGTCGCATGGCGCGTGCAAACCGTTGCGCGACGTAGTTCTGGGGAAACCCATCAACAGCCCGGGCGATATTGCCGCATTGGCGGCGGCCGTCGAGATGGAATGCATGGATCTGCTGCAGGCCGCCCATACCTTCTCTGGGATAGAGATGGCGATATGGGATCTGCTGGCGCGAAAATGCGATACGCCCGTTTACCAACTTCTGGGGTACAAGAAAGCTTATCCGAAGCTTCCCTATGCCTCGCAGCTTTTCGGCGAAACACCTGCCGAGACGCTTGCAGGTTGCCGTCAGGCCCGCGAGAAAGGCTTTCGAGCCGTCAAGTGCGGATGGGGACCCTTCGGCCGGGGCAGCCTGGCAGAGGACCGAAACCACCTTCAGGCGGCCCGCGAAGGGCTGGGCCGTGACGGAACCTTGCTCATCGACGCGGGCCAGATCTTCCGCGAGGACGTGGAAGCAGCGGCGGCCCGCTTGGCCTTGCTGGAAAACGCCGGTGCCGCGTGGTTCGAGGAGCCTTTCCTTGGCGGCGCCTATGACGCCTATGCGGCACTCGCCGCCCGCAGCGGGAAGGTGCGCATCGCCGGGGGCGAAGCGTCCCACAATTTCCACATGGCCCGCCAACTCATCGACTACGGCAAAGTCTCATTCGTGCAGATCGATTGTGGCCGGATAGGCGGAATAGGTCCCGCCAAGCGGGTCGCCGACTATGCCGCGGCCCGCGGAGTGACCTATGTCAATCACACCTTCACCTCGCATCTGGCACTGGCGGCATCGCTGCAACCTTTCGCCGGACTGGAGGAGAACACGCTATGCGAATATCCCTTCTTCCCCAAAGCGGTCGCTTGGGACATGACCGAAACCCATCTCATGCCGGATGCCAATGGTGAGATAACGCTTCCGCCAGCTCCCGGTCTCGGAATCACGATGAGTTTGGAAGGTATTTCGAAGTACCTTGTCGATGTCGAAATCGCGGTGAGAGGCAAAGTGCTGCACCGTAGCTCACCACCGTGACGGCGCTGAGAAAGCGGAGAAAATTATGGCGACTGTCAGACTGCGCGGAATGACCTGGGACCATCGCCGCGCCATCGACCCGCTGTTGGCGACAATGCCCATGTTCAAGACCGGGTACCCTCACGTGGAAATCACCTGGTACTCCCGGCCGCTCAGCGGGTTCGAATTCACCTCGGTGGATGGGTTGGCCCTCGAATATGATTTCATCATCCTCGATCATCCCTTCATGGGCGCCATCGCGGCATCGCGTTCGCTGGTGCCGCTCGATGATATCGCGGCGCGGATTGGCAATCCCTTCGTCGGGCCGTCGTTGGACTCCTACCGGATGAACGGATCGCTTTGGGCCTTGCCCGTCGATGCCGCATGCCAGGTCAGCGCATCGCGCCCCGATCTCATGCAGAAACTCGACGCAGCGGTTCCAGCCACCTGGCAGGAGCTCATGGCGCTGGGCACAAAGGCAAGACAGCGGAGTATGTGGCTCGCAATCGGATTGAAGGGCGTGCACGGCTTGATGACCTTCTTCACCCTGATGGCCAACTTGGGGAAACCATGCGCCACGGAGCGAACCAGCGAATTTGCCGACCGCCGCACGGCGCATGAAGCCCTTGCGCTGATGCGCGGCCTCCTGCCGCTCTGCGCCCCGGCGGTCCTCGATTGGAACAGTATCGATCTGCATGACCAGATGGTGAAAAGCGACGATCTGGTATTTTGTCCCGCCGTCTATTGCTATGCAACCTATGCCGAAAGCGACCAGCGGCGGCCACTGCGGTTTCACGATCTTCCCGGACCGCGGGGGCCGGCTGGATCAGCGATTGGCGGAACGGGGTTGGGCGTTTCGGCGCATACCCGTCATTTGCCCGAAGCGCTGGCCTATGCACGCTTCGCCATCGAGCCGGCGACGCAGCGCGCCTTCGCCGCACATCATGGTCAGCCGGCCTACCGCGAGGTCTGGGACGACAGCGCGATCAACGAGCGCTTGGGCGATTGCTTTCGCGCGACGCGAACGACGATCGAGTCCAGCTGGATCAGGCCGCGGTACAAAGGCTATCTCGATTTTCAGGCCACCGGAGGCGAGCTGGTCGAGGCCCACCTTCGTGACCAGATCGCAGCCGATGCGCTGCTCGATGAATTGCAGCGGCTTCATGCGGGCGGCTAGCAGGCTCTTGTCAGCCCAGCCTTCGCGACAGTTTTTTCGCCGCGGCGGTAACGCTGGCGATCAGACTGTCGCGGTTCTTCTTCATCATGCGCTGTTCAGGCGCAACGATGCTCAATGCCGCGATGCAGCGGCCAGACGCATCGACCACTGGGGCTGCAACGCAGCCTGCGTGTTCGTTCGCCTCGTTCAGTTCCGTCGCATAGCCCTGGCGGCGGAAGCGCCGGATCTGCGCAATGAGCTTCTTGACATCTGTGACGGCTCGTCCGGTCGGCGAGGGAAGAACCGTCGCCGCGAGCAGGCCGGTCAATGCAACGTCATCCATGTCGGACACCAGCAACCGGCCGGCCGCCGCCCAGTTGACGGGAACGCGCGAGCCGACATTGCTGATGATGCGCAATTGGCGAATTCCTTCTTCCTTGAAGATCACCATCATCAAGTTCTTTTCAAGTACCGACAGCTGAACCGTTTCGCCGGTTTCGTTCCGCAATTCCTCGGCAATCCGGCTCCCGTCGCGCAACAGATCAACATGGCTGCGATACGCCATCCCGAGCTCGAAAAGCTTGCGGCCAAGAAACATCGCACTGCCCTTTCCGGAGGGCGCGATGTAACCGCTTTCAGACAGCGTACGCACAAGTTCGTAGGCCGTCGATTTCGGGATCGCAAGCTGCGCAATGATCTCCGCCACCGTGACGGGTTCGCCCCGCTGGAGCATCAGTTCGAAGATGTCGAGGGCGCGCCTGACACTGCGAGACCCGTTGCTATCCTCGTCCTTCGCGGCAGCATTGCCCGTTCGGCGAGAAAGTTTCAAAACTGGCGTCCCCGATGTGCGCATTTGTTATCCCGCATTCCAGACTACAGTCCGGCATTTGAAAATGATAGCGTTTCAAAACTCAAGGGAGAAGCAAAGTCATGAAGATTATCGACGTCGAGGTGATAGAACTGCGGGTTCCAGGCTGGAAGGGTGATGGTTTCGACGGGTCATACGACAATTGTGTCGTTCTCGTCCACACCGGCGAAGGCCTGACCGGGATTGCCGAGGTCGACAGCGTTCCTTCCGTCATCCGCGCGATCATCGAAGCTCCGCGCTCCCACACGCACGCCATGGGCCTCAAGGAGGTCATTGTCGGCTCCGACCCCTCGGATGTGGAAGGGCTTTGGGACCGCATGTATGATCAGACAAGTTACTACGGCAGGCGTGGTGCGGTGATACACGCCATCTCGGCCGTCGACATTGCCTTGTGGGATCTCCGTGGCAAGGCGTTGGGCAGGAGCGTCGGCGAATTGCTTGGCAAGCGCCAGCGCGACCGCGTGCTTGCTTACGGGACTGTTTACCCGCTGGGCGACACCGTGGATTTGGTTCGCATGAACATCGACCGGGGTCTGGAGCTGGGCCTGAAGGCCATCAAGATCGTGGCCGATCCCTTCTGGCGCAACGACATCGACAAGACCGCCAGCCTGATCAGAGCCGCCCGCCAACATGTCGGCCCGGACATCCGTTTGATGGTTGATGCGGCCACGGCCTGGGCCAAGGCTGAGGAGGGTTTGCCCCTCATGCCGATCTTCAGGGACAATGACTTCCATTGGGTGGAAGCGCCTTTGCCCATCGACGATCTGGAGGGTCATGCCCGTTTCCAGGGGTTTGGTGTGCCGATCGGCGGCGGCGACCTCGGCCTCACGACCCGCTACGAATACGAGTTGGCCTTCGACCGTGGTAAAATCGATATCGCCCAGCCCGACGTGACCATGGTGGGTGGAATCACTGAGCTCATGCGGGTTGCCGAATTGGCGCGAAGCCGGGGCAAGCGCGTGGTCACGCATGGTTATAAATCCAGCATCACGATTGCCGCTAACCTCGCTTTCCTCTCGCAGCACTGGATGGACGAGCCATGCGAATATTCCACCAGCCAGTCGCCGCTGCGCTGGCAATTGACCAACGAAGAGTTCCCGATCGGCCCGGATGGCCGTGTTGCCATACCCTCGCGGCCAGGTCTTGGCGTGTCTCTCAACCCGGATACGATTGCCAAATTCCGGATCGGATAACCCCGTCAACCATCGGAACGCCAGCGGACAAATGGGCGATGCGGGACAGACGGCCTGAAAGCGCCGTGGCCGGGCGTTGTGTCTGGACCCGTCGCAACGAATGGATTAGCGTCGTCATCTGGACTTGAGGGAATGCGATGACCTGGCATACGGACAGTTACATGGCGCGAAACGGCGTCGCCCGCGGCGTCCCGGGCAGAACGCATCAGCTTAACAAGTCCGTCCAGGGCGACTACGCATATGTTTATGGTCCCTATGCGAAACCGGTGCTGTCGATCTCGCCCGGCGACCTCGTAGTGACTGAAACCGAGGACGCTTTCGGCGGCGCCATAAAAACCGTCGATGATCTTCCGTCGAAATCCATCAAGATGCCTTTCGTCAATCCCCAATGCGGACCGATCGCCGTCGAAGGGGCCGAGAAAGGCGACGTGCTCTGCGTACAGATTCATTCAATCAAGCCCCGGGGTCCGCAGCCCGTCGGAACTTCGGCGTTGATCCCGGAATTCGGCGGGCTGGTGTCGAACCCGGGCACCGCCATGTTGCATCCACCGCTTCCCGAGCGGGTGATGAAGTACGAAGTCACCGAGGCCGGAATCAAGTTCAATGACCGAATTACGCTTCCCTATGAACCTTTCATCGGCACGCTTGGCGTTTCGCCGGAGATCGAAGCGGTTTCCTCGCTGCAGCCCGATTACTGGGGCGGGAATATGGACTTGCCCGATGTCGCTCCCGGAGCAATCCTCTATTTCCCGGTGATGGTGGAGAAGGGGTATCTCTTTTTGGGCGATTGCCATGGCAGGCAAGGAGACGGCGAACTCTGCGGGGTCGCGGTCGAGATGCCGTCGACCACCACCATCCAGGTCGATCTCATCAAGAACTGGCATATCGGCTGGCCAAGGCTCGAGACCGGCGAGTTCATCATGGCTATCGGATCGGCACGGCCGCTTGAGGATGCCGCCCGCATCGCTTACCGGGAACTCATCCGCTGGCTGGCGGCAGACTACGGTTTTGACGAACTGGAAGCGTATTTCCTGCTGACCCAGGCGGGTCGGGTCAGGCTCGGCAATATGGTCGATCCGAAATACACCATCGGCGCATCGATCCTGAAAAATTATCTGGGAGGGAAGTAATGGATCTGGGTCTCAGGGGACTGAACGCCATCGTGACTGGCGGAAGCAAGGGTATCGGGCGGAGGGCGGCCGACCTCTTCGCGGATGAAGGGACAAACGTTTCGATCTGCGCCCGAAAAGACGTTGAAGGTGCCGTTGCCAAGTTAAGGAAAAAAGGCGTGAAGGCGTTCGGCGAGGCCATCGATGTTGGCAACAAGGAAGCGCTCGAAAACTGGGTCGCCAACAGCGCCAAGGCTTTGGGCGGCATCGACATCGTGATCGCCAATGTTTCGGCTCTTGCGGCGGCCGAGGACAGCGAAGCGTCATGGCAGGCGCAGTTCGATATCGACATGATGCATACGGTGCGAACGGTGAATGCAGCACTCCCCTATCTTGAGAAATCGAAATGGCCATCGATCGTCATCGTGTCATCGGTGTCGGGCCGCGAGATCGATTTTACCTCGCCCGCTTACGGCGCGATCAAGGCGGCCCTTATCCACTATGCCCACGGCCTCGCTTGCAAACTGGCGCCAAAAATGATCCGGGTGAACTCGGTGTCGCCGGGAAATGTCTATTTCAAGGGCGGCATCTGGAATTATGTCGAGGAGAACATGGCTGACCTGTTCAAGTCGGCGATGGCGCTCAACCCCACGGGGCGGATGGCCACGCCCGAGGAAATAGCCAAGGGGATCGTATTCCTGGCAAGCCCCGCCTCGAGCTTCACCATGGGCACCAACCTGGTGATCGACGGGGCGTTGACCAAGGGCGTGCAGCTCTAGGTCAGGCCGCGAGGAAAGATGCGACTTCGCGGTTGAAACGGGCGGCGTTCTCGAAAAACATGAAATGGCCGCCGCCTTCGTTTTCCTCGAAGATGACCGATTTCGCCGAAGGGTTGACGGATGCGATCCATTCCTGCGACTCAGCGGAAAAGATGCTCTTGCGGCCGCCAACCACGAGAGCCGGCAGACGAGTGGCCTCAATCACGTCCCGCCAGTCGCTGAGGCAGTGGTCGAACAGGAGATCCGCGGCGGCGGCACGCGGCATTTTAAGATTTTCCGAGGCGATCCAGCGCAGGTCTTCTTGCTTGACCGAACTGGTGAACATGCCGCTGAGTATGTCCATCGTGCCCTCCACCGTCTCGGTATCGCGCACCCGGTCGCAGAAATCGGCGACCGCCTGGACATCGGGGAACAGACAGCCATAGCAGCGCCGTTCGTCATCGCTCCATTTCGGCAGAGCGCCAACCATCGGCGCCTGATCGACAATGACCAGTTTGCGCAGCCTGGCGGGGCCGAACAGATCAAGATAGCTCCAGACGATCGAACTCCCCATGGAATGACCGAGAACATCCGCCGATTCCACGCCAAGCACGTCCATGACCTCGGCCAAGTCCTTGGCCAGCCGCTGAATGCGGTAGCCCCCGGCGGGCTTGCTGCTTTCGCCATGACCGCGCATGTCGAGAGCGATGACCCGCGAACCTTCGGCAAGAGCCGGAATGTTGCGGCCGAACTCAGCCGCCGACTGCGACCAGCCCGGAATCATGATAAGCGGATGACCCTGCCCCGACTCCATGGCGTGGAGGGAAACACCACCTGGAAGCTCGATCCAGCGCGAGGTAATTTTCAAAAGAGCGCCCTGCCCGTGTCCCTGGCGAAGGCGTGCCACTTTTCCCGGTTGGCGGTGATATAGCAGGTGTCGCCTTCCTTTCCGTCGAATTCGGTCGAGGTCTTGACCCGGATGCGCGCGTCGGCCAGATCGACATCGATGATCATGTCCCCGCCGAGAAGCTCGGTGACGAAAATTTTTCCGGTGATGTGATCTTCTTTGGGCGGTGTGAGCGAGATGGTCAGAACGTCGTGCCTGACCCCCAGGCGGACCTTGTCCGCCTTGAGGTTGGCCGCCAGCATCCGGGCTTGTTCGGGAGTCACGGGGATCGTGAAATTCCGATGCTCGAAACGGGTTTTGCCGTCCGTTTCCACGACGTTGCAATCGACGAAATTCATCGCCGGTTCGCCAACGAAGCCCGCGACCCAGGCATTGACCGGCTTGTTGTACACCTCGCGCGGCGTGCCAAGCTGCTGCAATTCGCCTTCATACATCACGGCGATCTTGTCGGCCATCGACATCGCTTCGAGCTGGTCATGGGTGACATAGATCATGGTGGTGCCGAGCGTGCGCTGCAGGTGCTTGAGTTCGCCTCGCATATGGGCGCGGAGCTTCGCGTCGAGATGGGCGATCGGTTCATCGAAGAGGAACAGCTTGGGTTCGCGCACGATGGCGCGGCCGATGGCGACCCGCTGTTTTTGCCCGCCGGACAGTTCCTGCGGCCGCCGCTGCATCAACTGGTCGATTTCGAGCAGTTTTGCGGCTGAGGCCACCCGCTCCTTTATCGCGGAAGCGCTTTGGCCGCGCAGTTTGAGAGGATTGGCCATGTTCTCGAACACGGTCTTGTGTGGATAGAGCGCGTAATTC
>JANNSP010000244.1:0-4543 GCA_031402975.1 Hyphomicrobiales bacterium
AATGGCACGGCGACCGACACGTTCGACATGACAGTCGGGGGAAGCACGTTCCCCGCAGGGACCTCGTTCCTGCTTCTCGGCCCTCCATCCCCGCTACGTCGAGAAGCAGGAGACCCGCGTCGTGGACGAACTCCTGCCGAGGATCGCGGATCTCTGCGCGATGGCGAAAGACCTCAATGCCGGCGTCACCATTGATGCCGAGGAAGTGAACCGCCTCGATCTGTCGCTCGAACTGTTTGCGAAGCTCGCCGCCGATCCGAAACTCAAAGGTTGGAACGGACTCGGTCTCGCGGTGCAGGCCTACAGCAAGCGGGCGCTGCCGGTGCTCGAATGGCTGGCCGCGCTGGCCCAAGACACCGGCCGCCGGCTTCCTGTCAGGCTGGTCAAGGGCGCCTATTGGGACAGTGAGATCAAGCGCTCGCAGGAAGCGGGGCATGTGGCTTATCCGCTGTTCACCCGCAAGGTCTCGACCGATGTGAGCTATCTCGCCTGCGCCCGCTTCCTGCTGGGGCGACGCGACGTGTTCTATCCGCAATTCGCCACCCACAATGCCCACAGCCTGGCGGCGGTTTCGGTGATGGCGGGCGACAACCGCGATTTCGAGTTCCAGCGCCTGCATGGGATGGGCCAGGCGCTCTACGCGCAGGTGATCGCCACCCAGCCATGCCGCATCTATGCGCCCGTCGGCAGCCACGAGGAACTGCTGGCCTATCTGGTGCGGCGTCTTCTGGAGAACGGCGCCAATACCTCCTTCGTCAACCGCCTCGCCGACGACGAGGCGCCGATCGCCGCGATCATCGCCGATCCCGTCGCCGAGGTTTTGAAACTCGGCTCGATCCCGCATCCCCGTATTCCTCAGCCTACGGACATTTTTTCCGGGCGCCGCAATTCGGCCGGCCTGGCGCTGTGGGACGATGCCACTCGCAAACATCTGACCGATGGGATCGCGCGCGAATTAGGTTCCTCCATCGATGCGAGCGCTTTGATTAGCGGCAAGGCGCGCACCTCCGGCCCTCTCCGGCCCATCACCTCTCCGCATGACCGCCGCGTCAATATCGGCGCGGTGCGCGAGGCCGATGACAACGCCATTCGTTCCGCAATGGATGGCGCGGCCGCAGCACAGATGGACTGGGACCGGCTGGGCGGTGTTGGGCGCGCCAGCATCCTGGAAAAAGCCGCCGATCTGTTTGAAGACAACACCCACCAGCTCTTGGCGCTGCTGGTCCGCGAGGCGGGAAAGACTCTCGACAACGCGCTGTCCGACCTCCGCGAGGCGATCGATTTCCTGCGCTACTATGCGTCCAGAGCGCGTGCTGATTTCAGTGGTCCCTTGCACCTGCCGGGGCCGACGGGCGAACGCAACGAACTCACCTTGCATGGGCGCGGCGTCTTCGCCTGCATCTCGCCGTGGAATTTTCCATTGGCGATCTTCACCGGCCAGGTGGCGGCGGCCCTCGCCGCAGGGAACGCCGTCGCCGCAAAGCCCGCCGAGCAGACGCCACTCGTCGCTCACGCGGCAGTGAATCTTCTCCACCGCGCCGGCGTGCCCGCGGATGTCCTGCAGTTCCTACCGGGCGACGGGGCGGCGATCGGCAAGACGCTTCTCGCCCATCCAGCCCTCGCCGGTGTCGCCTTCACCGGCTCCAATAAAACGGCGGCGCTGATCAACCGCGCGCTAGCCGCCCGCGACGGCGCGCTCCCAACACTCATCGCCGAGACCGGCGGCATGAACGCCATGATCGTCGACAGTTCGGCTCTGCCGGAGCAGGCGGTGCGCGACGTGCTAGCGTCCGCCTTCGACAGCGCCGGCCAGCGCTGTTCGGCGGCGCGCATCCTGTTCGTCCAGGAGGATTTAGCCCCCCGCGTCATTCCGATGCTGAAGGGCGCCATGATGGAACTCAGGATAGGCGATCCTCTCGATTTCGCCACCGACATCGGCCCGGTCATCGACGATGACGCGAAACAGGCACTCGAGGCCCACAAGGCGCGCATGAGGACAACCGCGAAACTCATCGCCGATCTGCCGCTCCCGGCCTCCTGCGCGCATGGCACGTTCGTCGCGCCCGCAGCCTATGAACTGTCCTCGATCGAGCCGCTCAAGGAAGAAGTGTTCGGCCCCATCCTGCATGTCGTGCGCTTCGCCGGCGACCGCCTGGCCCAGGTCTGCGATACGCTGAACGCCACCGGCTTCGGCCTGACGCTTGGCCTTCACACAAGGATCGAAACGACGGCGGCGGAAGTGCGCGCGCGCTGCCGCGTCGGCAACATGTATGTCAACCGCAACCAGATTGGTGCTGTGGTGGGCGCCCAACCGTTCGGCGGCGAGGGCCTGTCGGGCACCGGCCCCAAGGCCGGAGGTCCGCACTATCTCCACCGTTTCGCGACCGAACGCGTCACCTCGACCGACACCACGGCGTCCGGCGGCAACGCGGCGCTGATGTCGATGGAGGGGTGAGTGGAGACGTCTTTTTACCGCTTGGCGGAAAGCGTCTCGACGCGTTCCCGCTCCCGCTTCGCCCAATCCACGATGCGCTGGTAGTGTGCGGGATGAATCAGGTCCAAGGCGGTATCGCTGGTCCGGCCGCGTGCCTGCGCGAGCTTCTCGTTGCCGGCCAGGGTATCGGGGTGCGCGAACAGCAGCGTGTTCTGCCGGTACCACCATTCAACGGTCTGGTCGCCCCACACGCGAGACCGGACTGCGTCGATCGCCACATAATCATGCCGGGCAAATTGCGATTGCCAGAAAGACGGGAAACGCTCATGGACGTGATTGGTACCGCCCTGATAGGGAATTGCGGCGGAGAACAGCACGACTGGTGCCAGCGAACACAGTAGATCGACGAAGTTGGCCGCCGCGGCCGCAGGCAAATGTTCGGCGACCTCCAACGACATCGCGAGATCGAAGCGCCGCGGTCCATCCGGCAGACGAGACGCGAGCGACAGCGGAGTTTCGTCTGGCAGGTCGGCGGCAACGAACCGGGAAACCGGTATAACCAATTTCTCGGTCTCTACGTAACTGCCATCTACGCCCACCACGTCTTCCACGCCGAGGTCGCGGCAGGCCTTGAGCCAGGCACCAGGTCCGCAGCCAAGATCGATAACCGACCGAGGGCAGACAAGTTCGAAGGCAACGGGAAGGATACGCATTGCCGACTGATAGGAACCTGTTGCGATTGCGGCCATGAACTGTGGCGTGTAGGGAGTGTCCGATTTTCGGATCGCTTCGCCGGACACTGCGCGGTCGCTGGCGGTTGTGGCGGAAGCTGGCGCCGCGCGGGCAGTGAGTGCTTTTTCCGACCATTCCCGGTTCTTCAAAATCCTGTCGCGCTGATCGGGGGGCACGATGCCGATCAGCCGGTTGCAAAGTTCGATGCTCTCGGCGAACAGGCCCATGTGATACTGCGATACCGAGACGATATCGGTCAGGCGCCAGCCATAGACGTCGGTTTCGACGAACAGCGCCGACATAGGCACTGGAATATTGCGGCCCATTTCGGCGGTGTGAAAGGCCAGGCGATGCTGGCCGCCGCGCTGGTAATGGAGCGCCACGGCATGCAGCGGCTCGGCCCGGTGCGGATATTTTTCGAACGCCGCCAGAAGCTCAAGGATCATTTCCGCCTCGCGGCCGAGACGCCCGAGGCTCAGGCCGATGCGGTAATGGGCGTAAAACACTTCCTCCTCCCAGCCGCCCATGGTGACGCGGCGGCGATAGGCCGAGAGGGCGTTGTCGAAATCGTCCATGTCGAAATAGGAATTGCCGAGATAGAACACATAGCGGGCGTTGCCGGGCTCATGTTTGAGGCCCTCGAGCAGCATGGCGATGTCGCGGCGGAACTTGTTGTCGCGGTTCGAGCCCGTCGCATGGTCGATATAGGAAATGCCGTCGAAATGCAGCCGCGCGGCTGGCCCCAGATCGAGATATTCGTGGGTGACGCCCTTGTAGCGCGCCGGAACATCGCGCCGCAGCAGCCTCAGATTGTCGTATGCGAGCCCCGAGGAGGCGGTGCGCTGCGTCACCAGATAGGCATCGGCGGTGAGTTGGGAGCGATAGTCCTGGCGATGCACGACCAATTCCATGTCGGCGTCGCACAGCAGGATATAGTCGAAGGCAAGCGCACTCGCCCGCGCCGCGTCGAGTGCTTCGTTCCGCGCCTGGCCAAAATCGCGGAACTCGGTGCGCGGCACGATGCCGGGAATTCCGCGCTCCCGGAAAAACGCCTCGATCATCTCCGGCGTCCCGTCAGTCGAACCCGTATCGCAGATGACATAGCAATCGACATGCGGCGCCGCCGCCGCAAGACAGCGCGGAAGGTTCGCCATCTCGTTCTTGACGATCATGTTGAGGCAGACGGTTTTGGGCATGGTCACGGATTCGGTTGATCGGACCCGCAGTCTCCAATCAATCGAGGGTGGTTTCAAGACAGCAAAAAAGAAAAGCCCCTTTCGGGGCTTTCCTTAGTCTTTATTGCTGGTCTGTTCAGTTACGGCGTGGTCACGCAGAGCGCGAAGGCCTGCAACGAATAGCTCGTATCGCCACTGGTAC
>JANNSP010000245.1:0-3439 GCA_031402975.1 Hyphomicrobiales bacterium
CCTCTCCGCGAGTCAAACCGGCGACTTGACTCGTTGAACCGCCCCCTCATCCGTCTCGCGCTTGCGCGCGATCCACCTTCCCCCGCGAGGGGGGAAGGGGAGATTGGTGCCGTCAATTGCCGTAAAAGTTATTCGCTGGCCACTGCCGACACGCTGGGCGAGGCTGCGAGCACGCAGGCTCTGGCGGGCGTTGCCAGCAGTGCCTGTCTGATGCGGGGCAGAGGTCCGATGCGGCCGGTTCCCGGATTGGCTTGCGGCGTGCCGGTCGTCGCCATGGCGATCCTCATCTGCAGCGGCGACAGCAGCGCCAGTCCGCAGGCCTTGACCACGCCCTGGATCGACAGCACCGCGCCGGTGACGATGGCTGTGGCGCTCGAAGTGCCGGCGAAGAACTCGGTGTATCGCTGCCTGATGTCGCCCGGATTGAAGGTGTCGCCGTAGCCGGTGGTGGCAACACTCACCCCCCAGCCCTGCACGTCGAGGCGCGAGCCGTAATTCGAGAAACTGAGTCGCGCATGGGTCGCCGGATCTCCGGCGCCCACGATGATGGCGCGCGAATTGCGGACAGTCCGGTTGAACCGTCCCAGACAACTGGCGCGGTCGAGATTGATGTTGGCGTTACCGGCCACGGCCAGCACGATCACTCCCTTGGCGGTGGCGGCGGACACCGCGTCGAATACCGGCTGCAGCCATTCCAGCGGACCAAAGCTGTCACCCGGCAGGCCGCAGACCTGAGTATGCTGCTCGATGAGAATGGCGTCGCCACGGCGCATCCGGGCGGTGGCAAGGCTGATGGCGCGCGCCGGATTGTAGCCGAACTGCGCGGTGTTGACGGGCGCCACGAAGGCCACCGCCGCGGGTGCGATGCCGGTGACGCCATAGGCGTTTTTTTTGGCCACGATCTCGCCCAAGACGGCGGTGCCGTGATCGGTGTTGGTAAACGGGTCCGACAATGTCGCTCCGCCGGTGATGATGCGGGTCGCGGGCAGTTCCAGATCCTCGTGATTGAGTTGCCAGCTATATTCGATAGCGGTGACGTTGAGGGTGGCGCCGTTGCTGCCCTGATAGCGGACGGGATCGAGCACGCCGATCCCTTGCGGCGGCGCATTCAGATAGCCCTGCTTCACCCGCATCAGCGGCGTTCTGGGCGGAATGTCGGCGGGCGGAGGTGCTGCCACCGGTCCAGGTTCGGCGAATTCGACGATCGAGAGGCGGTTCAGCGCATCGGCCAGGGAGGCCGCATTGACGCCCGTGGGAAGGTCGATCACGTAATAGAGATTCTGATCGGCAAGCTGGCGGCCGCTGTCGCGCTCGCCTTCCAGCCGCTCCTGGTCGAGATCGGCCTCGCTCCGGCCATGCAGACGGCGCGCCGCGCCGGCCGAAATCCCCTTGACGCGCAGGGTTGCGACGAAGGCGGTCGCGTCGGCTGTGGCAAGGCCGGTCAAGCGTCCGGACTTCATCCGGACCCTGCTGCCTTCCCTGAACTTCACCACGACGTTGCGCGAGGCCGGCAGCGCCAGCATCTCGGTCACGGTCTGTTTGAAGCCGGGCATGCGCGGCTCCAAAGCCGACTGAGCCTGGGCCGGTCCGCTCAATGACATAAAGGCGGCGGCGATGAGGGGAAGCGTCCCCCTGACCGTGGTCATGGCTGCTTTCCTCATCATGATTGCTCTCCCTTTGTTGCGGTGTCTGGCTACCAGCTTCCGGTGTTGGGCATCGAGGTCCACGGCTCCGCAAGCGGCAGGGCCTCGTCTTTCTGCAGGAGTTCGATCGAAATGCCGTCGGGGGTGCGAATGAAGGCCATGCGGCCGTCGCGCGGCGGACGGTTGATGGTGATGCCCTGCTTCTGCAACTTCGCGCAATAGTCGTAGATATTGTCGACCTCGAGCGCCAGATGGCCGAAATTGCGCCCGCCGGTATAGGTTTCCGGATCCCAGTTATAGGTGAGCTCGACCGGCGCGTCGGGGCTTTCGGGAGCGGCGACGAAGACCAGCGTGAAGCGGCCCTTGTCATTGACATGGCGGCGCTGTTCGACGAAGCCCAGCTTTTTCTCGAAATTGTCGCGAGACTCGTCGAGATTGCTGACGCGTATCATGGTGTGCAGATATTTCATGGATCAATCCTCTTGCCGAGAGAAGACATAGAAGAACTGGCGGCTCTGGTAAAGCGGGCGGGCCGGGCTGTGGTTTTCACTGGGGCCGGCCTGTCGACCGAATGCGGCATTCCCGATTTCCGCTCGCCCGGCGGATTCTGGACGAGGCACAAACCGATCGAGTTCAGCGCCTTTCTCAAGTCCGAGGACACCCGCCTTGAAGCGTGGCGGCGCTTCTTCGCGATCCGGGCGGAGATCGGCAAAGCCTCGCCCGGTTCCGGCCATCGCGCCATCGCGGACCTGGTTGACCTCGGTCATGTGGCGCGCGTCATCACCCAGAACATCGACGATCTGCACCACCGTTCAGGCATAGCGCCTGAGCGGGTGATCGAGATTCACGGCAACGGCACGCACGCGTCCTGTCTTCGCTGTGGCCTCCGCCATGAACTCGACTGGGCTTTCGCCGAAATCGAGTCGACCTCGCGGGCGCCGCTCTGCGTCTCCTGCGGCGGCGTGGTGAAACCCGCCACCATCTCCTTCGGTCAGCCGATGCCGGAACAGAAAATGGCCGATGCGAAGGCGGCGACGCTCGATGCCGATCTGTTCCTCGCCATCGGTTCGTCGCTCAAAGTGCTGCCCGCCGCCGGACTGCCGGTGATGGCGAAACACAATCGCGCCACCCTCGTTATCATCAACCGCGAGCCGACCGGCCTCGACGGCCTCGCCGATCTCGTCATTCACGGCGATGCCGGCGCCGTGTTGCGGGCGGTGGTGACAAAAATCCGCGAATCAGTGGACTGACGATCGGCGCATGACGGCCTCTCGCGCGAGTTAAAATGAGTGCTGCGCCCGCGCCCCGAACAGCCGCGCAAAAAATTGAATACGCTGGCAATTTCGCTGTCCTGCCGGCGAGACCCGGGCGCGGCGCGAGGTTATCCACATCGGGTGCTCCGATCGGCGCTGTACAAATCGCCGCAAATTGATCATCTTCGGCGTGGGGACGGGACCAACGCCGCAGTGCGATCCGTCCGGGGCAGGTTAGTCATGGTGGCGAGTGAGACCCGCAAGGGTGAAGAGGCGGAGGTTCATCTCGAACACGAGCCCGATATCCGGATCATCGAGGTTTCGGGCCTCGTCAAGTGGTTCGACGTGGGACGAGGCTACGGCTTCATCATTCCCGATAATGGCATGCAGGACATCCTGCTGCACCTCAGCTGTCTGAAGCGCGATGGATTTGAGGCGCCGCTTGAGGGCACCAAGGTCATTTGCGAGGCGGTGGAGCGGCAAAAGGGCTATCAATGCCTGCGCGTGCTCAGCGTCGATGTCTCGACGGCCATCAACCCGGTG
>JANNSP010000246.1:0-11433 GCA_031402975.1 Hyphomicrobiales bacterium
CGTAGCACATGGCGGTGTAAACGACCTGGCCCGGAGACAGTTTCCGCATGTCGCGTGTGAGGCAATATTGCAGCAGCGCCTCGGCGTCAGGCCCGGTCACCTCGAATTTGCGCAGAGGCGACAGGTCCATCACCGCGACGCGTTCGCGACAAGCCCAGTATTCGTCGATGGCATTGGCGTTGTTGAAGCGCGTGGGCAGCCAGTAGCCGCGATATTCGGTATAGTTCCGCGTCAGGGCTGAAAAGCGCGGATGGAAGGCGGTTTCCCGCGTCAGTTGCGGATCGGCGTCTGGGGTCATGCGCGTGGCCACCGCTCTCGTGAATTTCTCTTGTGACGAATAGGTGCGGACATGGATGTCGGAGGGCTCCCAGCCATTGCCGGGGTCGATGTCGTCGGGACAGGCGGACGTCACGCAGACGAGATCGGTCAGCGCCTTCATCAGCACATAGTCGCCGGGCCTCGACCACGATTCGCCGGTGACGATCTGGTTGTTGTGATCCATCCGCGTGTTGTAGAAATAATTGATCGCCTCCCAGCCGCGCCGTTTTGCGATGCCATAGGGCGCCAGCGCGTGGTTGAAATTATCCGTGCAGTTGACGTGCCCCGGATAGCCCGCGTCATCGTAGTAGCGCGAATTGCAGGCGGTGGCGAATGCGTCATGGCGCCCGCAGGTGTCGCGGATCACTTCGACCAGCGGTTCGAAATCGAAGCCGAAAAACTTGGAGGGAATGCCGGGCGCCGGATAGGCACGGCCGGTGAGCGTGCGAGTGACTGTCGCATCCAGCGCGTTCTCGATTCCCCTGTCCAGCTTGCGCGCCGAGAAGCACTGGAAGTCGGTCATCTGCCGCCCGGCCACATCGAGGATCTGGATATACTCCCCGGCCTTGACCATGTAGGCGCGCGCCGTCGCGGCGCTGACCCTCAAATCCTGCAGGACCTCCGACAGCGGATCGGGAAGCACATGCAGCTGCTTGCCGGTGACGGGTGCGGCGCGCCGCACGATCAGTTCGAGGTCGGTCGCGGTGTCCTGGAGGCTCGCATCCATGACGTTGCCCGGCGCCGAGACTTGCAGCCGCCCGTCGCGCTGGATGGTGAAGCTTTGCGTCTCACCGGCGGGACCGCTGCCGAAAATCCGCAATTGCGGGCCAACACCCAGCAGTCCGTCATCGCCGTTCAGGATGCAGGGTTGCAGGCCTTCGAGATCGGTCACCGTCACACTGTCGCCGGCCTTGACCACAATCGTCACGGAACCGCCGCCTTTCACCACATAGCGCTCGGTTCCAGCCACGATCGGGCGAAGGCCCGGCTCTAAGATCAGGCTGGGGCGGGGCGCCGCCGAATAAGGCAGGATGCGAGGCATCTGGTTCATGGCCGGCAATGGTAAACCGCCGCCCGCGACAAGGCAACGCCGGGCCTCGCCAGCGGGCATTCTTCTGCTACAAAGCGGGAATGTCCCAGCCCATCGACCAGCGCGCCTTCCGTTCCGCCCTCGGCACCTTCGCCACGGGCGTCACCGTGATCACCGCGCGGGGGCCCAAGGGCGAATTGATCGGCAACACCGCGAGTTCATTCAATTCGGTGTCGCTCGATCCCCCACTGGTACTGTGGAGCCTGTCGCGCACGGCACTCAGCTTCAAGTCCTATCTGAGTTCGGACTTTTTCGCCGTGAATGTGCTGCGCGAGGGCCAGGAAGACCTGTCGATCCGCTTCGCCCGCTCGCTTGCCGACAAATGGCAGGGGATCGAGTATGAGACCTGGGAGACAGGGTGTCCCATCCTGCCCAATGCGCTCGCCATCTTCGAATGCCGCACCGCCTATACCTATCAGGGCGGTGACCATGTCATCTTCGTGGGCGAAGTCTTGAGGTTCGACCACGATCCCAACGGCCAGCCGCTGGTGTTCTGGCGCGGCGGTTATCACCGCGCCGTATCATGATGGCCGCGTGATGAAAAAAAGGACTATGCTGCGCTGATGTTCCTCTCCGTCTTCGAACTGTTCAAGATCGGCATCGGACCTTCGAGCTCGCACACCGTGGGGCCGATGGTGGCGGCCAGGCGCTTTCTCGATGTGGCGGGATCGACCTCGCTGCCCCATGCCGGGCGCCTGACGGTCCGCCTGCATGGCTCGCTCGCCTTCACCGGCAAGGGCCATGGCACAGGGCCCGCCGTGGTGCTGGGGCTTGCCGGCGAGAAGCCGGACACGATCGATCCCGACCGGGTCGAGGCGATCATGGCGGAGATGACGGCCAAGGGCCGCATCACGCTCGCCAGCGGCAATGTCGTCCAGTTCGATCCGGCGAAGGATGTGATCTTCGATTTCGGACCGGCCCTTCCCGGCCATTCCAACGGCATGGTGTTCCGCATCCTCGACGATGACAACAACACGCTGCTGTCGGAGACGTATTATTCCGTAGGCGGAGGATTCGTCGAGACCGAAGCCGAGCGCCTGGCGCCGCGCGACAAAGCGAAACTCGACGTGCCCTATCCGTTCTCGACGGCGGCCCAGATGCTGGCCATGGGCCGGGATTCTGGACTCACTATTGTCGAGATGAAGCGGGCCAACGAACGCGTCGCCATGAGTGCTGAGGACCTCGATCGCGGGCTGGACCGCATCTGGGACGCGATGAACGACTGCATGAATCGCGGCCTCGTCCAGAACGGCACGCTGCCCGGCGGATTGAAGATCAGGCGACGCGCCGCCGAAATCCTGCGTCAGCTTAGAGAGGAACAGGGCGGCAATTCGATCCAGCCGCATCGCGTCATGGATTGGCTTTCGGTCTATGCCATGGCGGTGAACGAGGAGAATGCCGGCGGCGGCAAGGTGGTGACGGCGCCGACGAATGGCGCGGCAGGTGTCATGCCGGCGGTGATCCGCTATTATCTCGACCATTGCGTCGGTGCCGACCGGGACGGCATCCGCGCGCTGCTGCTGGCCTCCGCCGCGATCGGCGGCATCATCAAGCACAATGCCTCGATCTCCGGCGCCGAAGTCGGCTGCCAGGGCGAGGTGGGGTCGGCCTCCGCCATGGCGGCGGCGGGCCTGTGCGCGGCCTTGGGCGGCAGCAATGAGCAGGTCGAGAACGCCGCCGAGATCGCACTCGAACATCATCTTGGCATGACCTGCGATCCGGTGGGCGGCCTGGTGCAGGTGCCGTGCATCGAGAGGAACGCCTTTGGCGCGGTGAAGGCGGTGACCGCGGCGTCGCTGGCGCTGCGCGGCGACGGCGCGCATTTCGTGCCGCTCGACAACTGCGTCGAAACCATGCGGCAGACCGGCCTCGACATGCATGACCGCTACAAGGAGACCTCGACCGGCGGCCTCGCGGTGAATGTGGTCGAATGTTGAGCGACATCGTCATCGCCGGTTACGCGCGCTCGGCCTTCACCCCGGCGCGGAAAGGTTTGCTGGCGACAGTGCGTCCCGACGATCTCGCCGCCGAGGTGGTGAAGGAACTGGTGGCGCGAACCGGGATCGATGCAAGCGATATCGAAGATATTTTCCTTGGCTGCGCTTTTCCCGAAGGCGAACAGGGACTTAATTTGGCGCGGCTTGTCGGATTGCTGGCGGGCCTGCCGCTGTCGGTCGCGGGCGTTACCATCAACCGCTTCTGCGGCTCGTCGATGCAGTCGATCCATTCCGCTGCGGGTTCGATCCGCATGGGGGCGGGCGAGTGCTTCATCTGCGCCGGAGTGGAAAGCATGACGCGGGTGCCGATGATGGGCTTCAATCCGCTGCCCAATCCGCGCCTTAACCAGATGCAGCCCGGCGCCTATATGGGCATGGGCGAAACGGCGGAGAATGTGGCTCGGCGCTACCAGGTGACGCGCGCCGACCAGGAGGCGTTCGCTGTCGCCTCGCACCGCAAGGCGGCGGCTGCGGATTTCTCGGCCGAAATCGTAAGCGTGGGCGAGGCAACCCGCGACGGCTGCGTCAGGCCCGACACCACGGCTCAAATCCTGGCAGGCCTGCCACCGGTGTTCCAGGCCGATGGCACGATCACGGCGGGCACCTCATCACCGCTGACCGATGGCGCCGCGGCGGTTCTCGTCTGTAGCGCCACCTATGCGCGGAAGAACAATCTGGAACCGCTGGCGAAAATAAAAGCTATCGCCGTCACCGGCTGCGAGCCGGAGATCATGGGCATGGGCCCGGTCCATGCCACGCGGAAGGCCCTGGCGCGCGCAGGGCTTGCCATCGGCGACATCGACATCGTCGAGATCAACGAGGCTTTCGCCAGCCAGGCAATCGCGTGTCTGCGCGAACTGGCGATCGATGACTCTCGCGTCAATCTCGACGGTGGCGCCATCGCCATCGGTCATCCGCTCGGCGCCAGCGGCGCGCGGATTACCGGCAAGGCGGCGCAACTGTTGAAGCGTCACAAAGCGAGATATGCGCTGGCCACCCAATGCATCGGTGGCGGCCAGGGCATCGCCACCATCCTGGAAGCCTGCTGATGCCGGAGATCCGCAAAGCCGCGGTGATCGGCGCCGGGGTGATGGGAGCGGGCATCGCCGCGCAAATCGCCAATGCCGGCGTGCCCGTGGTGCTGCTCGATGTCGTGCCCGGTGGCGCGAGGGCCGCGATTGCGCGCCTGCTCAAGACCGAGCCGCAAGCCTTCATGGCGCCATCGGCGGCAAACCTGGTGACGCCCGGCGATCTCGGTCCCGATACCGGCCTGCTCGCCGATTGCGACTGGATCGTCGAGGCCATCGTCGAAAACCTCGCCATCAAGCACCAGCTATTTGCGGCGATGGCACCTGTGCTGAAACCCGGAGCCATCTTCTCCTCCAACACCTCGACCATCCGGCTTTCCGAACTCGTGGAAGGAATGCCCGAGACGCTAAAGCGGAATTTCCTGATCACGCATTTTTTCAATCCGCCACGCTATATGCGGCTGCTCGAAATCGTGAGCGGATTACATACCGATGCGGATGCCGTTGCGGCGGTTGCTTCCTTCGCCGATCATCGCCTTGGCAAGAGCATCGTCACCTGCAAGGACCGGCCCGGCTTCATCGCGAACCGGCTCGGCTGTTTCTGGATACAGGCGGCAATCGTTACCGCCTTCGATCAGGGTGTTACGGTCGAGGAGGCCGACGCGGTGATGGCCTCGTTCGGCGTGCCGAGGACAGGCATATTCGGTTTGGCCGATCTGATCGGCATCGATCTCATTCCGAAAGTGAATGCCAGCCTCGCCGAGGCGCTGGAGCCTAGCGATGCATTTCATTCGGTCAACCGGCCGCTGCCGTTCGTCGAAGCGATGATCGCCAAGGGCCTGACTGGCCGCAAAGGCAAAGGTGGTTTCTACCGCATCAACCGCGAACAGGGAAAGCGCATGGAAGCGCTGGATCTGGCAAGCGGCGAGTATCGCGCGGCGAAGCCGGTCGCGGCGGATGATGCGTCCACGCTGCTCGCCCAGGAGTCGAAGCTCGGACACTATGCCCGGAGTGTCATGGCGAACACGCTGGGCTACGCTGTGCAACTCGTCGGCGATGCCGCCGACGATCCGGCCTCGATCGATGCAGCCATGCGGCTCGGCTACAACTGGACCTGGGGTCCGTTTGAACTGATCGAGCGGATCGGTCACGAGACTTTCAATGCATTGTTGCAGCGGCAGGGACTGGCGGCCAAGTTTTTGCCCAAACCGGGTCCGCGCCTTCGGTCTCCTGGGGTCGTTTTCCTCGAAGATATCAAGGCTGGCTCGAAGCCGCTCCTCGCCAATTCCTCCGCCGCGCTGTGGGACGCGGGCGACGGCGTCGCCTGTTTCGAACTGACGCGCAAGATGAACACCATCGACATCGCCGCGCTGGAATTGCTGGAGCGCGCCGTCGATGACGTGGCGCGCCATCACAAGGCGTTGGTCATTTCCAGCGACGGCCCGCATTTTTCCGCCGGTATCGATCTGGCGCGGCTTCTGTTTCTCATCAACACCGCGGACTGGCGGCGGATCGAGCGGCTGGTGGAGCTGGGCCAGAACGCATTCCGCAAGCTCAAATACGCGAGCTTTCCAACGGTCGCCGCCATAAGCGGATATGCCCTTGGCGGCGGTTGCGAACTGGCGCTGCACTGCTCGGCGATCGAGGCCCATGCCGAAAGCGCAATCGGCCTGCCAGAAACCTCGGTGGGGCTGTTTCCCGACTGGGGCGGCATCCGGGAGCTGCTGATCCGCACACGGACGAACGGCGACCTGGCCAAGGGCCCCATGCCGTCAATCAGCAGAACTTTCGAACTCATCGCTCTGGCAACCATCTCGAAGTCCGCGCCGCATGCGCGCGAACTGATGTTCCTGAAAGGCAGCGACGGCATTACCATGAATCGCGACCGGCTCTTCGCCAATGCCAAAGCGAGGGCGCTGAAACTCTGCGAAAACTACCGGCCGCCGGATCGTCCGGTCTTTCAACTGCCGGGGACTTCGGCGAGGCTCAGCCTCGACGCCGCGGCGGAAGCTTTGCAGCGGCAGGGCAAAGCCAGCGCCTATGACGTCATGGTGGCCGGGGCGCTGGCATCGGTTGTTTCGGGTGGCTCTGCAGATATCACGCGGACGGTCACCGAGGAGCGCATGCTCATCCTCGAACGCGAGGCCCTGATGTCTCTGGTTCGCCGCCCCGAAACCCGCGCCCGCATCGAACATCTACTTCAAACCGGCAAACCCTTGAGAAACTGACCCATGCCGCAATACCTGGCGCCGCTCCGCGACTATCGCTTCTGCCTGACCGAACTTTTCGACTGGCCCGAGCATCGAAGCCTGTCCGGTTTTGAGGAATTTTCCGATGACGTCGTCGAAGCGGTCCTCAACGAGGCGGGCAAGTTTTCCGAAAGCGTGGTCTTCCCGCTGAACCGCTCCGGCGACGAGGAAGGATGCACCTACGGCAACGGCGCGGTGCGCACGCCTCAAGGGTTCAAGGAAGCCTATCAACTCTACTGCGCCGGGGGCTGGCCGTCGCTCGCCTGCGATCCGGACCATGGCGGACAGGGCATGCCGCATATGGTCAATGTTCTGGCCGAGGAAATGCTGGGCTCGGCCAATCTGTCCTTCAGCCTCTATCCGGGCTTGACCCGCGGCGCCTATGTGGCGATCGCGAAATTCGCACGCGCCGAAGACCAGGCGCTTTATCTGCCGCGCCTCGCCAGCGGCGAATGGACCGGCGCCATGTGCCTGACCGAGGCCCATAGCGGCAGCGATCTGGGTCTGTTGCGGACAGCGGCGGTTCCGAACGGCGACGACAGTTATGCGATCACCGGAACGAAAGTCTTCATCTCCGCCGGCGAACACGATCTCACCTCCAACATCGTCTATCTGGTGCTGGCGCGGCTGCCCGATGCGCCCAAGGGCTCGCGGGGCATCAGCCTGTTCCTCGTGCCTAAATTCCATAGCGATGCGGACGGGAGACTGGGCGCGCGCAATCACGTGTCGTGTGGTGCCATCGAGCACAAGATGGGGATCAAGGGATCCGCCACCTGTGTGATGAATTTCGACGGCGCCGTGGGCTGGCTGGTCGGCGAACCGCATCAGGGCCTGAAGGCGATGTTCGCCATGATGAACGCCGAGCGCCTGGCGGTGGGCGTGTCGGGCCTCGCCGCTGCGGAAGCCTCGATGCAGACTGCCGTGGTTTACGCGCGCCAGCGCCTGCAGGGCCGCGCCGGTTCCGGGCATGGCGATCTTCCCGCCGATCCGATCATCGCCCATGCCGATGTCCGGCGCATGCTGATGACGCAGCGGGCGCTCATCGAAGGCGGCCGCGCGCTCGCGGTGTGGGTGGCCCGCTCCCTCGACCGCTCGGAACGGGAGCCCGATCCGGCGCGCCGCCAGGTGGCCGACGATTTCGTGTCGCTGATGACGCCGGTGGTGAAGGCCTTTCTGACCGACATGGGCAGCGAGGTGGCCAATCTCGGCATGCAGGTTCTGGGCGGCCACGGCTATATCCGCGACAACGGCCAGGAACAACTGGTGCGCGACGTGCGCATCACCCAGATCTACGAAGGCACCAACGGCATCCAAGCCCTCGATCTCGCGGGACGGAAACTGCCGCTCGACCATGGCCGGTTGCTGCGGTCGTTCTTTCATCCGTTGGCGGAATTTATCGCGGCAAGCGGGTCTGAACGGGCGGAGTTCACCGGACCATTGAGCGAGGCCTTTGGCAGGTTGCAGCAGGCCACCAGCTTCATCGCCGAAAATCCGAAAGAAACGAGCGCCGCCGCGACCGACTATCTCCATCTTTTCGGTCTGACGGCCGTGGCCTGGCAATGGGCCCGCATGGCGGACGTTGCGCGACCGAAGCTTGAAGATGATTTTTACCGCGCCAAACTCGCCACGGCGCGTTTCTACATGCAGCGCATCCTGCCGCGGACATCGGCGCTGCACGCGGCCATCATGGCCGGACGCGGCAGCGTGATGGAACTTGACGAGAAAAGTTTCTAAATCGCATCTCCATTCTCATCATGACCGTGCTCGACACGGTCATCTTCTTCGTGGCGAAAAAGAAGATGCCCGGATCAAGTCCGGGCATGATGAAAGTTCCGCAAATACTCCGCCAGCCCCGCCGTGGACGAATCTAGTCCCTCTATTCCGGCCTTTCCTTCCACCACCGGCTGTAGCTGCACCGCCAGTTCCTTGCCGAGTTCGACGCCCCATTGATCGAAGGCATTGATGTTCCAGATCGCCGCCTCGACGAAGACGCGGTGCTCGTAGAGGGCGATCAACCGGCCCAGCGTGAAGGGATCGAGCTTGCGGTAGGCCAGCGTCAGCGACGGGCGGTTGCCGGCAAACACGCGATGCGGCGCCAACTGTTTTGCTTCCGCCCTGCTCTTGCCCGTGGCCACGAGCTGGGCTTCGGCTTCCTTCAGCGTGCGGCCTTTCATCAGCGCCTGCGATTGCGCCAGGCAATTGGCGGCGAGCAAAGCATGATGCTCCGCCATGCCGGTCTCATGCGGTTCGGCGGCGATCAGGAACTCGACCGGAATGGTGTCGGTGCCCTGATGCAGAAGCTGGAAGAAAGCATGCTGGCCGTTGGTGCCGGGTTCGCCCCACACCAGAGGCCCCGTGGCGCGGCGAACGGGCGTTCCATCCGTCGTCACGCGCTTGCCGTTCGATTCCATGTCGAGCTGCTGCAGATAGGCCGGAAAACGCGACAGCCGCTGGTCGTAGGGAATGATCGCGCGCGATGCGTAACCGCAGACATTGCGGTGCCATACGCCGAGCAGGCCCATGAGCATCGGCAGGTTTTCGAGCACTGGCGCCGCGCGGAAATGTTCGTCCATGGCGAAGCCGCCATCGAGGAAGCGGGAGAAATTCTCAGGTCCCACGGCGATCATCAGCGGCAGGCCGATCGCCGACCAGATCGAATAGCGCCCACCGACCCAGTCCCAAAATCCGAAGATGCGCGACTCGTCGATGCCGAACGCCTTGACCTTGGGGATCGCGGTCGAGATCGCGGCGAAATGTCCGGCGACCGCGCCCTCGCCGAGCCTCTCGGCGATCCATTTGCGCGCCGTCGCCGCATTGGTCATCGTCTCGATCGTGGTGAAGGTCTTGGAGGCCACGAGAAACAGCGTCGTCTCCGCGTCGAGCCGCTTCAGCGTATCGGCGATATGGGCGCCGTCGATATTTGAGACATAGTGGAGACGCGGCCCATCGTGATAGGGCGCCAGCGCCAGCGTCGTCATGGCGGGGCCGAGATCGGAGCCGCCGATGCCGATATTGACGACATCGGTGATGCGGCTGGAACGAATCTCGCGGGCGAATCGCTCCATCGCCTGCAACACTCCGTGGACGTCCCGCATGACATCGCGGCCATCGACATACACCGCGTTGCCGGAGCGGTTGCGCAGCGCCGTATGCAGCACGGCGCGGCCCTCGGTCGTGTTGATGACATCGCCGGCGAACATCGCGTCACGCTTTTTCGCGACACCGGCCGCCCTGGCCAATTGGGCGAGCAGAGTCATGGTGCGTTTGCTGACAGCGCATTTCGAATAGTCGAGCAGCAGATCGCCGGCACGGACGGAGAAATTGTCAAACCGCTTGGCATCGCGGCGGAACGCGGCGCGCATATCCATCGCTCCCTGCTTCCGGTGGGCGGCGAGCGCGGCGAATGCGGCGCGTGTATCCATGTCGATCCTCCTCGGGGCGCGGATCAGGTCCGCAATGTGCCGCCTGTCGCTTTGCCCACGGCTTGCACGATCCTGCCCGAGACCGCCGCGATTTCTTCCTCGGTCAAGGTTTTGTCGCGCGGGCTGAGTGTCACTTCGATGGCGAGCGAAGTCCGTCCGCCGTCGAGCTTGAACACGTCGAACACGGCGGCATCCGAAATCAGCGCCTTGTCGGCGTTCTTCGCCGCTTTGACCAATATCGCGGCCTCGATCCTGTCGTCGACGACGAAGGCGAAATCGCGTTTGACGGCCATCAGGCCGGAACTGTTGAGCGCCGGACGCGTTGCCGATTTCGCCTTCGATCCGGGTATGGCGTTGAGGGTGATTTCGAAACCCACGAGCGGTCCCTTCACATCCATCGCGGCCAGAATGCGGGGATGGATCTCGCCGAAAAAGCCAAGCTTGTTCTGTGGGCCCATCTGCAACGTGCCGGAGCGCCCGGGATGATACCAGTCGGGTGCGCCGCTCACCACCTGCACATTGGCGATGGTTGCCCCCGCCGCGTCGAGCACCGCCAGCGCATCGGACTTGGCGTCGAAGGCGTCCGAAGCGCGCGCTCCCCCCTGCCAGTTGCGGACGACAGCGGCGCCGCGGCGGACACCGGCGGCGCGCAGCGTCTCGTCTTGCGCGCGGTCGCCGGCATAGGCGTGTCCGACTTCGCCCAGCGCCAGATCGCCGAAACCCCGCGCGATGTTGCGGCCGGCCGCCGCGATCAAACCCGGGAGCAGCGAGGGCCGCATGTCGGTCAGTTCGCTCGAGATCGGATTGGCGAGCCGGAGTTCGGCCTGGCCGCCGCCAAACATCTTCGCCTGATCCTCGGGAATAAACGACCAGGTGACGGCTTCGTTGTAGCCCCGCGAGGCCAACGTCCGCCGCGCCGCCAGCATGCGCTTTTGCAGGAGATTGAGAACCGGGCGGGCCACCGGATGATCGCGCTCCATCGCGGCGAATGGAACTTTGTCGAGCCCGTATATGCGGCAGACCTCCTCCACCAGGTCGGCCTCGCCATGGACATCGGGCCGCCAGGAGGGGACGGCGCAATCGAGTCCCAGCGCCGTCTCTGTCACGATGAAGCCCAGATCGCTGAGGATACGGATTTGCTCCGTCAACGGAATATCGACGCCACCCAGCGTTTTCACCCGATCGGGACGAAGGGTGAAACTCCGCGCCGTATCGGGAGCGGCGCCGGCGATCACCAGGTGCGAAGCCTCGCCTCCGCACAGGTCGAGGATCATGCGGCTGCCGATCTCGGCTCCGGTCTGGGTGAAGGCCGGATCGACGCCGCGCTCG
>JANNSP010000247.1:0-3187 GCA_031402975.1 Hyphomicrobiales bacterium
ATCGCCGTCATGGACAAGGGTGCCGTCCGGCAGATCGCGACGCCGGCCGAACTCTACGAGCATCCCGCCAGCCGTTTCGTCGCCGACTTCATCGGCAAGGTCAACCTGATCGACGCAAAGGTGGTGAAGAGCAGCGCCAAATCGGTGACCTGCGATGTGAAGGGTCTCGGCAAGTTCGAGTTTCCCGAGGACCGCGCCTGCGTGGGGTCGGTTGCCATCGCGGTCCGGCCGGAAAAACTGAAGATCAGCAAGACCGAGCCGAAGGGCGCCAAGCTCATCAAGATCGAGGGCAAGGTCCGCGACGTCGCCTATTTCGGTGACACCAGCCATATCGTGGTCGCGGCGCGTGACGGGCTCGATCTGTCGATCAACGTGCAGAACGAGAAGCGCGAGGGCGGCTCCGGCGTCGAGCGCGGCCAGAAAATCTGGGTCGCCTGGTCGCCCGCCGATTCGATCATCCTGATGGAATAGGCGATGTCGCTCGAAATGAAGTCGATGCCGGAGA
This sequence comes from Hyphomicrobiales bacterium, assembly GCA_031402975.1. Taxonomy (GTDB): domain Bacteria; phylum Pseudomonadota; class Alphaproteobacteria; order Rhizobiales; family Aestuariivirgaceae; genus Aestuariivirga. Next base: position 506 of record JANNSP010000247.1, read on the forward strand.
CGCCCGGCGATGCCGCGTTCCGCCGTACCGAACTCAAGGGCACGCAATGGGAGGCGACCTATGCCGGCGCCTTGTCTTTCATGCGGCGCAAATACACCCGCGACCTTGCCGGCGTCGATATCGCGGTCACCGGCATTCCCTTCGATCAGGCCACATCGCACCGCTCGGGCGCGAGACTCGGGCCGGAAGCGATCCGCCGTGCTTCGGCCGAAAACGCCTGGGGGCCGGTCTGGCCGTGGAATTTCGATCCCTTCGACACGCTCGCGGTCATCGACTATGGCGACTGCTTCTTCGATTGGGGTGCTAAAGAGAAGTTCCCCGAAACCCTCGAACGCCACGCCAGCGCCATCATCGAGAGCGGCGCGGAAATGGTCTCGCTCGGCGGCGATCATTACATTTCATATCCGCTGCTCCGGGCGCATGCGAAAAAGCATGGCCCCCTGGCGCTCGTGCATTTCGACGCGCATCGCGACATGGAGCCCGACGACGGCGGCCGCATCGATCACGGCACGATGTTCGGCTACGCGCTGCGCGAGGACCTGATCGACTCGGCAAAATCGGTGCAGATCGGATTGCGCACCGTGTTCAAGGGCGAGAAGACGCATGGCATCAGGCTGATCTATGCCGACGAGGTGCATGACTCCACGCCCGCCGATATCGCCAAGGCCATCGCATCGGCGGTGGGCAACGCCAAGGCCTATCTGACCTTCGACATCGATTGCCTCGATCCCTCGGTAGCACCGGGCACGGGAACGCCGATCCCCGGTGGCTTGACGTATCATCAGGCCGCCTCGATCATCCGCAGACTGACGGATGTGAATTTCGTCGCCATGGATTTGGTGGAAGTCTCGCCGCCGTATGACCACGCAGAGATCACAGCGCTCGCCGCCTCGGCGCTGGTGATGGAATATCTGTGCCTCAGGGCATCGCAGAAGGGCGCAAGGGCCACTTAACTCAGCGCGTCCCTCAACCTGAAATACATCATGGCGGCGACCAGCATGGGCGTGCGGAGCAGCGGGCCGCCGGGGAAGGGGTAGTGCTTCACCTTCGCCATGAGGTCGAAGCGCTCGGCCTGGCCGCGCACCGCTTCCGCCATCAGCTTGCCGTAGAGCCCGGCCAGCGCCACGCCCTGGCCCGAATAGCCATGCGCGTAATAGACGCTTGGCGACAATCGCCCGCAATCGGGCAGGCGGTTGTAGGTGATGGCGATGTAGCCGCCCCAGGCGTAGTCGATTTTCACATCGCCCAATTGCGGAAACACGCTTGTCATGCGCGGGCGCATATAGGCGCCGAGATTGGGCGGCTCCAGCGTCGAATAGCTGGCGCGGCCGCCGAACAGCAGGCGGGTATCGCCGGTCAGCCGGAAATAATCGACGATGAAACGGGTATTGGCTACCGCCTCGTTGTCGCGGATGAGTGCCTTCGCGCGGTTCTCGCCCAGTGGTTCGGTCGCGAGAATGTAGCTCGCCACCGGCATGACGCGGCCGTAGAGTTTCGGCACCGTGCGCCCGAGATAGGCGTTGCCGGCGATCACCATGAATTTCGCTTTGACCGACCCCTGGGCCGTTCGCGCCACGGGATTTGAGCCGGTCGCGACATCGAGGACGCGCGAGTCTTCGTAGATCGTGGCGCCGGCGGCCATCGCCGCTTTCGCGAGCCCCAAGCAATAATTCAGAGGATGGAAATGCCCGGCCCCTTCCTCGCGGAGCGCTCCGTGATAGATCGGTGTGCCGAGTTTCTCCTCCAACTCTGACTTGGAGAGTACCGAAGTCGCGGTGTAACCGAGCCCGTCCCACTCGTCCTTCCACTCCTGCAATTCATGGAACTGGTGCGGCTTCGGGATGACATGCAGATAGCCCCATTGCAGGTCGCAGGCAATGTTGTGCCGGGCGATGCGATCGGTCAGCAGCGTCTTGGATTCCTCCGCCAGCGCGAAAGCGCGCCGCGCGTCGTCCTTGCCCAGTTGCGCCTTGAGTTTGGACTGGCCTGGCGAGAAGCCGGTGCAGATCTGCCCGCCATTCCGTCCCGACGCTCCGTAGCCGACGCGCTCGCTTTCGAGCACCACCACCTTGAAACCGGCCTCCGCCAGTTCGAGAGCGGCGGAAAGCCCGGTATAACCGGCGCCCACCACGCACACATCCGCCGTCACTTCGCCTTTGAGCGGCGGCAAGGCGGCAAACGGGGTCGCCGTCGCCTGGTAATACGAAAGAGCGTCGAGGGAGGAGGCCATAGGTATCCCTGTAACGACCCCCGCTTTGCACCGTCAAGCGGGCCGCGCTAAGGTGGTTCCCAGAGCAATCGACGGGGTATCATGTCACAGGCACGTTTTGAGGAATGGATCAGCGAACGCAAGATCAGCGAAGTCGAGTGCCTGGTGGCCGACATGTCGGGCACGGCGCGCGGAAAAATCCTGCCCCCTAAGAAATTCCTGAAAGGAAACCGCTCCCGGGGTCTGCGCATCCCCGAGGAAGTTTTCACCTTGACCATCAATGGCCGCTACGTGATGGACACCGATACGGTGAGCGACGCGGCGATCGACATCTACATGCAGCCCGACGCCGACACCATCCGCTTCGTGCCATGGTACAAGGAGCCCACCGCGCAGGTCATCTGCGATGCCTTTCATCTCAACGACGAGCCGGTCGACATTTCGCCCCGTCATGTACTGAAACGCGTGCTGCA
>JANNSP010000248.1:0-22974 GCA_031402975.1 Hyphomicrobiales bacterium
TCGTAGCGGGGATGGAGGGCCGAGAGCTTTACCGAGATCGAGGGCCGGCTGAAAATATCGCCGCCCTTGCCCGCTCTCCCCAAGGTTTCCAGCGCGTGGCGGTAGGAACTATAATAGCGCGCGGCGTCCTCCGCCGTGTAGGCAGCCTCCCCCAGCATGTCGTAGGAAAAGCGATAGCCCTCCGCCTCCTGCGGCTTGGCAAGTGCAAGCGCCTCCTCGATCGTCCGTCCAAGGACGAATTGCCGGCCCATGATGCGCATCGCCTGCTTCATGGCATTGCGCACGATGGGCTCGCCCGAGCGCGAAATGAGCCGCTTGAGATAGGAACCGACATCGCTGCGCGCCCCCTTCCCCAGGTCAACGAATCGTCCGGTGAGCATCAGTCCCCAGGCCGAGGCATTGACGAACAGCGATTGGGACTGGCCGAGATGCCCCTCCCAGTCGCGTCCACCGATCTTGTCGGCGATGAGCCGGTCGGCGGTTTCGCCATCGGGAATGCGGAGCAGCGCCTCGGCGAGGCACATCAGCACCACACCTTCCTCGGACGACAGCGAATATTCCTGCATGAAGGCATCGATGCCGCCCTGGCTGCGCCGCCCTGCCCGGACCGCGGATACAAGCTGCCGCGCCAGCGCCTCGACACGGCGCTGGTCGTCAGCGGACAAGGTGGCGGCATCGGCCAGGCGCCGCACGGTCGCGGTTTCGTCGGCAAACAGGTGGGCGGCGATGGCGGCGCGGTTGGCCAGCATGAGATTTTCCGTTTCGTTTCGAGATTTCGATAGGCGGCCAGTCTGCCACAGTTTATTCATGCGTCCTACCATGGCGCCGAGCAAAATCAGGATCGTCCGGGACGCCGCGGCCCTTCGCCGCGAGACGGCGGCGTGGCGGATCAACAATCTTCGCTATGCCGTGGTGCCGACCATGGGGGCGCTGCATGACGGCCACCTGCAACTGGTGCGCGAAGGGCTGAAACGCGCCGATCGCGTGGTCGTTACGATCTTCGTCAATCCCAAGCAGTTCGGCGTCAACGAGGATCTGAGCCGCTATCCGCGCGACGAGGCGGGTGACTTGAAGAAACTGTCCGAAGCCGGCGCGCATCTGGTGTTCGCGCCGCCGCTTGAAGAAATCTATGGTCCGGACTTCGCCACCAGCGTCATCGTGGCGGGTCCTGCGAAAGCGGGTCTCGAAGACAAATTCCGGCCCGGATTCTTCGCCGGTGTCGCAACCGTCGTCACCAAGCTGTTCATCCAGACCGATGCCGATTACGCGATGTTCGGCGAGAAGGACTACCAGCAGCTGAAAGTTGTGACGCGGCTGGCGAGCGATCTCGGAATGAGGATCGAAGTCGCCGGCGTCCCAACCATCCGCGAACCCGACGGACTCGCGATGTCATCGCGCAACGCCTATCTCACCCGCTCCCATCGCGCCCAGGCGGTGGCGATCTACCGGTCGCTCAACCAGGCGGCGGAGAAAATCCGCGATGGCATCGACGCGCAGAAGGCAACCCGCGCCGCCGCCCGCTCGCTCACCACGCTGGGCTTCAAGGTCGACTATGTCACGGCCCGCAACGCCGAGACTCTGGCGGTTCCGCAGACACGCAACGAACCGCTCCGCCTGCTGGCGGCGGCCTGGCTGGGGACGACCCGGCTGATCGACAATCTGGGGGTTTCCACGGATTCCCCTTCCCCCCTCGCGGGGGAAGGTGGATCGCGCCTCTTGGCGCGAGACGGATGAGGGGGCGGCGCAGCGAGTCCGCTGTTAAAACTTCCACGCGGAGCTACCCCCTCATCCGGCGCTCCGCGCCACTTTCCCCCCCGAGGGGGGAAGGGGAAGTTAGAGAGGATCACAGCAGCCCCAGTTCCGCCAGTTCCCGGCGCATCTTGGGCGTGAGACCCTTGCCCGATGCGCCGCGCGCGAGATCGGGGGGAGCGTCTTGAGCTTCGAGGTAGCGCCAGCCCTGGAAGGCGCGGCGCGGCACCGGGCGGACCGGGATGATCAGGGGCTTGAAATCGATGCGGCAGCGTTCGATGCCGTCCTTTCCCCTGACCGCAGTCAGTCCGGCGATCGGCTGGCGGCACAGGATCAACCCGCGGATGACCCAGTAGAGCGATCCTCCCTGCAAGTCGTCCTTGCGCCTCGGGAACATGCGGGTGGTGTGATCGAGGCTTTCGCGGCCTTCGCGGCAGTCGACAATCCACTGTTCGAGTTCGTCGATCGCGGCGACGCCGACACAGAGTTTGACGAGATGGAGAGGCATGACACTTGCTCGGTTGACCGGCGCCATCCTATGCTAGCCTGTCCGCCGGGAGAACCCCCGCGCGTAGGGTTTTCCGCAAAGCCCATGAAAGGAACGCCAGTCATGTCCAATGCCGTGGCCAAGGTCATCGAACTTACCGCTTCGTCGCCGAAGAGCATCGAGGACGCCGTCGAGAACGGCATCCGGCGCGCCGACGCCACCCTCGACCAGGTCGAAGGCGCCTGGCTGCAGGAGATCAAATGCGTGGTGAAGAACGGCAAGGTCGCCGAATGGCGGGTGAACATGAAAATCACCTTCCTGCTGAAGGAATAGCCTCACGCCATCGTGGGCGTTGGTGACCGCCTGTTGATTGGCGTTGCGTTCTCCTGTCTGCCAACTATGCCGCAAATGCTGATTGAAGCTCCCATCATCCGGCTGGAAGAATTCCTCGCCGCCGACTATCCGAAACTCCGCTGCTATGCCGGTTTGACGGCTTTCGCGGCCATGGTGCGGCAATTGGCGCAGCGCCATCCCGGCCGCCCGCTGCGCTGGTACGCAGCACATTTTCCGCGCTCGATCACGCGCTCCGAACTGGCGGAAATGGCGGGGTTGGAACTGGCGCTGTCGGACGCCACCCACGCCGCCGACTATCCCACCGTGACATTCGCCGATCTCGCTGCCGCCGGAGCGCGACTCAGTCAGGCGTCCTTCGACATCCATCCGTCGGCTCGTCTGGTGACTGTCACCACCAATGTCGCGGGCGTTTGGGCAAGTCTGCGCTGCGACCAGCTGCCACCGGTTTTCTACCGGCTCGAACGCCCCCAGGATATTCTCGTGTGGCGCCAGGGACAAGGCGCCAGGTTCCGGCTGTTGGGCGAAGAGGAAAGCCGGGTCTTCGAAGAGGTGCGCGCCGGTTCGACATTCAGCGGCATCATCGGCTTTCTGGCGGAGTTGGACGATCCGCCATCGGCCCCGGAGCGGGCGATGATCTACCTGCGCGGCTGGATAGAGGCCGAAATGATATCCAGCTTCCGCTTCGCCGCCGCCGCTGTCGAGAAGTAGTTCGCGTCGATCCGCTTGATCTGGTAGGATTCCTTCACCCACACTCCGATGTTGTGGCGGATCATGATGCCGGAAAACCGGTAGCCATCGACGAGCACCACGCGGCGCGACACCCGTTGCACGAAGTCCATGGCGGATTCGGAGAAATGACTGGTGGTGACGAAAATTCCCTTCGCCGCCTGATGCGCGTCGAGACTGCCGGCGAAATCCCTCACTTCTGAAACCGGCACGGCGACGCCGGGACGGAGCCGCTTCGCCTGCAGATAGATGAGGTCCAGACCCAGTTCGTCCTGGGCAATGAAACCGTCGACGCCGCCGTCGCCCGAGCAACCAAGATGACGGGCCATCGCGGCCCTCTGACCGCCGTAGCCCATGGCCAGGAGGACGTCGATCACCAGGTTTTCAAAGAAGTCCGGAGGCTGGGCGTGAATGCGGGCGATGATCTCTTCGGCAAGCGAGGTATGAGCGACGAGGTGGGCGGCGGCTAGGTCGTAAGTAACTTGTTCTTCCGTCCTGGCTTCGCCCAATTTCTTGTGCAGGCATTGCCAGGGCGTCGTCGCCCCCAATAACTCACTCGACATTGCGTGACCTCCCAAAGTTCACGCAAAGTAATCTTCGAACCTTAAACGCCCGATAAGGAATTGGGCAAAAATTAACGAGATATTACTTTAGGGCAGATTCAAGCCTTGCTGATGTAACAGCTCACGCCTTTTCTTTTCAGGCTGGAACAGCGGTCCTTGGCGGCGTCCTGATCGTCGAAGCCGGTGAGACGAACCCGGTAGAACACCCCCTTGGAGCCCAGATCGGCCTTGACCACGACCGGTTTTTCCTTGGCCAAGGTTTTGAACCGGTTCTGCAATTTTTTCCAGGTTGACCATGCGCCGTCCTCGCTGCTGGCCGACGCGATCTGCACTGTCCACCCGGTCACGGGGTCAGGCTCGGCTGCCTCCACCGTTTCAACTGGCAGTTCCGCCGCGGGCGCTTCGTCGGTGGCCGGTTCATCCGGGACCGCTTCGATGGCGACGATCTTTTCTTCCTCTTCGGCGGCGCTGATGGCCACCGGTGCGGGCTCGGGGGCGTCGCTCTCGCTATATTCGGGCACCCGGTCGGTGATCAGTTTCCGCGTTGGCGCCACGGCGGCCACGATGACCTTGGGCATCTCCTCCGCCGGCAACAGTTCGGCGGCGGGCGCCACGGGGTCCGGGAGGTCAGGTTTCCGGGCCACCAGATCGCTTCCCGCGATCGATGCGGTGGCGAGGGGGTCGGAGGCGATGGGCGCGCCGGCAGGTTTTCCCGACAGGCCGGCCAGATGTTTCAGCGCCGGAGCAAAGGACGGATTGGCGGAGAGCGCGCGGTCGAGCGACTTCTTCGATTCGACCGGACGCTTGAGGGCCGCATAGGCGAGCGCCTCGCCAAAATACACCCGCGCCGTATCCGGATGTTTGAAGCGGGCGGCCTTTTCATAATCCGACAGCGCGAACAGATACTGGCCGCTGTCGCGGAGCAGATTGGCGCGGCTGAGATAGGCATGGGCAAAGCTGCTGTCGAGGAACAGCGCGCTGGTATAGTCCTCGATCGCCAGGGCCGGCTGGTTCATCTTGTGCTGCGACAGGCCGCGATTGTAGAGGGTCATGGCGCGGAGCGAGGCCGACATCGCGTCGAGGCGAAGGGCTGCGGTATAGTCGTCGATGGCGGCTAAATGCTGGTCGAGATGCTGGAAGGCCAGCCCCCGGTTTATCAGGGCATTGGCCAAGGCCTCGGGCGAAAGCTCGCGCGATTCGATGGCCTGGCCATAGACCAGGACCGCCGCCTCGGCATTGCCTGATGCCAGCGACCGGTAGGCCTCCTGGGCCAGAAGGGCGCTGGGGCTCAAGGTGGCGGCTGACGGTGCGGATACAGCTGCACTTGCAGCAAGGAACGCGGCACTCACAGACGCAAGAACAACATGACGAACGCTCATGGGGCGATCATGGCGAGTTAGGGTTAAAAGACCGTTGCTCCGTCGCGGACGCTCGACAGGGCTTCGGGTTTGGATTGACGACAAGGGGCCTCTCCTGCCACAATGCGTGCTTCGCGGTGCCCCGATGCCAGCCGGCAAGGGGCCCAACAGGGAACACGGTGCGGACCACCCAATCGGGGCCAAAACCGTGACTGCCCCCGCAACTGTAAGCGGCGAGGCTGCGTGCAACCATGGCCACTGGGCAACCGGGAAGGCCGCGCGCAACCGCCAGGAGCCGCAAGTCAGGAGACCTGCCGCGAAAGCAGATGGGACGGAATTGTCCCTTGAATGAACTGGTCGCACGGAGGGTGTCCATGACCGCAACTACAAGCACTGTCACGCTATCGATTTCACAACGAATTGCCGCTGGGGCAATTGCGATCCTGATGGGAACCGCGCTGCTCTACACGGTGGCGCTGTCGCCCATGGCGCTGGCCCATAACGCGGCGCACGATACGCGGCACGGCCTCGGCTTTCCCTGCCACTGAGCCTTCGAGGCATCACATGATCGGGCGGGTTCTGCTCGCCGCGCTCCTTGCGGGGATCGTGGCCGGGCTTGTCATGGGCTTGATCCAGCATGTGCGGATCACGCCCCTGATCCTTCAGGCGGAAGCTCTTGAACATGCCGCCGACGCCGGCGGCTGGAGCCCGGCCGATGGCTGGGAACGGACACTTTCGACCACCGTAGCGACGGCCCTGACCGGGGCGGCCTTCGCGGTGATCCTGGCCGGTCTCTCCTTGTTGACGGGCATCCCCGTGACACCCCGCAATGGCCTGATCTGGGGTCTCTGCGCCTTTCTGGCGGCGACGCTCGCCCCGGCTGCAGGGCTTCCGCCGGAACTCCCTGGAATGCCCGCGGGCGATCTTGTGGCTCGACAGGTCTGGTGGGCGGGAACGATCGTGGCGACCGGAGCAGCACTGTACCTCATCGCGATCCGGCCGGAGCTTTGGGCCAAGGGTCTCGCCGTGCTCCTCTTAGCACTGCCCCACATCATCGGCGCGCCCGAACCCTTGAGCCACGACACCGCCGTGCCCGCCGGATTGGCGGCGGCCTATGTGTCCAATGTGATCGCCGCCGCGGCGGTTTTCTGGAGCCTGATCGGCGTGTTTTTGGGCTTCGCCATGCAGAGATTTTCCAAGGAGTTGCAGACCGCATGAGCGCCGCAAAAATCCCGGCCACCGTCATCACCGGCTTTCTCGGCGCCGGCAAGACGACGCTGATCCGCCATCTCATGGCAAATGCCAATGGAAGGCGGATTGCCCTCCTCATCAATGAATTCGGCGAGGTGGGCGTCGATGCCGAAATCCTCAAAGGTTGCGGCGATGCGACGTGCCGCGACGAGGACGTGATCGAACTCGCCAATGGCTGCATTTGCTGCACCGTCGCAGGCGACTTCCTCCCGGCCATGAAGAAATTGCTCGACCGCGCCCAACCGCCAAGCCACATCGTCATCGAGACCTCGGGGCTGGCGCTGCCGCAGCCGCTGATCCGCGCCTTCAACTGGCCGGAAGTGAAATCGCGCCTCACCGTCGATGCGGTGGTGACCGTGGTCGACGCCAAGGCGCTGTCGGAGGGGCGTTTTGCCGATGACGAGGCGGCGGTAGCGGCCCAGCGCGCGGCCGACCCGAGCGTCGCGCACGAAAATCCCATACGTGAACTGTTCGAGGACCAGCTCAATTGCGCCGACTTGGTGATCCTCAGCAAGACCGATCTGCTGGCGGAGGGCGAACTTGAAAGTTTGAGCACGAGGTTGCTGGCGCAGGCGCGGCCGGGCACCAGGCTGGTTGCGGCGAGCCATGGCCAAATCGACGTGGCGGCCCTGATCGGCACGGTGGCGGCGGCCGAAGACGACATGCACAATCGCCTGTCGCATCACGAGATGGAGGGCGATACCCAGCACGACCATGACGATTTCATCAGCTTCAGCGTGACGCTTGGAGAAGTTGGCAGAGAGCCTCTGTTGGCCCGCGTCGCTGGGGTTCTGTCGAGCCACGATGTGCTGCGTCTCAAGGGTTTCGCCGCGGTGAAGGACTCGCCGTCGCGGCTCTTGGTGCAGGCGGTGGGACCGCGGCTTCAGTCCTATTTCGACCGGCCATGGAATGCGGGCGAACGCCGCTCGACCGAACTCGTCGTGATCGCCGGAAAATCCGTGGACCGCGCGGGGATCGAAGCGCTCCTCCGGGGCTGATGCATCTTCTCGCCACAGGTTCGGGCGCAATCGACGGCGGCGCCGAACCCGTCGACCTCGACCAGTCGCCAGCCGGCATCGTGGTGCTGACCGCCGCCGACAGCGAGATCGCGCTCCTCGCACAGGCCCATGACAGGCGGGGCGGGCCGCCGCTCCGTCTTGCCAACCTGCTGCACCTGCAACACAACTTCTCGGTCGACCTCTATATCGAGAAGACCGCCTGCAAGGCTCGGCTGATCGTGCTGCGCCTTCTCGGCGGCGCCGGCTATTGGACCTACGGGCTCGACCGGATCGAGGAACTGGCGCGGGAGCGGGGCATCCTGCTCGCGGTGCTTCCCGGTGACGCCCATCCAGATCCAGACCTCATGGCAAGGTCCACTCTTCCCGTTTCGGACTGCGAGCGCCTCAGACAATATCTCGTCATGGGGGGGGCTGAAAACGCGGCGTCGTTTCTCGCCGCCTGCGATCATCTGCTGAACCGGGCGGACGAACCGCCACCGGCCCGCGCGTTGCCGAAATTCGGTGTCTACCGGCGAGCGGCGGATGCCCAGGTGGCGATCGTGTTTTACCGCTCGGTCGTCGAGGGCGCGCAGACCGCTCCCATCGACGCGCTGGTGGATGGGCTCGAAGCGCTCGGCATCGGCTCGACCGCGATCTACGTTGCAAGTCTCAAAGACGCCGATTGCGCGAACTTTATCCTCCGTAGGCTGAGCGATCACCCGCCCGGCGTCATCCTCAACGCGACATCGTTCGCGGTGGGTGGGGGCGATCCGCTGGCGCGATTTGACTGCCCGGTCATCCAGGTGGTGCTGGCCGGATCTTCGGAACAAGACTGGCGCGATGGAACGCAAGGGCTGGGGCCGCGCGATCTTGCCATGAACGTGGTGCTGCCGGAATTGGACGGCCGCATCCTGAGCCGCGCGGTGTCGTTCAAGGCCGATATGCACCGGCATGCGGCGACACAATGCCGGATCGTCACCTATCGGCCGGTCGCGGACCGGATCGCATACGTCACCCAACTCACGGCCAACTGGCTCAATCTGCGCGAAACCGCAGCGAAGAATCGTCGCGTCTCGATCGTCCTGGCGAACTATCCCGACAAGGACGGCCGCATCGCCAATGGCGTGGGCTATGATACGCCGGCGAGCACACTGGCGATCCTCGATGCAATGAAGGGGAGCGGATACGCGACGGGAGAATACCCGGCGACGGGCAACGCGCTGATCGAGGCTTTGCAGCATTGCCGGAAGCATGACGGGAATTCGCTGAACCTCGCCGAGTACCGTCAACAATTCGACATCCTGCCCGATACCGTCCGTACACAGATCACTTCGCGCTGGGGCGAACCGTCGAGCGATCCCTTCTGCCGCGACGGCGCCTTCCGTCTGCCTCTGCTGCGCTTCGGCAATGTCTGCGTGGGCATCCAGCCGGCGCGGGGCTACAACATCGATCCCAAGGCCACCTATCACGATCCGGCTCTGGTGCCGCCGCATGGCTATCTGGCTTTCCATTTCTGGCTCCGTCATGTGTTCAAGGCCCACGCCGTCATCCACAACGGCAAACACGGCAATCTCGAATGGCTGCCGGGCAAGGCCGTGGCGCTTTCGGAGGAGTGCTATCCTGAGATCGCACTTGGCCCGATGCCGCAGCTCTATCCCTTCATCGTCAACGATCCGGGCGAAGGCACCCAGGCCAAGCGCCGGACCTCCGCCGTCATCATCGACCATTTGACACCGCCGCTGACGCGGGCCGAAACCTACGGGCCACTGAAAGACCTCGAAGCATTGATCGACGAATATTATCTGGCCTCCGGACTCGACCGGCGGCGGCTTGCGGCACTCAAGGGGACTATCCTGGACCTCACCCGCAGTCATCGCCTCGATCTCGATGCGGGTCTGACGGGCGAGTCCGACAGCGACCTCCAGAAACTCGATGCCTATCTCTGCGATCTGAAGGAAGCGCAGATTCGCGACGGGCTGCATGTTCTGGGATCGAGCCCCGAGGGCAGGCTGGAGACGGATCTGCTGGTTGCATTGACGCGCGTGCCACGCGGCATCGGCGAAGGCGGCGACCAGTCGCTGATCCGGGCGCTCGCGCATGATTTCGGTTTTACGGATTTCGATCCGCTCACCTCCGACATGGCAGCGCCGTGGACCGGAGCGAAGCCCGGCGCACTTCTTGATGTCATCGCTGACCCTTGGCGCACGAATGGCGACACGGTGGAACGGCTGGAGTTGTTTGCGGCACTTCTCCTCTCCGCCCGGCCCCCTCATCCTCCCACCGCCTTCGGCGGCGGGCCCCTCCTTCTCCCCATGGGAGAAGGGAAGAAAGTGCTTGACCGGATCGATCGCGTTGTCCGCCCTGCCCTTCGGGCTTGTGGGCCGAACGAGATTGCAGGTTTGCTGGCGGGACTCGCGGGGCGCTTCGTTTCTCCCGGACCCTCGGGCGCTCCGACGCGCGGACGGCTTGATGTTCTGCCCACGGGGCGAAATTTCTTTTCGCTCGACAATCGTACCGTGCCCACGCCCACGGCCTGGACCCTCGGCTGGAAATCGGCGGAGGACCTGCTGCTCCGCCACCTGCAGGATTTCGGCCGCTATCCGAAAGCGCTCGGCCTTTCCGCCTGGGGAACTTCCAACATGCGGACCGGCGGCGACGACATCGCGCAGGCGCTCGCTTTCATCGGCGTCAAGCCAAAATGGGATCAATCGAGCTGGCGGGTCATCGGATTTGACCTCATGCCGCTGGCGAAGCTCGGGCGGCCGCGCGTCGATGTCACGCTGCGCATTTCCGGATTTTTCCGCGACGCTTTTCCGGCCCAGATCGAACTGTTCGACAAAGCGGTGCGCGCCGTTTCGGACCTCGACGAAGATGCGGGCGACAATCCTATCGCCGAACGCGTACGAAGCGAAGCCGCGACGCTGATCGACTCCGGAGTCGATGCCGCCGAAGCGCATCATATTGCAGGCTTCCGCATTTTCGGCTCGAAGCCCGGCGCCTATGGCGCTGGGTTGCAGGCACTGATCGACGGCAGGAACTGGAACACCCGCGCCGATCTCTCTGCCGCCTATGTCACCTGGGGCTCCTATGCCTATGGCGCGAAGGCCGCCGGTATTCACGACGCGCGCGCTTTCACCCGGCGCCTCAAGCGGATCGAGGCGGTGGTGCACAACCAGGACAACCGCGAGCACGACTTGCTCGACAGTGACGACTACTACCAGTTCGAGGGCGGCATGTCGGCGGCGGTCGAACAGGCCTCGGGAAAGCAACCGCGCGTCTATCACAACGATCACTCACGGCCCGAGCGTCCGGTGGTCCGCACCCTCGAGGAGGAAGTGGGCCGCGTCATGCGCTCGCGCGTGGTCAATCCCAAATGGATCGCGGGCGTCAAGCGCCACGGTTACAAGGGCGCCTTCGAGATCGCTGCCACCGTCGATTACATGTTCGCCTTCGCCGCGACGACGGGCGCCGTCCGCCCACATCATTTCGATCTCGCCTTCGACGCGTTCCTGATGGATGACGAGACGCGCCAATTCATCGCCGCCAACAATCCGGCGGCGTTGAAGGAGATCGCCGAGCGCTTCGCGGAAGCCGCGGCGCGGGGCTTGTGGACGCCGCGCCTGAATTCGGCGCATGATCTGTTGAAGGAGCTATCGCAATGACCGAGGACAACGAGCGCCATCACGAGAAGATGGCGAAGAAGAAAGCCGCCCGCGACAAGATCATGGCGGGAAAGACGATCGAGAAAGGCTTGCTCATCGTGCATACCGGCAAGGGCAAGGGAAAATCGACGGCCGCCTTCGGCATGGTGTTCCGCGCCTTGGGTCACGGCATGAAAGTGGGCGTCATCCAGTTCGTCAAGGGCGCGTGGGGCACGGGCGAACGAACGGTATTGGAGAAGTTTCCGGAGCTCGTGACGATCAAGGCGATGGGCGAGGGTTTCACCTGGGAAACCCAGGACCGCGAGCGCGACGTGGCCCACGCCCGCGCCGGCTGGGAAGAAGCCAAGCGCCTCATCGCCGATCCCGAGTACAAGATGGTGATGCTCGACGAGCTCAATATCGTGCTGCGCTACGATTATCTGCCGTTGATGGAGGTTCTCGACGTGCTGCGCAACAAGCCCGTCGACAAGCATGTGATCGTGACCGGACGCAATGCCAGGGAGGAATTGATCGAGTTGGCCGATCTCGTGACCGAGATGGAACTGGTCAAGCATCCGTTCCGCTCGGGCGTCAAGGCCCAGGCGGGAATAGAGTTCTGAGCGTCTGACGCTTTCGCGCCAGAACATGCCGCGTGGCTTGCTTGACCGTGGCGTGACATGCGTCTAGGCATTCTCGATCAGCAGCGTCCCCCGATGGGACTGAAAGCAAATTCTGGTGCGGCCGACCCCAGGCGGGGGCCAATGCCGGAGCTGCCTTCCGGGCCGGTCTCTTTCCGGCGGCGATGCGCAATGCGGAAGGCGGGGCATGATGGCGGAAAAACTCGGAGTGATGCTGTGCGGCCATGGCAGCCGCGACGTGGCCGCGGTCCAGGAATTCGCCGTGCTCGCCCGTCACCTCACGCGCCGCCTGCCGCACTATCCGGTCGAATACGGCTATCTGGAATTCGCCACGCCGATCATTCGCGACGGCCTCGATAAGTTGCGTCAGCGCGGCGTCAACCGGGTGCTGGCCGTTCCCGGCATGCTGTTCGCCGCGGGCCACGCGAAGAACGATATCCCCTCGGTGCTCAACACTTACGCCGCGGCCAATGGCCTTCGCATCGACTACGGCAAGGATCTCGGCATCGATCCGAAAATGTTGCGCGCCGCCGCTGACCGCGTGCAGGAAGCGCTCGATGCGGCGCCTGGAGATGTTCCCAAACACGAAACGCTGCTGGTGGTGGTGGGCCGAGGCGCGTCCGACCCCGACGCCAATTCGAATGTGTCGAAAGTCACGCGGCTTTTATGGGAGGGTTTCGGTTTCGGCTGGGCCGAGACCGCCTATTCCGGCGTCACCTTTCCACTGGTCGAACCCGCGCTCGAACATGCGACGCGGCTCGGTTATCGGCGCATCGTGGTGTTTCCCTATTTCCTGTTCACCGGAATCCTGGTCCGGCGCATCTATGATGCAACGGACGAGGTCGCCGTGCGTCATCCGGACATCCAGTTCGTCAAGGCGCCCTATCTCAACGATCATCCGCAAGTGATCGCCACCTTCGAGGAACGCATTACGCAGATCCTCGGCGGCGACACCGCGATGAATTGCCAGATGTGCAAATACCGGACACAGGTTTTGGGTTTCGAGGCGGAAGTGGGGGCAGCACAGGAGAGCCATCACCATCACGTCGAGGGCAAGAGCGGGGTCGATCTCGAAGCAGCGATCCTGGCCACGGCGCGCAACCATAGTCACGGCCACAGTCACGGTCACAGCCATGGTCACGATCACCCGCATGCGGTCTATCCCCATGCCGCCCATCCGCTCGGTCCCAGAAGCCTGAAGAAGCTTTGATGGAATATCTCCGCGATCCCGCGGCAATCTACTCGCGGTCATTCGAGATCATCCGTGCCGAGACGGATTTTTCTGCCTTGCCGGCGGACGCGGCCGATGTCGCCATTCGCATCATCCACGCCTGCGGCATGACCGGCGTAACGCGCGAACTCCGCATCACCGACAATTTCTGCGCCGCCGCGCGGGGTGTTCTGGAGGCTGATCGGCCCGTCCTCGCCGATGTCGAAATGGTGCGGCAGGGTATTATCGCAAAGACTCCGAACGTGCTCTGCTTCATCGCCGATCCGCGCACCAGCCAGATCGCTCTTCGCGAAAAAACCACGCGTTCGGCCGCGGCGGTGCAACTCTGGCTTCCGCATCTTGAAGGCGCTCTCGTGGTGATCGGCAATGCGCCCACGGCTCTCTACGCGCTGCTCGAAGCGATCGATGAGGGCAGTCCCCGCCCCGCCGCGATTGCCGCATTCCCCGTGGGTTTCGTGGGTGCCGCGGAATCGAAGGACGAGCTGGTTCGAAATCCGCGCGGCATTCCATTCGCCACTCTCCTCGGACGCAAAGGCGGTTCCGCCATGGCCGCCGCCACGGTCAACGCCCTTCGGCCGCAAACATGAAATGGCTGACCATCATCGGCATGGGTGAAGACGGCTATGATGGGCTAGCACCCCGTGCCCGCGAAGCACTAGCCCAAACGGAGGTCATCATCGGGTCGGCGCGACTGCTGGGTTATCTCCCGGATTTGACGGCGGCGTTGGTCGAATGGCCGCAGCCGTTCTCCGCTGCGGTAGAAACAATCCTGCCGTACAGGGGCAAGCCCACCGCCGTTCTCGCGACCGGCGATCCCACGAATTACGGCGTGGCGCGGAAACTCCTGGAGATCATTCCGGCCGCGGAAGTGGACATCATTCCGAATGTCTCCGCCTTTTCGCTCGCCGCCGCGCGTATGGGCTGGAGCTTGCCCGATTGCGACACGCTGAGCTTGCACGGGCGCGCCACCGCCAATCTCGAAGCCTACATCCAGCCGGGGGCGCGCCTGCTTGTTCTCACCGCCGACGCCACGACCATCCCCGATGTCGCGGCGCGTCTTGCCGCGCGCGGCTTTGGCAGGAGCAGAATCACTGTGCTCGAAAATCTGGGGGGCGGGCTCGAGCGGATCAGCGGTTTCACCGCCGACGATCGTCCGTCAACGGAGTTTTTCAGCCTTAACACGCTGGCCATCGAATGCGTGCCGGGACCCGATGCGATTGTCCGGTCGAGGCTCGCGGGCCTCCCCGATGACGCATTCATCCATGACGGGCAACTCACCAAGTGCCAAGTCCGCGCCGCGACGCTGGCGGCGCTCGCCCCTGCCCCGGCACAGCTTCTTTGGGATGTAGGTGCTGGCTCGGGCGCCGTCGCCATCGAATGGATGCGCTCGACACGGGGCTGCGAGGCGATCGCTTTCGAATGCGATGCCGCGCGCCTCGAGATGATTGCCGCGAATGCCCAACGTCTCGGCGCGCCGCGCCTGAAGATCATCGCAGGCACCGCGCCCCAATCGCTCGCCGGCCAGGCGAAGCCTGACGCAGTGTTCATCGGCGGTGGTCTCGGAGATGACGGCGTGTTCGAAACCGCCTGGTCGGCCCTCAAACCGGGTGGCCGCATGGTCGCGAATGTGGTGACGCTCGAAGGCGAGCTGCATGTGATCGATCTCCACGAAAAACATGGCGGCGATCTGGTTCGCATGGAAGTGTCGCATTTGACCCGCATCGGGCAGCTTCGGGCGCTCCGGCCGCGCATGGCGGTGCTGCAGTGGCGAGCATCCAAGCCATGGTAGGCAAGGGCACGCTTTATGGTGTGGGTGTCGGACCCGGCGATCCCGAATTGATGACGGTCAAGGCCTCGCGCATTGTCGCGGGCGCGCCGGTGGTCGCCTATCTCGCGGCGCCCGGCAAAGCCAGCACGGCGCGTGGCATTGCCAGTTCATGCTTTTCCGGTGACGCGATCGAGTTGGCGCTGGAGGTGCCGATGCTGAGTGAGCGCGAACCGGCCCAGGCTGCCTATGACAAGGCCGCGGCCGCAATCGCCGGGCATCTGGATCGCGGCCTCGATGTCGCCATGCTGTGCGAGGGCGATCCGTTTTTCTACGGCAGCTTCATGTATCTGTTTGCCCGTCTTGCCAAAACTCATCGGGCCATCGTGGTTCCCGGCGTCACCTCGATCACGGCGGCGGCGGCGGCGATCGGCCGGCCGCTGGCGGCGCGCGACGAAGTTTTGAAAATTGTGCCGGCAACTCTCGACGCCGAACGCCTCAGCGCCGAACTTGTGGGCATCGAGTCGGCGGCGATCATCAAGGTCGGACGCCACTTCGGCAAAGTGCGATCGATCCTTGCGGATCTGGATCTCGTCAGCCGCGCGGTCGCGATCGAGAACGCCACGAACGGTCTGGAACGCGTGCGCTCTGTCGCCGATGTCGAAGGTGAAACTCTTCCCTATTTCACCACCATCCTCGTCTATGCCGGAAGGGAGCGCTGGTGAGGCCCGCGATCTTTATTCTCGGCGACAGCGCCCTCTCCCTCGCCTTGCGGATCAAAAGCTCCGTGGGCGGAGAGATATACGCGCCGGCGAGTGTCACGGATGGTGACGTGGCATTCGGCAAGGCGACGGTCGCGTTGCAGGACTTGTTCCGTAGCCGGCGCGGCATCATCGGACTTTGCGCCAGCGGCATTCTGATCCGGGCGCTGGCGCCGCTCCTCAGTGACAAGCACACGGAACCGCCGGTGATCGCGGTCGCCGAGGATGGTTCGGCCGTGGTGCCGTTGCTTGGCGGGCATCACGGCGCCAATGCGCTGGCGCGCCAACTTGCGGATTTTCTCGGCGTGAAGGCGTCCATCACTACGGCGAGCGAGCTTCGTTTGGGTTTTGCGCTGGACGAACCGCCGGAGGGTTTTGTCCTCGGCAATCCAGAGCACGCCAAGAAGGTAGCGGCATCGATGCTGGCACGGGGTGGCGATCCCGAAACGTGGATCATGCTGACGGAATACAACACCGAAGCCGCTGACAGACTTGTCTATCATCCGAAACTTCTGGCGGTGGGCGTGGGTTGCGAACGCGGCGCCGATCCGGCCGAATTGCGCGATCTCGTCTCGCGCGCGCTCGTTTCCGTCAACCTTTCTCCTCACGCCGTCGCCTGTCATGCCTCGATCGACCTGAAGGAGGATGAGCCGGCTGTCGTTGCGCTGGGAGACGTAAGGTTTTTCTCAGCGGTGGAATTGAACGCCGAGGCGCACCGCCTCCACACCCCATCGGCAATCGTGTTGGCCGAGACCGGAACGCCGGGGGTCGCCGAAGCCGCGGCGATTGCCGCAGCGGGTCCGGATGCCGAACTCATTGTCGCAAAAATGAAAAGCCGCCGCGCCACCTGCGCCATCGCGCGAGCACCACGCCCGATCCTCAGTCCGGCTGGCAGGCCGCGCGGTGTGCTTTCAGTGGTTGGACTGGGGCCCGGCGACGCGACGATGCGCAGTCCCGAGGCAACACTCGCGCTCGACACCGCGAGCGATTGGGTTGGCTACGGTCTCTATCTCGATCTGGCGCGTGACCGCCACCACGGTCAGGTGCTGCATGAGTTTCCCTTGGGCGCCGAAGAGGACCGGGTGCGCCACGCCTTGGCATTGGCGAAAGAGGGAAAGAACGTCGCTCTGGTGTGCTCGGGCGACGCGGGCATTTATGCCATGGCGTCGCTGGTGCATGAGGTCATCGAGTTTGAGCCGTGCCGGATCGCCATCGATGTCATTCCAGGCATCTCGGCCTTTCAAGCCGCGTCGGCAAGAGCAGGCGCCCTCATCGGCCACGATTTCTGCTGCATCTCGCTGTCCGACTTGCTTACTCCGTGGGACATCATAGAGAAGCGGATCAAGGCGGCGGCGGAGAGCGATTTCGTCATCGCCTTCTACAATCCGCGCTCGCTCAAGAGGCGCGATCAACTGGAGCGCGCGGTCGCGATTCTGAAGGAACACCGGCCGGCTGAAACACCGGTTGTCACTGCCACCAATCTTGGACGCGGCGATGAGACAAGCGACGTGGTGCGACTGGACCGCTTCGATCCTCACACCGTCGACATGCTGACCGTCGTGTTGGTGGGATCGTCGCAAAGTCGTATGTTCACCCGGGGCGACGGCAGCGTTCACGCCTATACGCCGCGCGGCTACGCCGGAAAGCGAAGGACGCCATGACGGTGCATTTCATCGGGGCGGGACCAGGTGCTGCCGACCTCATCACGCTGCGCGGGCTTCGGCTGATCCAGTCCTGTCAGGTCTGCCTCTATGCCGGATCGCTGGTGCCCGAGGAAATCGTGAGCGCCGCACCGGCCGGCGCCCGCGTCATCGACACCGCTCCGTTGCATCTGGACGAGATCATCGCCGAAATCCAATCCGCGCATGCGTCGGGCCATGATGTGGCGCGCGTGCATTCGGGCGATCCCTCGATCTATGGCGCGATTGCCGAGCAGATGCGCCGCCTCGACCGCCTCGGCATCGACTACGACGTGACGCCGGGCGTTCCCGCTTTCGCCGCCGCGGCCGCTGTGCTCAAGACCGAATTGACGCTGCCCGAGATCGCCCAGACGGTGATCCTCACCCGCACCGCCATGCAGGCCTCGCCCATGCCCTTGGGCGAAGGACTGGAGGAACTCGGCCGCTCCGGTGCAACCCTTGCCATTCATCTGTCGATCCGCAATCTCGGTCCTATCGAGCGGGCACTCACGCCGCATTATGGCGCGGATTGTCCGGTGATCGTGGTGTACCGCGTGACCTGGCCAGATCAGATGATCATCCGCGCCACGCTATCGACCATCGCGAAAAAAGTCCGTGCCGCGAAGCTCACGCGAACGGCGCTGATCCTTGTCGGACGCGTGTTGGGGACAAGCGATTTTCGCGACAGCGCGCTCTATGACGCGGGCCACGAACATGTGCTGCGCAACCGCAAGACGGTAAAACCTATTTGAGAAACGCGATCACCTCGGCCATGAAGCGCCTGTCACCCACCGCATTCATGTGACCGCGGCCGGGAAGGGTAACACCTCTCGCGCCCGGTATGGCGGCGACCAGCGGCTCGACCGCACCCGAAACCTTATCGTCTCCTCCCGCCACCACCAGCACGGGCACTTCGATGCGGCCCAGATCGGCCTCGGTGATCTTGACCCGTGACGAGCGCATGCAGGCGGCGAGCGCTTTCAGATCGCTCTTGGTCTGTTCGGCGAAGACGCGGAAGCCGCGCGCATCGGGATCTGTCACGTCGTCGATCGAGGGCGCCTCGAGGGCCTCGGCGATTGCGGTGCCGCCACCCACTCCGCTGATCATGCGCTCCGCCAGTCCGGCGAAGACCGCTCGCCGCACCCGGCCCGGGTGGCGGATCGTCAGGAAAGCGGCGATCCGCGCGCCCATCGAATAGCCCATGATATCGGCGCGGATGATTTCAAGATGATCGAGCAGGCGGCGCGAGTCCTCCGCCATGATGGCGGCGGAGTAAAGTGCCGGATCGTGGAGTTTTTCGCTCTCCCCATGGCCCCGGTTGTCGATGGTGATGACGCGGTGGCCCGCTTCCGCCAGCGCCTTGACCCAGCCCGTGCCCCACCAGTTCACCCTGCCGTTCGAGGCAAATCCATGGATGAGCAGGACGGGCGGACCCTCCCCCTCCTCCTCGTAAGCGATGGCGACGCCATCCGAATTGAAACTGGGCATGGCTGCGAGGATATGCTAAACGCCCGCCTTCACAAGAGGTTTGACGCGAATGGCATCGGGCTCGACACCGCATTTCCACAATGACATGGGCTTGGGCTCGATCGCGATCGGGGCTGGCGAATTCATGTGCGTGGGAGCGAGGCCCCCGTTCGACCATCCGCATGTGTTTCTCGACATGGGAGACGCGGACGAGATCATCTGTCCGTATTGCTCGACCCTCTACAAATACGATTCGGCCCTCGGCGAACATGAGGCAAGACCGGCGGAAGCGGTCTGGCACACAGAAGCTGCGTAAGTCTTTTTCCCTGGCGGAGGCGCGCCGCTTTGCCTTGGCCGCGCAAGGCTTTGCCGGGCCGGACCGCCTCGCCAGTCCCAATTGGACGAAGATCGCGGGCGCCATCCGGCGCATGAACCTGTTGCAGATCGACAGCGTCAACGTGCTGGTGCGCTCGCACTACCTTCCCGTCTATTCGCGCCTCGGCAGCTATGATGCGACGCTGCTCGATGCCCGCGCCTTCGGCGGCAGGAAACGCGCGCTGTTCGAATGCTGGGCGCACGAAGCAAGCCTGCTGCCGCTCGATCTCCATCCCCTGATGCGTTGGCGCATGGCGCGGGCGCGAAACGGCAACGGCACCTATGCTGCGATGAACCGGTTCGCCCAGGAGGAACGCGGCTATGTGAAGAAGGTTCTCGCCTTCATTGCGAAAAACGGCCCGACGGGTGCTGGCGCGCTCCCCGATGCGGGAAAAAGTGCGGGCGGCTGGTGGGGCTGGTCGAAAGGCAAGATGGCGCTCGAATGCCTGTTCGACCAGGGCCTCGTCACCACCGCCGCACGGGCCGGCTTCGAGCGCATCTACGATGTTCCCGAGCGCGTCCTCCCGGCGGCGACCCTCGATCTGCCGACGCCTGACGAGAACGAGTCAATCCGCAGGCTGATGGATCTGTCAGGCGAGGCGCTGGGCATCGCGACGGAGTTCGACCTCCGCGATTATTTCAGGCTGCCGGTCATCGACGCGAAATCAGCGCTTGCCAGCCTTGTCGAGGATGGAACCCTGCGGCCCGTCGCCGTCGAGGGGTGGAAGCAGCAGGCCTATCTTCACCGGTCGGCCAAGCTGCCGCGACAGGTTTCGGCCACCGCCTTGGTGTCGCCGTTCGATCCCCTGGTGTGGGAACGGGACCGGGCCGAGCGGCTGTTTCAATTCCGCTACCGGATCGAAATCTATACACCCGCGGTGAAACGCACCTTTGGCTACTACGTGCTGCCTTTCCTGATGGGCGACCGCTTCGCCGCTCGCGTGTGCCTCAAGGCCGACCGGCAGGCGGGCGTGTTGCGCGCCAATGCCGCCCATCTCGAACCCCATGCCGAACCGGGTGCGACGGCCGAAGCGCTGGCCGCCGAACTGCGGATGATGGCGGGCTGGCTGAAACTCGAAGGCCTCGAGGTTGGCGCAAAAGGCAATCTCGCCCACCCTCTCAAGGCGGCGCTATGAACGACATCGAAACCCCGCGCCTGCTCATCCGCCTCCTGGACGCCGAGGCGTTGGCCGCGACCGTCGCCAGGGATCATCCGCGCCTCGAAGCCCTGCTCGGCCTGTCGGTACCCGATGTGTGGTTCGAGGAAGCCTGGGTCGCGGCGATGCGTCTGGACCAGCTCCGCGCCGATCCGTTGTTCCTGCCCTGGTCGATCCGGGCCATTTCACTCCGCTCGACCGGCGAAATCGTCGGCGCCATCAACTGTCACAACCGGCCGATGGAGTTCGTGGCGCTGGGCGAAAGGAGCCTCGCCGTCGAACTCGGCTATTCGATCTACGAGCCATGGCGGCGGCGCGGCATCGCGCACGAAACGATCCGTGCGCTGACGGGTTGGGCGGCGACGCAAGGCGTGGCCAGCCTGGTCCTGTCGATCGCACCCGGCAACGCCGCGTCGGTGGGTCTCGCGCAGAAACTCGGCGCCATCCGGATCGGCTCCCATATCGACGAAATCGATGGCCCGGAGGACGTCTATTTCGCCAGGTTTTGAACCGGGTCGCGTCAGTTCAGAAGGGCGCGGCGGTTCTGGATGAAGCGTTCGATCGCCTGTAAGGCGCGGGCGCTATCTTCCTCCGTGATAACCAGCGACAGCGTGATGAAGCCGCGTTCGGCGAGATAGATGCCGTCGTCAAGCAGGTCGAGAAAGAAAAGCTGTTTCATCCGCTTGTCGGCGCCAGCCGCGTCGGCGGGTGTTGTGACCTCGCCCGCTACCATGTGCACCGTCAGCATCGATCCCATTCCGGTCGCCCGCATCGGCGCCTGATAGCGCATGAACAGGGTATTGAGATCCTCGCGCAGCCGGTCGCCTCTTTCGTTGAGTTCGACGCAGGCCGCGGGCGTGAAGATTTGGGTGAGCGCCGCGTGACCCGCCGTCATGGTCAGAGTGTTGTTGTTGAAGGTTCCGGCATGGGGCAGCGCGTTGGGCCTCGCCGGATCGAACTGCTCCATGATGGCGCGCTTTCCTCCGAAGGCGCCGAAGCTCATGCCGCCGCCGATATATTTGCCGAGCGTCTTGAGATCTGGCTCGATCCCGAAATGCGCCGAAAGTCCGCCGGGGTGCAGACGCGACGTCATCACCTCGTCGAAGATGAGGACGATGCCGCGCCGCGCCGTTTCCTCGCGCAGCATGAGAAGATACTCGCGCGCCGAAGGCAGGCAGCCGCCGCCTATCATGGGCTCGATCAAGACGCAGGCGAGATCGTCCGCGTGCTGAGCGATCAGTCGCAGCGTGCCTTCCACATCGTTGAAAGGAGCGGTGACGCATTCGAATGGCGCGTTGACCGGCGACGAGCCGGTGGTGAAAAACAACACACCGCCATGATAGCCGCCATGCATGGGCATGATCTTCTTTCGGCCGGTGAAGCAGCGGGCCGCCGCCAGCGCCATCATGTTGGCCTCGGTGCCGGAATTGGTGAAGCGCACCAGATCGAGATTGAAACGCGCCGTCACCGCCTCGGCGAAGTCGACCTCGCGCGAGTGATGAGCGCCGAGATTGAGGCCAGTCTTGAGCGCCTCGCCGATCGCCTCGCGGATGCGGGGATGCGAGTGGCCGTAAATGCCGGCCGAATATTCGCCAAGCAGGTCGAGATAGACGTGACCGTCGATGTCGGTGATGAAAGCACCCTCGGCCTTTTCCGCGCGGATCGGAAACGGCGCCGAATAGAGGATGGTCCTGGTGTTGCCGCCCGGCATCACGGCGCTGGCGCGGGCATGGAGCGTCGCCGTCTTCGGGCGCTTGTCGCGAAAATTGGCGATTGCCTGCTGCAATGCCAGATCGAGCGGTGTCACGTTCCATGTCCCATTGCTGTCCAATCATCGAGTCTTCCTCCGCCACGGCGGCGCGCGCAACACAATTATGTTTCAATGGCCCGTTGTGGCATGCTGCCCGAATCAAACTGGCCCCGTAACGGCAACCTGGAAGGAAGCAAGATGGCGAAGGCAAAACTGATTACCCTCAAGGTCGAGGACAAGCCCGGCACGGTGGCAGCTGCCCTGAAAACGCTTTCCGCGGCGGGGATCAATATCGAATCGATTTTCGGATGGGGTCCGCAAGGCGTGCTCCAGCTCATTGTCGATAATCAGCGCAAGGCGGTGAAAGCGCTGAAGGCGGCGGGCATCGAACACACGGAATCGAAGGCCGATGTCCTGGAGTTGCCAAACAAACCGGGAACGCTCGTAGCGCATCTCGAAAAACTGGCGAAAAAAGGCGTCAACCTGCGCTCGCTCAGCGGCTATTCGGGCAAATCGCGAAAATCCACCCTGGTTCTGACCACCGACGGTTAACGCTACCTCCGGCGCTACCACGCCTCCAATGGGCGTTGGCCAAATTCCCGAAGACGGGTAGAGATATCCCTTGTGAGTTCGGGGGATGGCATGGCCGATGAACAGGTCGAGCGGCGGCTGGCGGCGATTCTTGCCGCCGATGTGGTCGGCTACAGCCGTCTGATGGAGGCGAATGAGGAGCGCACCTTGGGGGCGCTCCGCCAGCACCGCCGCGAGTTCTTCGATCCGACCGTCTTGAAGCATGGCGGGCGCATCTTCAAGGTGATGGGCGACGGCTTCCTCGTGGAGTTCGGCAGCGTGCTCAATGCGGCGCGCTGCGCCGTCGAAATCCAGCGCGGCATGCTGGAGAGCAATCAGTGAGTTCCCGATGACCGCCATATCAAGTTCCGAATCGGTATAAATGTGGGCGACATGATCGTCGATGGCGACGAATTCTATGGCGACGGCGTCATCATGGCGGCGAGACTGGTAG
>JANNSP010000249.1:0-4780 GCA_031402975.1 Hyphomicrobiales bacterium
GCGGTCGACGGCGTGACGCTGAATATCGGAACGGGGTCCTGCTTCGGCCTGGTGGGCGAAAGCGGCTCCGGCAAGACGACCCTCATGCGCGCCATTCTGGGGTTGCAGCGTGTGACATCGGGAGCAATCGCGATTTCCAGCATCGCGCCGGACGCAAGCCGGAAGGAGCGGGCGCGGACGGTGCAGGCCATTTTCCAGGATCCAGGATCGTCGCTGTCACCGCGCCGCACTATTGGCCAGTCGATCGACGAAGTGGGCGAATTGCTGGGCGAAGCCCGCGATGCCTTGCGCGCCCGCATGACCGCAATGCTGCGTCGCATGGGGCTTCCTTTGGCCTCAGCCGACAAATATCCCTATCAGCTTAGCGGCGGCCAGGCGCGGCGCGTGGCGCTTCTGAGAGCCCTTCTGGTACGCCCGCGCATCCTGATTGCCGACGAGCCGACGGCGGGCCTCGATGTCTCGGTCCAGGGCGACCTGCTCAATCTTCTCCAGGAACTCCGCCAGGAGCACGGCCTGACGCTGATCGTCGTCAGCCACAATCTGGCGGTGGTCCGCCTCATCGCCGACGACGCGGCGGTGATGCATAGGGGACGCCTGGTCGAACAGGGCCGGGCGGAAGGTATCTTCGAGATGCCGAAGATGGACTATACGCGGCAGTTGCTGCAATCCTGGCCGCGTCTTCCCGCAAGATGATTTGAGGAAACGCAATGAGCAAAAGTCAGTATCAGGTGGACGCAGCGACCATCTCCGACTATCAGCGCGACGGCGCGGTGGTGATCCGGGGCGCGTTCACCGATTGGATCGAGACGATTGCCGCCGGCATCGAGCGCAACATGCGCGAGCCAAGCCCCACCGCCTCCGACCTGGCGGTCGATGGCAAAGGCAGCTTCTTCGACGATTACTGCAATTGGGAGCGCATCCCCGAATTCGTGAAACTGGTGCGCGAATCTCCCGCCGCCAGAATCGCCGCCGCAGTGATGCGGTCGCGCACCGCCCAGTTCTTTCACGATCATGTGCTGGTGAAGGAGCCTGGCACCCAGAAGGCCACGCCCTGGCATCAGGACATTCCGTATTATTTCGTCGATGGGCGGCAGACGGTGAGTTTCTGGATTCCGGTCGATCCGGTCAAGGAAGCGACTCTCCGCGTGATTGCCGGATCGCATCGATGGGACAAGCTGATAGTGCCGGTGCGCTGGCTCGACCAGAGTAATTTCTACACCGGCGATGACGACTACCGGCCGGTGCCGGACCCCGACACCGATCCCACCATGAAGGTTCTCGAATGGGACATGGAGCCGGGCGACGCCGTGCTGTTCGATTTCCGCACGGCCCATGGCGCGCGCGGTAATCTGGCGGCCAACCGGCGGCGGGTGCTGTCGTTGCGCTGGGTCGGCGATGACGCCCGTTACGTCGAGCGGCCGGGGCGCACCTCGCCGCCCTATCCCGGCCACGGCATGGCGCCCGGGCAGAAACTCCGCGAGGACTGGTTCCCGGTCATCTACCGCGCTGAGGCATGATTCGTTCCATCCGTCCCAAAGCGCGCTGGGCGAATGCGGCGAACAGCAGCACGGGGACGACCATCACCACGGTGGCGGCGGAGAGATGCGCCCATTCCTCCGGTTCGCCGCCGACCTGCGCTTCCTTGTAGGAAATTTGGCCCACCATCCACGGCGGCAGGGTCAGCGCGTGCTCCGAGGTGAGATAGGCGGCAAACAGATATTCGTTCCAGCACAACAGGAAGATCAGCAGGCCCGCGGCGAACAGCCCCGCCCGCACCATGGGCAGCAGGATGGTGAACAGGATCGTCAGATGCGATGCCCCGTCCAGCAGCGCCGCTTCCTCCTGCTCGGTCGCCGACGATCCGAGAACGGGTTGCAGCAGCCATAGGGCGACCGGCAGATTGATCGCGGTGTAGGTCAGAATGAGGAAGATGCGGGTATCGAGCCCGCCGGTTACCTGCGCCATCATATAGAGCGGCAGCACGATGACGATGGGCGGCAGGATGCGCGTGGCCAGCATGAAACTCAGGACGCCGAAATGTCCGAATGAGGGGCCGCGGCGAAAACGTGTCATTCCGTAGATAGCCAGGCCCGCGGCCAGCAGCGTCAGGACGGTCGCGGCCGCGGCGATCGCGGCCGCATTGATAAAAAGCGGCACAAGGGTTTCACGCGGATCGAGCAGGATGAAGCGCCAGGCCTCGAGCGACGGGGTGAAATCCACGAAAGGCAGATAGGCCGGAGGGCCATCGATGTCGTCGATGGATTTGAGCGAGGTGACGGCGAACCAGTAGAGCGGAACGATGCACACCAGACTCCAAACACCGAGCAATGCGTAGGTCAGGGCCTTGCCGAGCGCGGTTCTCATCTGCACGCGAGCCGGATTGCACCGTTTAAGGAATCCTGACAAAGGCTAGCCATTGCGATACTGTTACCCTTGAAATGCGGAGGAACGAGATGACACCTGATCCGGTTGATAAGACCAGACTCGGAGCGAGCGGACTTTCGGTCAGCCGGATCTGTTTCGGCCTGGCGCCAATCGGCAGCATGCCCGACACTTATGGCTACGGCGTCGAGGAGGAGCGGGCGCGCGAGACGGTGCGGGCCATTTTCGACAGCCCGGTCAATTTTCTCGATACGTCGCGGAACTATGGGTTTGGGCGGAGCGAGGCGCGGGTGGGCGACGTCATCCGCGAGCGGGGCGGACTGCCACCAGGGTTCGTCATCTCGACCAAGCTCGACCGCGACATGGAGACCCGGAAGTTCGATGGCGCGAGGGCCAGGCGGTCGCTCGAGGAAAGTCTCAAGGTGCTCAATGTCGATCATATCCAGCTTCTCCATGTGCACGACCCCGAATATGCCTCGGAGCTGTCCGACGTGACCGGACCCGGGGGCGCCATCGCCCACCTGTTCGCCATGAAGGAGGAAGGGCTGGTCGACGCCGTGGGGCTGGCGGCGGGTCGCGTCGACGTGATGATGCCGATCCTGCGCGACTTCGATTTCGACGCGCTGATGACGCACAACCGCTTCACGCTGGCCAACCGCCATGCCGAAGTGATGATGGATTATGCCAAAACGCGCGGCATCGCCGTGCTCAATGCGGCACCTTACGCGGGCGGCGTGCTGGCCAAGGGAACGGCCGCGCATCAGCGCTATGTCTATCAGGAGGCGAGTGCCGAGGTGTTGGAGCCGATCGAGCGGATCGAACGCATCTGCGCCAAGTATGATATTCCGCCAGGCGCCGCCGCGCTGCAGTTCTCGATGCGCGACACCCGTGTTGCCGCGACCGCCTGCGGGGTGAGCAAGCCCGAACGCATCGCCCAGACGCTGGCCTGGGCGTCGTATGAAATTCCGGACGCCGCCTGGAAGGAACTGATGGCGCTGCCTTACGAAACCGGCGATCCCGAAGCGGCGCGCGTCTACCGGCCCGGCTGAGGACGAGGAATGCGATTCATTCACACCGCCGACTGGCAGATCGGCAAGCCGTTCCGCAATTTCGGTGAACAGGAAAGTGTCCTGCGCCAGGCGCGCCTCAAGGCGATCGAGACGATCGGCGAACTGGCGCTGCGCCAGAACGCGCCTTGCGTGCTGATCGCCGGCGATCTCTACGATACCGAAGCGCCGAGTACGAAGACGATGCTGGAACCGATCGAACGGATGAAGCGGTTTCCGGGCGTCGCCTGGCACGTCATTCCTGGCAACCACGATCCGCACCGGGCCAACGGATTGTGGGACAGGCTGCGCCAGTCCGGGCTGCCTTCCAACCTGCATGTCCATGTGACGCCTGAGCCCGTGGTGCTCGAAGAAGCCGCCGTGCTGCTGCCGGCACCTTTGCGCCGAAAGAGCGAGGTCAGCGATCTCACCCAGTGGATGGAGGGAGCGGCAACCCCCGGCGGGCATATCCGGATAGGTCTCGCGCATGGCTCGGTCACGGGCTTCGGCGGCGACGGCGAGGCGAGCAATCCGGTGGCACCCGACCGCGCGCAGCGCGCCGGGCTGTCCTACCTGGCGCTCGGCGACTGGCACCGCACCGTCCAGATCAATGCCGCGACCTGGTATTCGGGCACGCCCGAGCCCGACCGCTTCGGCAGCCAGGAAACCGGCCAGGTTCTGCTGGTTGAAATCAACGGGCCGGGCGAACCGGCGAAAGTGACGCCCCATGCGACGGGAAGCCATCGCTGGCTCACTTTGAGCGAGGATGTGTCCGGTGAAGGAGCCATCGCCGATCTCGATCTGAAGATCAGGGCTTTGCCCGGTCTTTCGTCCACCATTCTGCGGCTGGTGCTGACCGGCACGCTGGCGCTGGCCGCCCGGGCCGAGATCGACCGGCGTGTCGATGGGCTTTCGGCGGCGCTGTGCCATCTCGACTGCGAGCTGGAAGGATTGACGGCGCAGCCCTCGGCTTCCGATCTCGAAACGATCGATTTCGGCGGCGTATTGCGCGAAGCCGCGGAGACACTGAAGGCGATGGCGGAGAATGCCGCTCTGCCTCCGCAGGACCGCCGCCGCGCCGAAGACGCGCTGGTGCGGCTGTTCGTCATGTCGGTGGCGCGGCCATGAGGCTGACCAGCGTCGCGGTCGAGGGCGTCGGATGCTTCGGCGTGCCCACCCGGATCGAGGGTCTGGGCCCGGGCGTGAACATCCTCTCTGCCGGAAACGAGGCGGGCAAGTCGACCTTCTTCAAGGCGATCCGGGCGTGTTTATTCGAACGCTACAATACGACCAATGCCGCGGTGCGCGCTCTGGCGACGGAGGGACTGGCGCTACCCGTCAGCGTGACGCTG
>JANNSP010000250.1:0-21890 GCA_031402975.1 Hyphomicrobiales bacterium
GATGGCGTTCACGCCCTTCTCCGCCTTGTTGAGTTCCGGCGCGATGCGGATCATGTCGTCGTAGGTCGCGATGGCGTTGACGCGATCCGCCTCGATGCCGATCTTCTTGAAGATGGACGGGCGGATGTGCACCTGCTGGATGTCGCAGTCGAATGGAATGCCGAGCAAGCCCTTGTCGCCGAAGCGGCCGTAGTTGAGCAGATAAGTGTCGTAGAAATCATCGACCGGCAATTTCCACTTGGCGGCATATTCGTCCAGCGGCTTGAGAAAGCCCTGCGCCGCGAAGTCGCCAAGCCACGGCGAGAAGAACTGCAGCGCGTCGAAGCTGGCATTGCCCGAGAGGAATTCGGCCACCACCTTGTCGTACATCGAATCGTCGGGAATGGCGACGAGTTCGACATTGATGCCGGAGAGATCGAGGAACGGCTTGAGGCCGTCCTGGGCCGATTCGCGGTCGGCGGCGCCGATGGCGAAGCGCACTGTCTTGCCGGCGTGTTCCTTGCGCACGGCCTCCCAGTCGACGGTGCGGATCCAGTCCTTCTTCGGATCCCACAATTCGTCGTTGTCGCCGAGACTGTACTGCTCGCGATATTCCTTCTTGACGTATTTTCCGACATTGATCCCGGCGAGGACATCGGCCGGGTTCGGCATCTGGGCGAAGGCGCGGTTGATATTGAACATCGATACGCCGCCAACTCCGGTGGTCAGGGCAGCACCCATCGCGGCGCTCGATTTCAGCAGTGACCTGCGCGTGATAAGTCCGGACTTTTTCTTCAGCATCAGTCGTTTCCTCCCTTTGATGGCCTGCTCGCGAGTTATTTTTGCATGCCGTCAGGCCTGAATGCACGCAAGCTGCAGAATTTATTTTTGCTGACTGAACTCCTGCTTCATCTCTTGCCAGAGTGAAGATTATAATACTTAATTCATTTTAGAAATGCAAATGTTTCGTTATAAGGTGACTGGTTCGAACGAGATGCCAGGCGGACTTTCTTTAAACGACCACTATTTTCTTGAATGGAACCAAATTACCTTCTATTCTCATCGCTTAAGTCAACTGTACAAAAGTTGTTACGCCTCCATTTTTGTATCTTTCGGCCGTGGTATGCTTGTCCTAGCGTGCGATCGCATTTGCCCTTGCCGGCTGATAGAGACGATGGATTGACAAGACAGCGGTTCTGCGCGGCCGGAAGTCATCAATGCTGGAAAAACCGACATCCTGGAAGACCAAACCCGCCGGCGACAGCGATCGTGGCGCCGGGCGCGTGGCCCGCAACCGCCTGCGCATCGCCTGGATGTATTATGTCGAGGGCCTCACCCAGAACGACATCGCCGAGAAGCTCGGCATCGGCCGCGTAACCGTGGTGCGCAACATCAACGAGGCCCTCAAGCAACGGGAAGTCAAGATCTGGATCGAAGGCGAGATCGCCGAGTGTTTTGAGCTTGAAGCCCAATTGAAGCAGGCCTTTGGCTTGCGCGAAGCGATCGTCGTCCCCGAGCCCTCGAGTGCCGCCAACGTGACCAAGGCGATCGGCGTGGCGGCCGGCATGTATATCACCGACAGTCTCACCGACGACATGTCGATCGGCGTTGGCTGGGGGGCGACCCTCTACGAGTCGCTCCAGACGCTCACACCGCGGCAGCTCGAAAACGTCCAGGTGGTGTCGCTGCTGGGTGGCATCGTTCAGGCCCGGCGCTACAATCCGTCGGAATTCGCCTGGCAGTTCGCCCGCATCGTCGGCGCCGATTGCTATCTGCTGGCAGCGCCCGCCGTGGTCGATTCGCCCGAAACCAAGGAGGCGCTGATCGAGCGCTGCGGCCTCCGCGATGTGCTGCGCCGCGCCGAGCGGCTGGACATGGCGCTGCTCAGCGTCGGCACCATGGCGCCGGATTCGACCGCCTTCCGCTTCGGCTTCAGTTCCGAGGAGGAGCGCACCGCGCTAATCCGCCTTGGCGCGGTGGGCGACCTACTCTACAATTTCTATGACAATACCGGAACGCTGGTGGATCATCCGATCAATCAACGCGTTATGTCCATTCCGCTGCAGCAGTTGCGCGGCGTGCCCTTGCGGGTCATCGCGTCCGGCGGGCATGAAAAGGTTGAGCCGATCCTGGGAGCCATCAAGCTGGTGAACTGCAACGTCCTGATTACCAACGAGGCAACGGCGCGCGAACTGCTGCTGCGGCGGAGCTTGTAGCGCAATCATGCTCACGCCCCTCAAAT
Source organism: Hyphomicrobiales bacterium (assembly GCA_031402975.1). GTDB lineage: Bacteria > Pseudomonadota > Alphaproteobacteria > Rhizobiales > Aestuariivirgaceae > Aestuariivirga. The sequence continues at coordinate 2,222 of JANNSP010000250.1, forward strand.
CGGAAATCCTCAAGGTCGATGACCTGAGCCACGAGGCCCGCCGCTTCCGCACCATCCTGTGGTCGTTCGAGCGCAACATGGACCTGTTGTTCAAGGATACGGGCCTCACCGCCGAAGTCGATCATGCGGCCCTGGCGGAAGCCTTTTCGCGTTGGCGCAAGGCCTTCGACAGTTCCAAATACCTGGCCGATACGGATCGCCGCGACTTCGTCATCTATGCCGCGGGCCTGATGCTCAAGGAACTCATCGCCGCGTCGCCCCTGAAGGCGGCGGAAGGCAAGGAGCGGGAGCTCTCCCAGTTGCCGATCGAGATCGACCATCGGCTGAAACGCTGGCCGGAAGGCTATGCCTATACCAGCTTCTGCCTGTCGGTCGCCGCCGCGGTCCTCAAGGAAATGGGCGACGAGGAACCGGTTCCCGCAGCGAGCGCCGACGATCCCGGGTTTTGGGATTCATTCCGCGAGAATGCCCTGGAAAGCCCAACCATGGCGGTTGCCTTTTTTGATCTCGTATGCGGCCAGTCTCCCAACTGGGATGCCCCGGATGTGCCGTGGCTCCGCCATGTTGTCGAGCGCCAGCGAAAAATATCCGGGACATAAAGCCCGTCACCGCAGGATGCGGGGTTAGTCACGCAGACAGACGCGGAGGCCCTGAGGGTTTGCGCAAGTGGCCGATGCCACGGAACTCCACATTGTATTTGGTGATGGTTTCCCACAGGTGGTCACCGTAATAGAAAGGCTGAAAGGCCTCGATGCCTGGCAGCGGCAGGGGTTCTATTACCGCATCGGGCCGTGGTTCATAGAAAAACGGGATGGAATACCGTTCGCTTCCCGAGCCCAGCACGCGATGGATCGTGGCGCGCACCCGGCCGCCGGTCCAACGCTCCAGCACCTTGCCGAAATTGATTGCAAGCGCGCCCTCGACGGGAGGAATGTCGATCCAGGTGCCGTCATGGTGTCTGGCTTGCAGGCCACTGACGCCATCCTGCGCCAGCACGGTTATGAAACCCGTATCCGCATGGGGACGGCCGGTCAGATAGCGGCGTTCACCCTTGTGCGTTGTCCACATGTCTTCGGGAAGCGCTCCGGCAAACGATTGCTCCGGTCGTATCGGATAGTGAATGAAGCGCAGCGTTGAGATGCCACCCTCGAAGGCTTCGTCGAACGTCGTTTCATCGAGGTCGAGCCCACGGGCAATGGAGCGCATCAGGGCGGCGGAGACTTTTGTCATTGCGATGTAATAATCGCGCGCCGCCGCTCGCCAGCCGGGAAGTGTTTCCTCGGACGGGAGAGGCGTTCCGCTCAGCAAGGGGTCCTTGGTTTCCAGGCTGGCTTCGCCATGCACAATGTCGGGGCCGATGTCGATCCCCTGTTTATAGGTTGGATGACCGTTCTGCAGGGGAAACCAGCCGCGATAGACGTTTTTCTGGTTGTGATCGAAATTCCACAACCAGAGTTTGCGGATGTCTTGCTCCGGCAAGGTGAAGAGCCTGAGCAGAAATTTTCGCTTTTGAATGTCGAGGCTTGCCCAGTCCGGCAGGCCAGTGATCACCAGGAATCCCGCCGTGACGGCGGCAGCATGAATGGCATGATCGACCGCCATGCGCTTCTCAAGATTGTTCTCAAACAGCGCGGCAACATCGATTCTTGGGATGACCGGTTCAGACATATTCGGACCTCGGAGCTGCATCAATCGAATAAAACGCTGTTGAGTAACACCGCCAGAATGGTTTATTCAAGTTCAGTCCGCGCAATCCTGCTGTGTCCCTCCAAGCTTCTGAAAGAAAATGAAAATATTCGCCGTGGCCCCCATGATGGACTGGACCGACCGGCATTGCCGGTCATTCCACCGCCGCCTCACGCGTCATGGGTTGCTTTACACCGAGATGGTGACGGCGGCGGCGATCCGTCATGGCGACCGCCAGCGCCTGCTTGGTTTCGATCCGGCCGAACAGCCCTTGGCCCTGCAATTGGGCGGCAGCGATCCGGGGCTGCTGGCGGAAGCGGCGCGCGTTGGCGAAGACTTTGGCTATAGCGAAATCAATCTCAACTGCGGCTGTCCCTCGGACCGGGTGCAGGAAGGCCGCTTCGGCGCCTGCCTGATGGCCGAGCCGCGATTGGTGGCGGACTGCGTCGCGGCGATGAAAAATACCGTGCGATTGCCGGTCACCGTCAAATGCCGGATCGGCATCGACGATCAGGAGGAGGAAGCGCTCGCGCAGTTCGTCAGAACGGTGGCAGAGGCCGGTTGCGGGACCTTCATCGTCCATGCCCGCAAGGCGTGGCTGAAAGGTCTGTCGCCCAAGGAGAACCGCGAAATCCCGCCGCTCAACCACGCGCTTGTTCACGCGCTGAAGCAAGCCCATCCGCAACTCACCATCATTTTGAACGGCGGCGTCACCAGCCTCGACGAGGCGGCGCAACACCTGACCCATGTCGACGGCGTAATGCTCGGCCGCGCCGCCTACCAGCAGCCGTGGATTCTGAACGACGTGGACCAGCGCTTTTTCGGCGGAAGTCCCGGCGCCCGAACCCCCGAAGACATCGTCGAGCGCATGCGGCCCTATATCGCGGAGCAACTTTCGCGCGGCGTCTGGCTGCAGCGCATCACCCGCCACATGCTGGGACTGTTCCACGGTCTTCCCGGAGGAAAACACTGGCGGCGCGTGCTGTCGGAGGAGGGCGTGAAGCCGGGAGCGGGACTCGACGTCGTGGACCGCGCGCTGGCGGCGGTTCGGGACCATATGCCCCCGCATTTGCGGAAGGCGGCGTAAGGTCAGGAGATTTCGGCGAGCCGTCCCCGGCGTCCGCCGCGGCGGCGCTTGCGCAGCGTGAGCGAGGCGACCCGCTCGGGTAGTTCGGCCATGACCTCTCGCCGGCCGGAGGGTGTCAGTCCGAGCCAGCTTCCGATCTCGTTCCGCGTGCGGCCGCAGCCGATACAGAAGCCGGAGTCCGGATCGACGACGCAGACCTTGACGCAAGGCGTCTCGATTTCTGGCAGCGAATAAGCATTCATGGCCACAAGATAGTGGCCCCGCGCCTCGAATGGAACTGCGGAAACGCCATCCCGCCGGTCAAAAACGTCTAATCCTTGAGAGTGAGGACGCCGTCCTCGACCTTGAAGCTCCGGAGCCGGCTCAGATAGCTCATGCCGAGCAGCGAGCCCTGCATGGCGCCTTCCGGCAGCACCAGGCCCTCGACATCGCGGACGCGGACCCCATCGACCTCGACCCGGTCGAGCATGATCCGGGCGGCTTTCGTGATGCCGTTGGCGGTTCCCACGGGCACATTGAAGTCGAGGCTGCCGGGCCGCAGCCCCGCTTCTCTCGCGTCTTCATAGGACAGCGCCACCGCCGTCGCCCCCGTATCGATCATCACCAGCACGGCGCGCCCGTTGATTTCGGCGCGGGTTACGAAATGACCCTGGCCGTTGGCCTTGAGTTCGGCGACCGAGGCCGCGGCGGGAGATGCCAGAAGCAAAGCTGCGATCAGGGGAAGAACCGTTTTCATGATCCGGAGGTTTTACCGAAACCCTTCAAGGAGTGGTGAAGCCGGCGGCACCACCCCGCTCCTATGGTTAACCGATTGCCGCGGCATAGGTTGCGAGCATCGCCAGTTCGCTGAGCACCTGGGCCGCGCCGCAGACATCGCCCGTCTGCCCGCCTATCTTGCGCATGGCGAGATTGCGGATGAGCGCCAGCATGACGCCGCCGGCGATCAGCGCCCCCACCCCCGCTTCGGGCGAAATGACGATGCCGGCGCCGATCCCCGCCATCAGGCCGCCAAAGCCCAGCGCGAAGAGGGCGGTATTGCGGCTGGGCCGGCCGGCCGCCACCGACAGCCCGTCGCTCCTCGCCGGACGCGTGGCCCATAAGAGGTCGACCATCAGCGCGCGCGAGAAGGCGGCGGCACCCGTGACGAGGATGATCACATGCCACAGCGGCAGTTCGAGAAGCGCCACAAAGAGCGCGGCGCGGGCCAGGATGACAAGCCCCAGCGCCAGCGCGCCATAGGCGCCGATCCGGCTGTCGCGCATGATGTCGAGGCGCTGCTCGCGCGAGTTGCCACCACCGAAGCCGTCGGCGACGTCGGACAACCCATCCTCGTGCAGCGCGCCGGTCAGCAGCGCCCCCACCGCCATGGCTGCGGCGGCGGCAAAGAATTGCGGCAGGAGCGCCAGATTGGCGAGGACAAGCGCGGCCCCGGTCATTAAACCCACAATCGCGCCGGCCAAGGGAAACATGCGCATGGCCTGGGACAAAGCGGGGGGATCGAGCGTGCGCACGAACGGCACAGGGAGGCGAGTGAGAAACCGGAGCGCGATCAGAAATTCGGCCACCGGGCGAAACCGCCTGGGCCCTTCGTTTCGCGGTGCAAAATCGTCGCTCATGTGGCGGTGGCCACCCTCTCCCCGTGCTCAACGTCGAGACTGAAACTAGGAGTGTTGCACGGGAATGACAAATGCCGCCCTGACGGGCCTGCCATTCGACGGCTTCCGCGCGCTGATGAAGGATCTGCCAGGTCCCGACGAGGCCTCCGCCGCCCACTGCCGCGACCGCGACCGCCGTCTGACCAAGCCGGCGGGATCGCTGGGGCGTCTCGAAACCATTGCTGAATGGCTGTGCGCCTGGCAGGGGCATTATCCGCCCCGCGTCGAGCGTCCGGTGGTGGCGGTGTTCGCCGGCAATCATGGCGTGGTGGCGCAGGGTGTGTCGGCCTATCCGGCGGCGGTCACAGCCCAGATGGTGGCCAATTTCCAGGCAGGCGGCGCTGCCGTCAACCAGATCTGCAAGACCTTCGATCTCGGCCTTAAGGTGTTCGAGCTGGCACTCGACCATCCGACCGGCGACATTACCGAGGGGCCGGCACTCGACGAAGCGGCCTGCGCCGCCGCCATGGCCTATGGCATGGAAGCGATCGAGGCTTGCGATCTCCTGTGCGTGGGCGAGATGGGGATCGGCAACACCACCATCGCCGCGGCCATCGCCCATGCCCTCTATGGAGGTGTCGCGGAAGACTGGGTGGGACCTGGAACCGGGGTCGAGGGCGAAGGCCTGAAGCGCAAGAGCGACGCGGTGGCGAGGGCCGTGGCCCTGCATCGTCCGCATCTGGGCGATCCCCTCGAAGTGTTGCGACGGCTCGGTGGCCATGAACTGGCCGCCATGGCGGGAGCCATCCTCGCCGCCAGGTTGCAGCGCGTTCCGGTCCTCCTCGACGGTTATGTGGCGACGGCGGCGGCGGCGGTGCTGCATTCGATCCGCGCCGATGCGCTCGATCACTGCATGGCGGCGCATCGGTCCGCCGAACCGGCCCACCGGATGCTCCTGGACAAGATCGGACTCGTGCCCTTGCTCGATCTCGGAATGCGGTTGGGCGAAGCGTCGGGAGCGGCTCTTGCGGCGGGCCTCGTCAAAGTCGCCGCCAATCTCCACAACGGCATGGCGACCTTCGACAGCGCCGGCGTCAGCACGAGCGAGACTTGATTGCGGCTCGGGACTTGGGCAAGCTCGGCCGCTCAAGTCAGCAGGACATCGCCGCCATGAAATACAGCCTCGACTCCCTGCCCGAGAGGGAAATCGTTCCGGGCTTCCACGGCCGTTTCGTTCATTCCGATGGCATGACCTTCACCTATTGGCGGATCGAACCCGGCGCCATGATCCCAGCCCACTCGCACCCCCACGAGCAGGTGGTCAACATGCTGGAAGGGGAACTCGAACTGGTGGCCGGTGGCGTGACCCTGACGCTCAAGGCGGGCGACGTCTATGCGATCGCCGGCAATGTGGTGCATTCGGCGCGCGGCCTGACGCCCTGCAGGGTTCTCGACGTGTTCAGTCCGGTGCGCGAGGATTACCGGTTTTCGTGAGGCTCACGCCTCGGCGGCCTGGCGCTGCCATGCGTAGTCCGAAGGCATGCCGCTGGCGGCCGCGACGGCTGCGCCGGCATCGGCGGCGGTCAGCACGATATGGGTGCGCTCCGAGGGAAAGTTGGCGGCGCCCGTGACGCAGAACATGCGGAGATCGCGCAGCGCATCGAGCCCCAGCCCCGCTCCCAGGTCATAGGCCACGAACGGCGGATCGCCGCCCCGCCATGACATCGTCAGCGTACAGATCGATGTCTTCGCCCCACTGTCAAGGACAGCGCCGGGCGGCAGGACAAACCGGACCAGGCGCCTCCCGTCGGCGGAGATCTTCTCCATCTGGCCGTAGATGACCGGTTGAATATTGAAGCCGAGGTCGGTTACGCACAGGAACGGCAGTTGCGCCGCGACATGAGACGTGTTCTCGAGCATCAAGCTGACGGGAATGGTCCCCTCGCGCTCACCGGCCGCCACGATGTCCGGTATGGAAGCTGAAACCCTCAACAGCGGTCTGATTGCCACCGGCGCCTGCATGATTATTGAACTCCCTCACCTCAATTTCCGCCGAGAACCCTAGCGGATGCCCATTAACCGGCAAGGATGCGGCAAGCTAAAATTTTAGCGATCGGGCGGGCCATTCGGTGGACGCGGTTTCCGGCGGGTTAAGCAACGCCGTGATCCGCGCGGAATCGACCGGGCGCGAGAACAAATAGCCCTGGAATTGGCTGCATCCGGCGAGCCTGAGCACCGACACCTGGTTTTCGTCCTCGATTCCTTCCGCCGTGACCGGCAGGCCGAGCGCGTCCGCCATGGCGACGGTGCCCTGGACCAGGCGCAGCGCCGAGGGTTGATGCATGATGTCCTTCACCATCGAGCGGTCCAGCTTGATCTTGTCGAACTTGAAGCGGCGCAGATGACCGATGCTCGAATAGCCGGTGCCGAAATCGTCGAGCACCACCGACACCCGCATCTCGTGCAGTTGGTCGATGATCGCCTGTGTCCGTTGCGCGTTGTCGATGACGAAGCCTTCCGTCACCTCGATTTCGAGGCGCCGGGGGTCGAGCCCACTCCGCGCCACAGCGAGCGCGACGAGGCCGGCGAAAGCCGGGTTCATGAACTGGACGGGCGAGACATTGACCGAGATGGTGATATCGTCCCAGCGCGCCGCCTTGTCGCAGGCTTCGCTGAGGACGAAGAAACCCAGGTCTTCGATCAGTCCATGCTCCTCGGCCACGGGAATGAAAATGTCGGGCGCGATCTGGCGGTCCGAATCCGCCGGCCAGCGCACCAGAGCCTCGACGCCCGCGATGCGCCTTGTCCTGGCGTCGACGATGGGTTGGTAGACGACACCGAGCCGGCGCTGTTCGATGGCGCCACGAAGCTCGCTGGCGATGGAGCGGTTCTCGTCGCGCTGGATGTCGAGGGCCGGTTCATAGATTTCGATGCGGTTGCGGCCATTGTCCTTGGCCGCCGTCATCGCGACATCGGCGCGGCGCAACAGCTCCTCGGCATCGGCCTTGCGCGGATCCGCATGGGCGATGCCGATGCTGGCGCTGACCGAGGCGACGCGGCCATCGAACACCATGGGCGCGGCAAGAAAGGCAATGATGTGATGGGCCAGGCGCTGCGCAGCATCCTCGTGGTCCTGCCCTTCGACGATCATGGCAAACTCGTCTCCGTTGAACCGCGCGACCAGGTGTTTTCCATCGGCGAGGAAGGCGAACCCGGCGGCGGTGGCCTTGAGCAGCCGGTCGCCGATTTCGCGGCCATAGGCGTCGTTCACTTCCTTGAAGCCGTCGAGATCGGCATAGACCACGGTCAAGCCGCCATCGCCGTTGCGCAGCGAGGCGTCGAGCGTTTCGAGCACGCCGCGGCGATTGGGCAGTCCGGTCAGGTCGTCGCGCACCGATTCCGCGATGGCGCGCGCCTTGCTCTCATGGGCGTCCTTGAAGCCGCGCCAGCTCATATAGATCAGCAGGCCCACCACGAACATGAAGGTGGTCAGGGCGGCGGTGATGGTGTCGCGATATTTGTGCTGGGCGACGTCGCCCGGACGGCGATCCGACCAGCGCAATGTGGCGATGTCCAGGCCCGTGCCGGAGACGACGGCCACGCCGTCCTGGCCCGGCACGTCGAACCGCAAATGCTCGAGGGCCAACTGCCGCGACAGCGAATTGAGCCGCTCGGCGCCGATCCGGGTGGCGGCGATAAACAGATTTTCCTCGCGCGGCGCCGCCGCCGCGACAGCGATATCGCTGCCGCTCAGAAAGAATACCGGCTGACCCACTTTCACGATCGGGTCGAGGTTGCGTCCGAAATAATCGAGCGCGGTCAGGCCAGAACGTTGTCCGTTGACGGTCGCGGCGAGCGTGCGGCCGGAATCATCGACGAGAAACGAGGCGCTATCGGAGCCGCTTAATCCGCTCTCGGCGGCTCTCGCCGCATCCTGGCGGAGCATCAGCAGGACGGATTCGGCGTTGCGCCGCGCATAAGAGTGATCGAGCCGGTTGGCTTCCGCGAAAATGCCGTTGATGAGTTGAAACAGAAACAGCGCGATCGCCGCCGCCGCCAGGAAGGACGGGGCGAAAACCTTGAGCGCGAACTCAATGACGAATGATCTGCTGGACGGCATCCGGGCGCTTTCGATAGCGCCACAGGAAACCAGAAATAGCTTAATGAGCTCTGGAAATTTCCCAAACAGGGCAACACTTTAGGGCAGCTATGCACGTCCGTGGTGTAGTCGTTGCGCCGGGCTGCAATCCCCGGATGAAATGCGCCAGGCTTGACCCGGGCGCTATAACCGGCCAGATATAGCGGAATGAATGATCTGGCCACTTCCGGCGCCATGGCCTCGCCGGTCCTGATCGACCCGTTCGGCCGTCACGTGAGCTATCTCCGTGTGTCGGTCACCGATCGCTGCGATTTCCGCTGTGTCTATTGCATGGCCGAGGACATGACCTTCCTGCCGAGGAAGGATCTGCTGAGCCTCGAGGAACTCGACCGCTTGTGCGGCGCCTTCATAGCCAAGGGCGTGCGCAAGATCAGGCTGACCGGCGGCGAGCCTCTGGTGCGCAAGGGCATCATGACGCTGGTGGAAGGCCTGGGCCGCCATCTGCGCTCGGGCGCGCTCGAGGAATTGACCCTCACCACCAATGGCAGCCAGCTGGCGAAATATGCGGAGCAGCTCGTCGACCACGGCGTGCGCCGGATCAATGTGTCGGTCGACACTCTGGATGACGCGAAGTTCAAGAAGATCACGCGCTGGGGCGAGCTCGCGAAAGTCAAGGAGGGGATCAGGGCGGCGCAGGCCGCTGGGCTTTCGATCAAGATCAACGCCGTGGCTCTGAAGGGTGTCAACGACGCGGAAATCCCCGAGATGATCCGCTGGGCCCACGGCGAAGGCATGGACCTGACGCTGATCGAAACCATGCCGCTCGGCGATATCGAGGGCGACCGCACCGATCAATACCTGCCGCTGTCGATTGTCCGGGCGCAACTGCTTGAACAATTCAGTTTCGACGACATCCCCTACAAGACCGGCGGGCCCGCCCGCTATGTGCGGGTGAAGGAGACCGGTGGCCGTCTCGGCTTCATCACGCCGCTCACCCATAATTTCTGCGAGAGCTGCAACCGGGTCCGCCTCACCTGCACCGGCACGCTCTACATGTGCCTGGGCCAGGAGGATGCCGCCGATCTCCGCTCCCCCTTGCGCGCCTCCGAGGGCAACGATCTGCTCGATGCGGCTATCGACGAGGCGATTTCGAGGAAGCCCAAGGGCCACGACTTCATCATCGACCGCCGCCACAACAAACCCGCCGTCTCGCGCCACATGAGCGTCACCGGCGGCTAGGACTTCAGCCCGACGGCACGGGCGGACGGACAACGCCCGGGGATTGGGCATGGCCAATGTACACTTCGGGCTTTCCCGAGCCGTCCGCGTTGGCGGCCCAGATGTCCACTCCGTCGCTGTAGAGCACCCGCGCATCGTCCAGCCATTCAACCTGGTCATCGATGCTGCGCTCTTCGGCCAGCGCCGTCTCGGTTCCCGTGGCCAAGTCAAGCACATGGAGGCGCCAGGATTCGACGCCGATCCGTTTTTTGAACGCGATCCTTTCGCCATTGGGCGACAGCGAGGGGCATTCCACATTTTCGCGCAGGATCTTGAACTCCCGGCTGTCGATCCGGCCCTCGACCAGGAATGTCTCGCCGCCGGTGGCAAGTGTCGCGTAGATGCGCTGGCCGTCGCTGGCGAAGGTCACGCCCCAATAGTTGAAATCCTCCGACTTGAAGGGACTGCCGTCACGTGTCACGGAGAAGGTTTCGAGATTGGCCAGGACCATGCCGGACTCGAGATCGACCAGGTTGGTCTCGGTCGAGAAGCTGACGTCGGAATAGGAATGCCCGCTGGAAAACACCGTGGTGGCGCCGAGGCGCCCGTCGGGCGAGACACGGGCGCGACTCGGGAGCCCGTTCAGCACCAGCTTGCGCAGAACGCGCGTGTCCGGCGCGAAGACATAGGCGGCAAATGCCGCCGGATTGTCCTGGTCGAGCGCCAGGCAGAGGCCGTGGCCCCCGGCGTAATGCACCCTGGCGCAGGTCAGTGGCATCATGGTTCGGAGCCACTCGCCGCTGTTGATGTCCCAGACGGCAACCTGGCCCCTGTCCGGCCCGCTTGCCCTGTTCTCGAAGACCACGAGGGTTTTGCCCTGGCCGTCCCGCGCTATGTCGAACACCGCCTTGCCGCCGTCGGGTGGACCCAGAAGTCCGGCGGAACCGGGGCGCAGAACCGCATGCACCACATAGGCGCCGCCCAATCCGATGCAGAGGGTGGCAAGTGTCGCAAACAGGATGAGCCGCGCGCCGCTGGTATTATTTCGCATGGGCCGTACGTCCTTTGAGGATCATCACTGAGAGAACGATCGCTGCGCCTAATCCCGCCATGAAGATACCGGCGGCAACGTCCATGCCCTGCCAGGTCCACAGCAGGCCGAACAGGATGGACGATACGAGGCGGGCGATGCTGGTGACCGTCGACAGCAGTGCGAGACCCGTGCTGCGCAGTTCCGCGGGCAGGAGCGCGCTCGCCATGGCCGCCAGCACGCCATCGGTCGCGGCGTAGTAGCCACCGATCAGCGCCACGCAGAGCGCGATCTGGAAGGCGCCCGTCATCGGAAGGAGAAGAACGGCGTAGGCCGCAAGCAGAATTCCGTAACCGCCGATGAACACCACCGGGCGGCCGATGCGGTCGGCCAGGCGCCCCGCTGGAACGGCCAGGATCATGTAGGCCAGCGCGGTCCCTACGAATAGCAGCGGGAAATAACCGAGTGCGAAATCGAGCCGCTGCTGCAAGGCGAGGTAGATGAACCCGTCGCTGATGGTCGTGACCGCAAGGGCGGCACCCGCCATCATCACAAGCCCGAGGCCCGGCGTCCGCAACAGTCCGAAAGCCTGGCCGAGATTGACCGGCTTGGCGCCGCTGGCGCCATCGGCGTTGGGCTCATGGCGCACGAACAGGCCGATCACTCCCACGCCGAGCAACGCGAAACACAGGCTGACCACGAACACGGCATCGAAGGCGGCGGGCGCCACGATGAGGATGCCAAAGGCGATCAGCGGCCCCAGCATGGCGCCCGCCGTATCCATCGCCCGGTGGATTCCGAAAGCCGTCGCAAGTTCATCCTTGCTGCTGCTGAGCGAGATCATCGCATCGCGGGGCGCGGTGCGGATGCCCTTGCCGATCCGGTCGGTCACGATAAAGCCGGCGATCGCCGTCCAGCTTGTTCCGAAGAGCAGCGCCAGTTTCGCCAAAGCCGAGAGCGCATAGCCGAGACACGCCACTTCCTTGGGCCTTCGGAAGCGATCGGCGAAGTAGCCGAAGACGAGGCGGACCAGGGCGCTGCCGCCCATCTGCAATCCGTCGAGGATGCCGAAACTCAGCGGCGAGAAGTTGAGGCTGAGCACCAGATAGAGGGGGAGCACGACCGTCACCATTTCCGAGGAAATGTCGGTCAGGAGGCTGGTCAGCCCCAGCAGCAGCACGGTGCGATTAAGGCGGAATTCCCGGAGCTTGGCGCCAACGGCCAGAACCTGACGGGAACTTTCGATCTGGTACACGGTTTCCCCACAAGTCGTGCGCGTGGCTAGCTGCAAGACACCCGCTCGAACCGGCGAGTAAATCAAAATGATTGAAGGTTGCTTAAATGCGTGGAAGCCTTGCGATGTCCCGAGGAATGCGACGCCGCATGACAGGCATTCCGCCGTGGGGGTGGACTTGGCCTCGCTACGGTCATAAGCGGCGCTTATGCCGCCGCCACAAATTCCCCAGGATACGCTGAGGGCCGGAGTCTACATGGTTCTCGCCATGGGCTCCTTTGTCATCAACGACACCTGCATCAAGCTGATCGGAACAGCACTCCCGATCGGCGAACTGGTGGCGGTGAGGGGGGCACTCGCCGCCATCTTCATCGCGGCGATCTGCGCCTCGCAAGGCGTGCTGTCGCAGGCCCCGGCGATGTTCAGCCGCATCGTGTCGATCCGGGCGCTGCTCGATCTCGTGGGCACGCTGCTGTTCATCGCGGCGCTGATGCATATGGAAATCGCCAATCTGACCGCCATACTGCAGGCGGTGCCCTTGGCGGTCGCGGTTTTCTCCGTGATCTTTCTGAAAGAGCGCCTCGGCTGGCGCCGCAGCCTGGCGATCGTCGCAGGGTTTATCGGCGTGCTGCTGATCGTCAAGCCGGCGCCGCAGTCCTTCTCGATCTACGAGGCGATGGCTCTCACCATCGTCTTCTCGCTGGCCATCCGCGACATCATCACGAGACGCATACCGGCCCGCATCCCGACCCTCATCATCGCCCTCGCCAATGCGTTATATGTCACGGCGGGCGGTATTCTTCTGGCCCTCGTGCAAGGCGTGGTCCGGCCCGAGCCGTGGCATCTGGCGCTCTTGGTGGTCTCGGCCTTCTTCCTCGGCATCGGCTACATGTTCATGGTGGCGACGCTGCGCATCGGCGATCTCAGCGCCACAGCGCCCTACCGCTATACGATCGTGCTGTTCGCCATCGTCTCGGGCGTCGTGGTGTTCGGCGAATTCCCCGACCGCTACGCCTATCTCGGCATGGCCTTGATCGTGGCGGCGGGCCTCTATGCCGCGCATCGCGAGGCCAAGCTCAGACATATTTCCAGAACGCATAACCCGTGAGGCATAACGCCGAGGCTGGGATGTTGGACTGGATATTCCTTGTAGCCCCTTGCCCTTATGAGTGGACCGGTAGAGGCTGAGCAAGCCGATCGGCGAAAGAGGACCATTGAATGCAAGCCCAACTCCTGAGCCTTTCCACGGCCGTTCCACCGCACGTGCTGAAAACCGCCGACGTCATTCGCGAGGCCTCGGCGATCTTCGCCGGCCGTCATATCGATTTCGAGCGCCTCATGCCGGTCTTCGCCAATACCGGCATCGAATGCCGCTATTCGGTCAGGCCCTATCACTGGTTCCGCGCCGAGCAGGGCTGGCCCGAGCGCACCCAGGCCTTCATCGAGGGCGCCTCCGCTCTGTTCCGCGAGGCCGCATCCTCGGCTCTGCAGCAGGCGGGAGTTGCCGCGAGCGAGATCGACACCATCGTCACCGTGTCCTCGACCGGCGTCGCCACCCCCTCGATCGAGGCCCGCGTCATGCATGGCATGGGCTTTCGCGATTGCGTGCGCCGCGTTCCGGTGTTCGGCCTGGGCTGTGCCGGAGGTGTGTCGGGCCTGTCGCTCGCTTCCCGGCTGGCAATGGCCGAGCCCGGTTCCAAAGTCCTGCTGGTGGTGATCGAACTCTGCACACTGGCCTTCCGCCCCGACGAAATGACCAAGTCCAACATCGTGGCGACCGCGCTGTTCGGCGATGGCGCGGCGGCCTGCGTCGTCTCGACCAAAGGCCAGGGCCACGGCGCCATCGAACACGCGGGCGAGCATACCTGGCCCGGCACGGTCGATGTCATGGGCTGGCGTATGGATCCGCAGGGCTTCGGCGCCATCTTCTCGCGCAGCATTCCCGATCTAGCAGCCAGCGATCTCCGCCCCGCCGCCGACCAGTTTTTAACCCGCCACGATCTGAGCCTGGCCGGCATCGAGTCGTGGTCGTTTCATCCCGGCGGCGCCAAGGTGATCACGGCGCTTGAATCGGCCTTCGAGTTGGAACAGGGGCTGCTGCAGGACGAACGCGCGGTGCTCGCCGGTTACGGCAACATGTCGGCGCCGACGGTGCTGTTCGTTCTCGACCGCGCGCTGCAATCGAAATCGGCCGGCCGCCGTTTCGTCTCGGCGCTGGGTCCGGGCTTTACCGCGAGCTTCATAACCATGCTACAGTGACGCCATGTGGACGAGCTTCATCATTCTCAGCCTGGTCACGCTGCAGCGGTTGGCCGAACTCTATATCGCGCATCGCAATACCAAACGCCTGATCGCCAGCGGCGGCTATGAGGTGGGATCGGGTCACTATCCGTTGATCGTGGCGCTGCACGCGCTGTGGCTGGCGGGCCTGTGGTATTTCGCCTGGCGCCTCGAAGTGACATGGGGCTGGATTTTCGCCTATCTGGTGCTTGAGGCGGCGCGGGGCTGGATCATCGCGGCACTCGGTAGCCGCTGGACTACGCGCATCATCGTGATGCCGGGCGAACCTCTGGTCGAGGAGGGGCCCTACCGCTATTTCCGCCATCCGAATTACATGATCGTGGCGGGCGAAATCTTCATCCTGCCGATGGCCTTCGGTCTGTGGTGGTATGCGCTTCTGTTCCTCATCCTCAACGGCGGGCTGCTCTACTGGCGGATCAGGTCGGAGGACGAGGCGCTCAAGCCCTTGCGCGAGGCCGAAGCTCAGTTGCCCGACGACCCCGCCGCCTGATCGGGACTGTTCGCCGCAACGCCTCCGATCGGCACGGTGATCTTCATCTCATCCGATGTCTCGAAGGTCAGCCGAAGCTCCAGCGTCTCGCCTTTCTTGAGCGGCGCCCTGAGGCCCATCAGCATGATGTGCAATCCGCCCGGCTTGAGCGCGACGCTGGCGCCCGGCGCTAGGTCGATCCCGTCGGCCATCCGCATCTTCATCACGCCATCGGTGTTCTGCGTTTCATGCACATGCGCCATCTGGGCCGCCTCGGTCGCCACGGCAACGAGCCTGTCGGGCGAGGACCCGCGATTGGTGAGTGTCAGGTAGAGGCTGGCGGTCCTGGCGCCCGGCGTGGCGGAGGCGCGAGCGTAAGCCTGGCCGACCTCGATATCGCCCGCCCTGGCGCCCGCCGCCAATGCTATGATCGCCGCCATGGTAAGGGCGACGGCGGCGAAAATCTCCAACACGATCCGGTTCATCCTGCGTGGATGGCGGGCCATGGCGGCGCCAATATGTCGGACGAGGCGCGGCAGAAGGTCGCTCCGGGCCATGTGCCTCCTGCCGTTCCTGGTCCTGTCTGCCGGGGCGCAGCAGAAAATCCCAGTGGCCGTCGAACTCGTCCTGGCGCTCGATGCCTCGGCCAGCGTCGACCGCCAGGAATTCGCGCTCCAGCTTGAAGGCCTGGCGCGGGCCTTCGCCGATCCGGAGGTCGGCCGCGCCATCGACAATCTCCGCCCCTTCGGCGCGGGCGTGGCCGTCATCCAATGGGGAGCGCCCGGCGAAACCCGGACCGTGGTGCCCTTCGCCCATCTCGAAACCGCCCGCGACGCCAAGGCCTTCGGTTTCGTCATCGGACTGGTCCACCGCTGGATGCGGGCCAGCTCCACCTCGATTGCCGCGGCCCTCGACGATTCGCGCCTGCTGATCGAGACCAACGGGTTCGAGGGGCACCGCAAGGTGATCGACATTTCCGGCGACGGTCAGGACAATTCCAGCGCCGACATGGAGGCCGCGCGCCAACGGGCCGGGGCCGCCGGCATCACCGTCAACGGCCTTCCCATCGAGGCGGAAGACCATTCGCTTGAAACCTACTATCGCCAGCGCGTCATCATCGGAGCGGACGCCTTCATCGAACCCGCCCGCGACTTCGACGACTTCGCCCGCGCCATCCGCGAAAAACTCCTGCGCGAACTCCGCCCGCTGGATTCTTGAATGCCAACGCTCCATGGCCGGGCTTGACCCGGCCACCCAGACTTCCTCACACCTGCGTCAACATTCGATTGATCAGCCTACTGACGAAGTCAGCGTCTGCATCAGCGACTGCGCGGCGCTCCGCAAATCCTTCTCCGCGAATCCGGCGAAACTCAGCAGCAATCCCTGTTCGCGCCTCCTTCCGGCATAGTGGCTGGACAGCGACTGCACCTCGATGCCCGAAGCAACCAGCCGCGCCGCGATCCCTTCGTCATCGGTGTTGCGATCGAGCCTGAGCAGCAGCATCAGGCCCGACGGCGCCGCGTCGATCTCGTACAATCTGCCATGGCCCGGCCGCAGCGCCTCGATCAGCGCCTGGCGCCGGGACGCATAGATGCGGCGCATGCGGCGGATATGGATGGCGAAGGCGCCCGACGCCATGAATTCGGCCAGCGCCGGCTGGGCAATGAGCGACGGCGGCGCGCCATGGCTCAGCCTCTGGCTGCGGAAGCGCTCGATCATGGCGCCGGGCACCACGATGAATCCCAGCCTTACAATAGGCGAGAACACCTTGGAAAAACTCCCCGAGTAGATCACCCGCGATTTCCGGTCGAGGCTCATCAGCGCCGGCAGCGGCCGGCCGACATAGCGATACTCGCTGTCATAGTCGTCCTCGATCACCAGCGACTTTGCCTCCTCGGCCCAGTCGAGCAGTTCGAGGCGGCGTGCCAGCGGCATGGTGACGCCGGTCGGAGACTGCCGCGCCGGGGTGACGAAGGCCGCCCGCGCGCCGCCGGCCTTGTCGCGTCCGCGCGCCACGATGAGACCTTCGCCATCGACCGGAATGGCCACCGTCCTGATGCCGCCTTGCGAGAAAACCCGCCGCGCGGTGGGATAACCCGGCTCCTCGATCCACATGGCGCCGCCATCGCCCAGTGCGGCGCGGGCGATCAGGTCGAAGGCATCCATGCCGCCCGCCGTCACGATCACCTGCCTCGCCTCGCAGGAAATTCCGCGCCATTCGTAGAGGTGCCGGGCGATCGCCTGGCGTAGCGCCAACCAGCCGAAGGCGTCATTGTGCTCGACAAGGGCGATCGGCGGATTGCGCCAGAAGCGGCCGAGGAGCCGCCCCCACGCATCGTGCGGGAAATGCTCCCAGTCGACGAGACCCGAACGGAACGGCCGCGCCGGCTCGCGTTTCGCAATCCTCTGCTTCGGAGCGTGGCGGGGAGTGGAGGGGGAGGACGCCAGCAGCGCCTCGGGGAGTTCGGCCGCGACCCGCGTGCCCGATCCCGAACGGGTCTCGACATAGCCCTCGCTCAGCAGTTGCTCATAGGCCTCGACCACCGTGGCGCGGGCGACCGAAAGTTCCTCCGCCAAAGCCCTGGTCGACGGCAGTCTGGTCTCGGGCCTGACCCGGCCGCTCAGCACCAGGGCCCGGATCTGGCGGGCGATCTGCGACTGGATCGGCTCCCGGTCGCTCCGGTCGACGCCGATCTCGCTGGCCGAGGTGCCCACAAGTGGTCTGTTCATCGCCAGCGTTCCTGGTCCTTTCCACCAGACCATAGCCGGACCATGTACAGAAGACAACCGGAGCAGATCATGGACCGTCCACCCAGCAAGAAAACCCGCGTGAAGCGCCTTCATGCGCGCGGCCACTACGACGCCGAAACCCTGCACGGCATCCTCGACGCGACGCCCATCTGCCATGTGGGCTACATGTTCGACGGAGCGCCCGTGGTGACGCCGACGCTCCAATGGCGCGAGGGCGATCACCTCTACTGGCACGGCTCTGCCGCCAGCCGCATGCTCGAAACCTGCGACGGGGCCGAGGTCTGTGTCACCGTCACGCTCATCGACGGCTTCGTCATGGCGCGTTCGGGCTTCCATCACTCCTGCAACTACCGCTCCGCCATGGTGTTCGGCCACGCCCGCAAGGTGAGCGATCCGGCGGAAAAGGAACTGCGCCTGCGGAACTTCGTGGAGAAACTCTTTCCCGGACGCTGGGACATGCTCCGTCCCATCACCGCGAAGGAACTGAAGGCGACCACCATGCTGGGCCTCGATCTCGCCGAAGCCTCCGCCAAGATCAGGACCGGCCCGCCCAGCGACGACGAGGAAGACTACGCCCTGCCGATCTGGGCGGGAGTTATTCCGGTCGCCATGCAGACCCTGCCGCCGGTACCCGACCCCCGCAACCTGCCGGGACTTGCAGCGCCGGACCATGTGACGGGTTTCCGCTTCGGCTGACTACCCCGCCTTCCTCGCCAGTGCGATCATATACGCGGTGGACCAGCCGAAGGTGAGGAAGCCGTTGGCCGCCGTCAATCCCGACAGGAGCCGCCAGTCGGGACCGAGCGTGATGTCGCCGAAGCCGACCGTGGTGAAAGAGACGAGCGAGAAATAGAGCGCCGGCTCCAAGGCATTGAAGGCGCCGACGGCGAGATACACCAGGGCCCAGATCCATACATTGACCGAATGCACCAACATCACGAACAGCACTGACGTGGTGATGATCCCGGTATTGGCGAAACGCCCGAGCCGCCGCCGCGCCAGGTTCAGCAGCCGTTCGAACCGGTGCGACAGGAAACTGTAGAGCTCGGCCTGGATGGCGATGGTGAGCGCGATCACCGCCGTTCCGATGAGCAACTGTTTCAGCACCGGTCCGCCGCCTAGCCCGCCGCCGCGGCGAAAATCCTGACCCAGGCGCGGATGCCATGGCGGAAACTCGCCAGATTGTATTTCTCGTTGGGCGAATGGATCGCATCGTCGTTGAGGCCGAAGCCCACAAGAACCGAATCCATGCCGAGAATATCCTTGAACGAGCGGCAGATCGGGATCGAGCCGCCAGATCCCATGAGCACCGGCTGGCGCTTGAATTCTTGCTTGAGTGCGCGCGCCGTTTTGGCGATCAGTGGATGATCCTCGGGGATTTCGGTGGCGGGGCTGCCGCCGCCGTGCCCGGAAAACGTGATCTTGCAGTCGGCGGGCACGCGCTCTTTCACGAAAGCCTGGAAGGCCTTCAGAATGCTCTCCGGCCTCTGCTTGCCGACCAGGCGGAAGGTGAGTTTGGCGCTGGCTTTCGACGGCAGCACCGTCTTGGTGCCGGCTCCGGTATAGCCGCCCCAGATGCCGTTCACTTCCGCCGTGGGTCTGGCCCAGATCTGTTCGAGCACGCTTCTGCCCGTTTCGCCGGCGGGGAGTTTCAGCCCCACTTCGCCGAGGAATTTCTTTTCCGAAAACTTGAGCGCCTGCCACTGCTTTTTGGTGGGTTTGGGAAGCTCGGCCACGCCGTCATAGAAACCGGGGATCGTCACCTTGCCGGTCTTGCCGTGCAACTCCGCCAGAATTTTCGTCAGCACCCGGATCGGATTGATTGCAGGCCCGCCATACAGGCCGGAATGGAGATCGATGCGGGGCCCGGTGATCGTCACCTCCTCATGTACAAGCCCGCGCAGCCGCGTCGTGATGGCGGGCGTCTTCGCATCCCACATATTGGTGTCGCAGACGAAGGCCGCATCGCACGACAGCTCCTTCACATTGGCCTTGAGGAAGGGAATGAGCGACGGCGAACCTATCTCCTCCTCGCCCTCGATCAGGAACGTGGCCCTGACCGGCAGGCTGCCGGTGGCCTTGATCCAGGCGCGGGCCGCGACAACGAGCGACGAAAGGTCTTCCAACACCAACTGGGACGCCCGCGCGAAGATCCGAAGTGCGGCGTGGACGGAGGGAGGGGGGGTGGGCGGGTAGGTC
>JANNSP010000251.1:0-3033 GCA_031402975.1 Hyphomicrobiales bacterium
CGACAATTGATGCGGATAGGAACTGAGGATGCGTTGCGGATCGGGCAGGCGCACCGCTTCGAGCAGTTCGATGGCGCGCGCTTCGGCGGCCTTCTCGCCGATCCCCTCATGCGTCATCGGCACTTCGATCAACTGGTCGCGGATGCGCATCGACGGGTTGAGGGAAGCCATCGGCTCCTGGTACACCATGGCGATCTGCGAGCCCCGGATCTGGCGCAGTTCCTCCTCGCTCATCGAGCGCATGTCGCGGCCCATGAAGCGGATTTCGCCCCCGGTGATGGCGCCGTTCTTGCCCATATACTGCATGATGGCGAGCGCTACCGTCGACTTGCCGCAGCCCGATTCGCCGACAATGCTGACGGCCTCGCCCGGATTGACGGTCAGATTGAAATCGTAAACGGCGGGAACGGCACCGGCGCGCGTGTAGTAGGAGATCGACAGGTCCTTGCATTCGAGAATGGGCGTGACGGCCATGGCTCAATCCCTCAATGAAATTTCGCGGAGGCCATCGGCCAGCAGATTGAGCCCAAGCACCAGCGAAGATATGGCGAGAGCCGGCCAGATCATGGCGTTGGCCGCCATCTGGCCGAAGCCCCTGACTTCCGAAATCATCTTGCCCCAGTCGGGATCGGGAGGCGGCAGGCCCAACCCAAGGAAGCCGAGTGCCGCGATGGCGATCGTCACATAGCCGAGCCGCAGGCACGCATCGACGATGAGAGGGCCGCGCGCGTTGGGCAGCAATTCGACCAGCATGATATAGAGGGCGCTTTCGCCGCGCACTTCGGCCGCAGCCACATAGTCGCGGGTTTTCAGATCGAGCACCAACCCGCGCACGATGCGCGCGACCTGTGGGGCGGTCGCGAACATCACCGCCAGCACGATGGTGAGGCCCTTCACCCAGACGGTGTCGAAACCATTTGAACCAAGCCACGAGCCCATGGGCGAGTCGGGGCCGAGCTGCGACAGGATGACGATGTAGAGAACCATCTGTGGAAAGGCCAAGAACACATTGCCGATGAAGGACAGGATTTCATCCCACCAGCCGCCCTTGTAGCCGGCGGCCACCCCCATCAGCATTCCCGCGGCATAGGCGACCGCAGTGGCGAAGGCCGACCAGAACAGCACAAGGCGCGAGCCGTGGAACAGGCGCGAGAGAATGTCGCGGCCCTTGTCGTCGGTGCCGAGCCAGTAGATGCCGCCGTCGGGTGCCGGCGAAAACAGCGGCTTGAGGAGATCGGGGCCGGACTGCGACAGCGGATCGCGGATCGGCAGGAAGTCGACGAAGACCGCGATGAAGATCCAGAAGAACACCAGGAACGCGCCGAACATGCCGATGGGCGATTCGCGGAGCAGCGCCAGCGATTTGAGAAATTTGATGAAGCGGCCGGGACGGCGGGGAGCGGTGATTGCGGCATCGGTCATGGCATTGTCCCTCACGCGAACCGGATGCGGGGATTGAGATAAGTGTAGCCGATGTCGGAGATAAACTGCGACAACACCGCGACGCCGACCGCGATCATGGCGCCTGCGAGGATCAGATAGACATCGCCGAACATCGCCGCGTCGTAGAGCGCCTTGCCGTAGCCGTCATAGGCGAAGAACACCTCGGTCACGACGACGCCCGACAGGAGATAGTTGAGCTGCAGGATCATCACCGTGAAGGGGGCGATCAGCGCGTTGCGCAGCGCATGCCGCATGACCACCTTGTTGTAGGGCAGGCCCTTCAACACGGCGGTGCGGACATATTGCGAATTCATCACCTCCGCCATCGAGGCCCGCGTCATGCGGGTGTAGTAGCCGAAATTGTAGATGACCAGTGCCGCCACCGGCAGCACCAGCTCGTTCCAGGCAAAGCCGTTGGAGAACGACGACGAGCCGGGCAGCCAGTTGAGCCAGTAGACGAAGACCGCGACGAGAAACGTGGCGGAGGCGAATTCCGGGACGGACGTGGTGAGCACCGACAAAACCGTGATGGCGCGGTCGCGGAAGCTGGCTTCGGCGATGCCCGACAGCACGCCGAGCACCAGTGCGATCGACACGGTGATGATAAAGACGATGCCGCCCAAGATGGCGGTGTTGGCGAGGCGCGGCAGCAGGAACTTGAAAACAGGCGTCGAGAACTGCGCCGATTCTTTCCAGTCGCCGGTCAGAAAGCCGAGGAGCCAGCTGAAATAACGCACCAGCAGCGGGCGGTTGTAGCCGTTGTCCTCAAGCCAATGGAGCCGCCCCTCCATGGTCGAATACTGGCCCAGCACCCGCATCGCCAGATTGAGCTTGTCGCCTTCGAAGAAAACGAACAGCAGCACCGAGATCACGAACATGATCAGGATCATGGAGGCAAGCCTCCGGGCGGCAAGTACCAGCATCGCGTCCCCCACCTGGCTCTGACGGCCATTTGGACCCGATCATAGGGATAGAGGGTGACCAAGCGCAAGGTCTTAAGGCCGGCCGACGCTTGCCGAAAACCTCAAGCAATGGTGTTCGGCCGTCTCAAATCAGGGGCGGCGGCCGAGAAGATTGTCCGGCATGAAGGCTTCGGCGAGCTGTTCCTCGGACATCAGTTTTTCCGCCAGCGCCACGTCGCGGATGCTGCGCCGTGTTTGCAGAGCGATCTTGGCCACGCGGCTCGCCTCGCCATAGCCGATGTAAGGATTGAGCGCGGTGGCCGCGACCAGCGAGCCTTCGAGAAGTTCGCGGCAGCGTTCGCGGTCGGCTTCGATCCCCAGCACGCAGCGCTCGCGTAAAACCTTCATGCCGCGCATCAGCATGCCCATCGATTGCAGGATATTGAGGATGATGACCGGCTCCATGGCGTTGAGCTGGAGCTGACCAGCTTCTGCCG
Organism: Hyphomicrobiales bacterium; assembly: GCA_031402975.1. Classification (GTDB taxonomy): domain Bacteria; phylum Pseudomonadota; class Alphaproteobacteria; order Rhizobiales; family Aestuariivirgaceae; genus Aestuariivirga. Next base: position 2,843 of record JANNSP010000251.1, read on the forward strand.
CCATTGTTACGGTCAAATCATTGCCAATCACCTGATAGGCGATTTGATTGATCACCTCCGGCATGACTGGATTGACTTTGCCCGGCATGATGGATGAGCCAGCTTGCACTGCTGGCAGTTTGATTTCACCAAAGCCCGCACGCGGGCCGCTGTTAAGCAAGCGCAAATCGTTGCACATTTTTGAAAGCTTG
>JANNSP010000252.1:0-4515 GCA_031402975.1 Hyphomicrobiales bacterium
CCAGCCCGGCGGGCCAGACGGGAGGGTGGGCGGTGGTCCCTGGTTAGGCTGGAGCCTCCGTCGAGGCCCCGCCACTTCAGGCTCCGCATCTCCAACCCCGATCACGACGGCTCGCGAACCGCCCCTCCGAGGGAAGGAGACGAGAGGAATAAAAGCATATTTCTGCAGAAGAGTGAAGCAGCATCCGATTGCGGCAGTGGATTTCCGCCTTTCGCGGGAAAGACGAAAATGTGGAGGGTTGTTCCAACCGACCATCCGATGCTCTAAAAGTTGTAACGTCCGGAGTGCAAGACCGGCTCATCCACAGCGAGGGGACCGATGGCAATGCGCGCAGCGTTGAGCGCCAGCGAGGCGGCAGGTGCGATCCGCTCGGGCAGGTTGACATCCGTCGATCTGGTGCGGCAGTGCAACGCTGGGCGACAGGCCGGGCGGGTGTGAATTTCGCTTCCCCATGACCAACTTTCAGGAGACATCATGATCACCAGCGTTTCCCCCAACCTCGACCGCGTGATCGAAGATCTGCCGCGCCGCTTCCCCGGACCCGGCGGTGCCGTCGCCGTGGTGAAGGACGGAGTTGCCATTGTGCGTCATGCGTGGGGCTTTGCCGACCTCGAGCGGCGCACTCCCTACACGGTGGCGACCCAGGCACCGATCTGCTCCATCACCAAGCAGTTCACCTGCGCCGCCATGTTGGCGGTGTGCCCCGATCCGTCCGAACTCGACAGCGCCGTGGCGGCCCAGATGCCGCGACTCCTTGGCGCCAGGCCCACGGCCCTCGATCTCGCCAACAACCAGTCAGGCCTGCGCGATTACTGGGCCCTCACCGTTCTCTGTGGCGCCATGCCCGAAGGCGATTTCCGGCCGGCCGACGCCAAAACCCTGCTGGGCTTGACACGCAGCCTGCATTTCGCGCCCGGCACGGCCTATTCCTATTCCAACGGCAATTTCCGCCTGCTGGCGACCGCAATCGAACGGAAGGCCGGGCAGCCCTTCAGCGAACTTCTGATCGAGCGCGTCGTGCGGCCCGCCGGCATGGACGGTGCCGTGTTCGCCGCCGAAACCGGAGACCTGCCGGGTGGTGCGGTGGGTTATGAAGGGACGCTGGCGACGGGATGGCGGCCGGGCATCAACCGCATTCACTGGACGGGCGATGCGGGGCTCTGCGCCTCGATCGACGACATGCTCGCCTGGGAACGCTTCATTGACGGCACGCGCAACGATCCGGAAGGCGTATATGCCAGATTGGCGCGGCCGGTTACGTTCAGGGACGGGTCGCCTGCCGCCTATGGTCTGGGCCTGGTGCGCAAGACACTTTGGGGGCGCGCCATGAGCGGCCATGGCGGGGCGATTCGCGGCTGGCGGCTGCAGCGTTTCTGGGTTCCCTCCGAACGGCTGTCGGTGGCGATTGCCTTCAATCACGAGAGCGACAGCCAGGCTGCGGCCCTCCATGTCCTGGCCGGAGCACTGAGGGAAAGCGATGCTCCGGCTACCTCGGATGCCGCCCTCGCGGAGGGTTTTGCGGGGACATGGCTGGACGAGGAGATCGGCCTTCTCCTCGATGTGAAGTTGAATTCCGACGGCACCCTGGCCGCTACATATGACGGCGGCGCTGAAACTCTCAGCATCGGCGCCGATGGCGTGGCCCGCGGGCTCACGATGACGCTCGCGCGCGAGGCCGGAGCTGTCCGGATCGGCCGCCCGGGCGATGCGATCCACAGCCTCGCTTTGCCTGTCGCGAACGAACCCGCGGGCGACATCTCCGGCACTTACCGCTCAGAGGAATTCGACTCCGAGCTTGACATCGTCACTGCGGGCGGAAGCTGGTTTGCCGGATTCAAGGGCTTCCTGGGCCAGGGTCCGATGATGCCCTTGCTGCCTGCCGGAGTGGATGTGTGGCGCCTCGTCTGCCGCCGTTCGCTCGATGCGCCGTCGCCCGGGGACTGGACGGTGCGGGTGCGGCGATCGGCGGGCGGCAAGGCCGAAGCGCTCTCGATCGGGTGCTGGCTGGCGCGCAACGTGAATTTCGAGAGGTTCAGGTGACGAAATGACAATCGGCCTTGTGGGTGGATGAAACAGCAATGCTGGGCGGCACCAGCGTCCGGCAAATGGGTTGCACGCTGGGGCAGCGAGTCTGGAAGCGGCAGCCGGACGGGATGTTGTAAGGGCTGGGCACATCTCCCTGCAGCACGGCCTGGCGTTTCCGCTTTGTTGTGCCAAGGCGCGGAACGGCCGCCAGAAGGCTCTGCGTGTAGGGATGCCTGGGCCGCTCGAAGATCTCGTCACGGCGGCCGATTTCGACAACCCTGCCCAGATACATGACCGCCACGCGATGCGAAATGTGGCGGACCACCGACAGCTCGTGGGCAATGAAAATCATCGCCAGGCCGTAGGTATCGCGCAGGTCGAGGAGCAGATTGAGAACCTGGGCCTGAATGGAGACGTCGAGCGCCGCCACGGCTTCATCGAGCACCAGCAGGGAGGGCCTGACACTCATGGCGCGGGCCAGCCCGGCGCGTTGGCATTGCCCGCCGCTCAGAGCTTGTGGGAAGCGGCCGGCCATGTCCGGGCCTAACCCGACCAGGCCCAGCAGCCGGTCGATCTCGGCCGGGATGTCCTGTGCCGGCACAATCGCGTGGAACCGCAGGGCCTCGCCGATCGTCTGGGCCACCGTCATGCGTGGATTGAGGGAGGAGTAAGGATTCTGAAACACCATCTGCAGATTGCGGTGGAGTTTCAGGCGCGCCGCTGCATCGCCCGCACTCACGTTCCGCCCAGCAAACAGCACCTGGCCCGCCGACGGCTTGTAGAGTCCGAGAATGGCACGGCCAAGCGTCGTCTTTCCGCTGCCGCTCTCACCGACGAGTCCCACCGTCTCTCTCGGGTAGACATCGAGGTCAACGCCGTCGACGGCGTGTGCGGTCATCGGTTTCCGGCCGAGCACGGCATCGGCAATGGAGCGCCGTTTCGGAAACTCGACGCGCAGACCGCGGACTGACAAAAGCGGCTCCATCACGTCGCTACCCCGGCCATGTCTTCAGCTTTGATGCAGGCGCTGAAATGGTCCTTCGCCACTTCGCGGAGCTTGACTTCGGTGGTGCCGCAGGCGGGCGAGGCAAAGCCGCAGCGTGGCATGAAGGGACAGCCCGGCGGCAGGTCCGACAGGCTGGGCGGCTGGCCGGGAATGGGCTCAAGACGCTGATCCCTGCCGTCGATCCGCGGAATCGAACGAAGTAGCCCCAGACTGTAGGGATGGCGCGGCCGCGCGAAGACCTCCGCCGTCGGCGCCAGTTCCAGGATGCGGCCCGCATACATCACGGCCACCCGGTCGCAGGTTTCCGCCACGACTGCCATGTCATGCGACACCAGGATCAAGGTGGTGCCCGTCGCTTCCTGCAGATCCATGAGGAGTGCCAGAATCTGGTCCTGGATGGTGACGTCAAGTGCCGTGGTGGGCTCATCGGCGAGGATGAGCTTCGGGCCCTCGGCGATCGCCATGGCGATGACGGCGCGTTGCACCATGCCGCCGGACCATTGGTGGGGATAGTCGTCGACCCGCAGATCCGGACTAGGGATTCCCACCCGCTTCAGAAGCTCCACCGCACGGGCGCGGGCGCCAGGCGCGCCGATGCGGCGATGCACCCTCTCGCCTTCGGTGATCTGGTCGCCGACCGGCCAGACCGGATTGAGCGCGTTCATCGGATTCTGGAAGACCATGGCGATGTCGGCGCCACGGATCTTCTGCATCTCCTCCTCCGGCAGTTGCAACAGGTCACGGCCGGCAAAGTTGATACGCCCGCTCTTCACGAATGACGGAGGAGAGGGCAGCAGCCGCAGAATGCTTCGGCACAAAACCGACTTGCCGCTTCCCGATTCACCGACGATGCCGACCGTCTCGCCATGCCGGACACTGAGCGATATGTGATTGGCCGCGCGTACGACCTTGCCGCCCTGACGGAACTCGACCACCAGATCCTCGATCTCGAGGATCGGGATGCTCATGCCGCGATCAGCGCGTGGCGGCGCTCTCCCAGCCGTTGGGCCAGTCCATCACCGGCAAGGCAGAGTGCGGTTCCCGTCACCACCAGCGCCAGGCCCGGCAAGGTGCTGATCCACCAGGCTTCGAAAATGAAATCGCGGCCCTCGGCAATCATCGCACCCCATTCCGGTGTCGGCGGTGAGACGCCAAGACCGAGGAAACTCAGGCCGGACACCAGCATGATGTTGAGGACGAAGTCCGACATCGAGAACACGATCGAGGAATTCATGACGTTGGGCAGCGCATGGCGGAAGACAATCCGTCCCGGCCCGTATCCAAGATTGCGGGCGGCAAGAATATAGTCCTTGTTGCGTTCCACCAGCATTTCCGCCCGCGCCAGCCGCGCATACATCGTCCAGGCTGTCAGGAAAATGGCGAGATAGATGTTGAAGATGCCGGGACCCAGGATGGCGACGATGACGATGACGAGCACCAGGAACGGGAAGGCAACCACCACGTCCAGCACCCGCATCAGCACG
>JANNSP010000253.1:0-3236 GCA_031402975.1 Hyphomicrobiales bacterium
GGTCTTGGGGTTGGGGATGCCGTCGATCGGCGCTTCCTCAGTGCCCACCGTCGAGCGCGTCATGGCTTCCACCATTTCGCGGGTGCCCTCGGGATCGGTGATCCACTTCTTGTAGAAGTCATAGGGACATGCCGCCACACCTTGGGCGCCTTCGCCGGAATTGATCAGCCCGGTGTAGCCGCGATGCACCAGCTTGAAGAGATGGTTCTCCGACTGCATGTTCTTGCGTGCGTCGCGGATCAGCGCCTTGGACAGCGCGGCATACTGAATGCCCATGTCTTCCTCGCCGCATTTTCCCAGGGTGCGGCCGTCGAAGCCGATGATGGCCGAGTGACCGAAATATGAGTACACCCCGTCGAAGCCGGCGGCGTTGGCCACCGCGACATACGAGTTGTTGGCCCACGCCATGGCCTTGGCCATGATGATCTGCTGGTCCTTGGCCGGATACATGTAGCCTTGGCAACGGATGATCAGTTCCGCTCCCTTCATGGCGCAATCACGCCAGATCTCGGGATAGTTGCCATCGTCGCAGATGATGAGACTGACCTTCAGACCCTTGGGCCCGTCCGAAACATAGGTGCAGTTTCCAGGATACCAGCCCTCGATCGGAACCCAGGGCATGATCTTCTTGTATTTCTGAACGATTTCCCCTTTGTCGTTCATCAGGATCAGGGTGTTGTAGGGGGCCTTGTTCGGATGTTCCGCGTGCCGTTCGCCCGTCAGCGAGAACACGCCCCACGCCTTTGCCTTTCGGCAGGCTTCGGCGAAGATCTCCGTCTCTTCGCCCGGTATTTGCGCGGCGGTTTCATACATTTCCTTCTGGTCGTACATGATGCCGTGCGTGCTGTACTCGGGGAAAATCACCAGACCCATGCCCGGCAGACCGGTCTTCATGCCCGTCAACATGTCGGCAATCTTGCGCGCGTTGTCGAGCACCTCCTTTCTGGTATGAAGGCGCGGCATCTTGTAGTTGACGACCGCTACGCCGACCGCGTCGTTACTGCTGGAAATATCGCCATGATACATCTGTTCTCTCCTTCGTCTGTGAGCCTATGTCTTCGTACCGGCGGATGGCTAGACGGCCATGTGTTTGTGCACGAGGATAAGCTCGGCATTCTGGGCGAGCAGCAGGGCGATCTCGAGCCACTGCGTCTGGCCGTGCGACAGGCGCGCCGCCGGAACGTTCAGATAGTCGATGAGGCCCACGAAGTCGGCAAGCTTGTCGAGGCCGTCCGAGTCGACCGTCCGGGCCTAGCGGAAAAGATTGGCCATCACGCCGTTGTGCTTGCAGTAGGCCACTTCGAGATTCTCGCGCACGGTGAGCTGGCGGAACACGCTTGGAACCTGAAATTTCCGGCCAACGCCCCGCCGCGCAATTTGGTAGTCGTCGAGATTGCTCAGTTCACGTCCGACATAGGAAATCGAGCCGTTGGTTGGAGCCGTCTTCCCACAAATGAGGTCGAGTGCGGTCGTCTTGCCCGCTCCATTGGGGCCGATGAGGCAGCGCGATTCACCCTTGGCCACCGTCAGCGACAGCCGGTCGACGGCCTTGAAACCATTGAAATCGACACTGACGTCCTTGAGATGCAGATGAGCGCTCATGTCCCACCTGCCTTTTCGTCGGCGACCGGCTTGAAGCTGGAGCTGGCAAGCAACCCCGTCTTCCGCGCGATGCCATCGAAAATGCTGGCGATGCCATTGGGCAGGAACAGGACCACAAGCACGAAGAGAGCGCCCATCACCAGTGTCCACGTCTCCAAGAACACCTCGGACTCCGACAGCGCGCCTTGCATGCCGGCAACCAGGATGGCGCCGAGCAGTGCCAGGCCACAGAAAATGATGATCAGGCCGGGAAACAGCGTAATGCCCAGATAGGTATTGAGCGCCCAGGCGCCATAGGCGCCCAGCATGATGAATTCGCCGTGGGCCATGTTGATCACGCCCATCGAACCGTAAATGATGGACAGTCCCAAGGCGACCAGCAGCAGGATCGAACCGATGCTCAGTCCCGTTATGAATTGTTCGATGAAGAATGCCATGGTCATCAATTGTGCTGGATGAGCCGCGGCGGGGCTGCCGCCGCGGCTCGCATCTTCAAGTTTCCTTCAGGCCCGCTTCAGTGCATTTCTGATTGGGGTAGGCCGCATAGGGATCGGGGGCTTCCCATTCGGCCGAGTCCTTGAGGATTTCGAACTGACCGTCGGTCTTCGCGACCGCGATTTTCGGCCACAGCCAGGTATGGAGATTGTCCTTGCCGAGATGAATCTTGCCTTGCGGCGCGATCATTTCCTGGCCCTTGATTGCCTCGCGGATCGTGTCGGGAAAGATATCGCCGCCGGCCAGTTTCTCGATCGCCTGTTTGAACAGGTACATCTGGAAATAGCAGGATTCCGATACGAAGTGTGTGACCTTGCCGTCGCCCCGGCGCTTCTTGTAGGCGGCCACGAACTTCTCGTTCTCCGGTGACTTGTGAACCATGAAATACGGGGCGGACTTAAAGTGCCCGGCCGCGGCGTCGCCGCCCATCGCCGCAACTTCGTTTTCGGACGTGGTGAGGCCATCATAGCCGGAAGGCAACCTTTGGAACTCACCACCACGTATCTGAAACGGTTCGAGAGCCTGCCATTGGATTGGGAACAACAGGGCAATGTCCTAGGCTACCCAACTGCCACGATTCGCTAGACCCGGCTGACGGATGTCACATCGGCCATCGCCGCTCTTTCGGCAATCCCAGGATCCATCCCAACACCCAACGCACTTTCGGGCATGTCCCGGACATCCCTCCGTCTTCACCACTGAATCGTTGCCGCTGGAAAACGATCTATCCCCAAGAGCTTCTGGTTCTGGAAATCGCCAACTGAGAAAAACCGGCAGATCCTCGCGCATCACCAGTCGACACGGCGTCTCAGGACCTGACTGTCCGGGCAAATAGGCCCAATGTGGCCGCAAAACCGGGGCTTCTAGGAGGTCGACACGATTTGCCAGTGGAGGCCGGACTGCGTGGTGGGCCCGCCAGGACTCGAACCTGGAACCAGACGGTTATGAGCCGTCAGCTCTAACCATTGAGCTACGGGCCCCACGCCGGCGGCATGGCTACAGCAATTCGCGGCGCCATGCTATAGGCCTGAAATGCTGAATCACCCCCTTACCCCCAAGGCCGCCGTGGACCAACTGGTGGCCATCCACGACGAGGCAACAAGCGCGCTCCGGGACGGGCTCGAGCACTATTTCGCCAC
>JANNSP010000254.1:0-4359 GCA_031402975.1 Hyphomicrobiales bacterium
CACCACCATCGTCCGCCCCGGCAGTGCGATAACGGATCGGGCGATGTGATGGCAGCGCCCGCACCAGACAGGAATCGCCGTGTGGCGGTGATGGCAATGGGAGTTGCCCTGGGCATGCTGGGGCTGGCCTATGCCTCGGTGCCGCTCTACCGCATGTTCTGCCAGGCAACCGGCTTCGGCGGCACCACCCAGCGCGCCGAAGCCCCGCCAGCCGAGACGTCGGGCAAGAGTGTCTCCATCCGTTTCGATGCCAACACGTCGGGCAATCTCGCCTGGTCATTCCATCCGGTTCAGACCGTGATGACGGTGAAGCTTGGCGAACAGAACATGGCTCACTACCGCGCCGTGAATACCTCCGGCAAGACTGTCACTGGTACCGCCGTGTTTAACGTGACACCCGAAAGTGCCGGCATCTATTTCAACAAGATCCAGTGCTTCTGCTTCACCGAGCAAACACTCGCTGCTGGCCAAAGCATCGATATGCCGGTGGTGTTCTTCGTCGATCCCGCTTTGGCCGACGATGCCGATACGAAGCTGATCGATACGATCACGCTCTCCTATACATTCTATCCGGTGGAGAAACCCAAGGCGGTTTCCGCCGTGGCGGCGCCCGCCGATACACGCACGAACTGACGGAGTTGATGACCATGGCCGACGCCCACGCGAAACATCACGACTATCATCTGGTCGATCCAAGTCCGTGGCCGGTGATCGGCGCTATCGCCGCCTTCATCACTGCGGTGGGCGCCGTCGTGTGGATGCACGGCTCGGCGCCGTGGGTGATGATCCTCGGCCTGGCCGGCATTATGTACACCATGTTCATGTGGTGGCGCGATATCATCGCGGAGGCCCACAAGGGCGACCATACGGCGGTCGTGGGGCTGCATCTGCGCTACGGCATGATCATGTTCATCGCCTCCGAGGTCATGTTCTTCGTCGCCTGGTTCTGGGCCTTTTTCGATGCCAGCCTGTTCACCGGCGAAATCCACCAGGTGGCGCGGATCGGCGAGACCGGCGGCGTGTGGCCACCCAAGGGCATCGAGGTGTTCGATCCCTGGCATCTGCCGCTGGTCAACACGCTGATCCTTCTGACCTCGGGAACCACCGTCACCTGGGCCCATCACGCGCTGCTCAACAACGACCGCGAGGGTCTGAAATGGGGACTTATCGCCACGGTGGCGCTGGGCGTTCTGTTCACCGCGGTCCAGGCTTATGAATATGCCCACGCCGCCTTCGCCTTCAACCGCGACAACGGCGGCAACATCTACGGCTCGACCTTCTTCATGGCGACCGGTTTTCATGGCTTCCACGTCATCATCGGAACGATCTTCCTGGCGGTGTGCCTGTTCCGCGCCATGGCCGGCCATTTCACGCCGAAGCAGCATTTCGGTTTCGAAGCCGCCGCCTGGTACTGGCATTTCGTCGATGTGGTCTGGCTGTTCCTGTTCTCGGCCATCTATGTCTGGGGCTCGGCCGGAGCGGTGATTCCGGAATAGTGAAGAAGGGCCCTCATCCGGCCTTCGGCCACCTTCTCCCATTCGCTTCGCGAACGGGCGAAGGCACATTTTATTTTTCTGCCTTCTCCCGCCCGAAGGGCGGGAGAAGGTGGCCGAAGGCCGGATGAGGGGCTTTGCCACCACCATGACCGAAAACTACTATCCCCAACTCTCCCCCATCCGCACCGGGCTCGCTGGCCGATGCCCGCGCTGCGGCCGGGGCAGGCTGTTCGACGGCTATCTCACCGTGGCGAAGTCCTGCACCGCCTGCGGCCTGTCGTTCGAATTCGCCGATGCGGGCGATGGCGCTGCATGGTTCGTCATGACCATCGTGGGGTTCCTGGGCGTCGGATCGATCCTCGGCATCGAGGCCGCCTATGCGCCGCCCTTCTGGGTGCATTTTCTCATCGCCATACCGCTCTTGGTGATCCTGCCCATGGCGCTGCTGCGTCCGGTCAAGGGCGTTCTGCTGGGCCAGCAATGGCGGACGGGTGCCAGCGAGCACCGGCACGGTTCATGAAGCCCCGCGTCTGGCCGGCCCTCGTCGCGGCCACGCTCGGCATCGCCATTCTGCTGACACTCGGCACCTGGCAAGTGCAACGCCTCGCCTGGAAACAGGACCTCCTCGCCGCCGTCGATGAGCGACTCGTCTCTGCTCCGGAAGACCTGGCCACGGTTCTCGCCGCCGAAGAAGCGGGCGACGACATCGAATTCCGCAAGGTGGCGCTCAGCGGCCGCTTTCTCCACACCGGCGAAAAGCTGAAACTCAACACCTTAGAAGGCAAAGTCGGCTGGGAAGTCGTCACGCCGTTGCTGAGCGATAGCGGGATCGCCGTCCTGGTCGACCGGGGTTTCATCCCCGACGATCTCCGCGACGCCGCGAAACGCATCTCGCCTGACGCCGCCAGCGTCACCGGCATCGTCCGCCGTCATGATACCGCGCGCGGTCTGTTCGATCCCGACAACGATGTGGCGGGCAACATGTGGTACTGGTGGGATGTGCCGGGAATGCTGGCGGCGAGCGCTATTCCAGCCGACGCCAAGGTCGCGCCCTTCGTCGTCCAGGCTCTCCCCACGGACGGCGCTTCATATCCCCGACCGCCCGAGCCCCGCGCGGCGTTCCGCAACAATCATCTGCAATATGCCGTCACCTGGTTCGGCCTCGCCATCGTGCTGGCCATCGTCGCGTTTTTCTTTGCGCGCCAGCAACGCGCTTGATAGAGGGAACCCGGTCAACCGAGGTCACCCAACTTGAAATATATTTCGACCCGGGGCGAGGCTCCCGAGCTTGGCTTTGAAGACGTGCTGCTGACCGGACTGGCGCGCGACGGCGGCCTCTATGTCCCCAGGACCTGGCCTCATCTTTCGCCCGGTGAACTCCGCCCGCTGCGTGGCCGCTCTTACGAAGACGTGGCCTATGCGGTGATGGCGCCCTTCACCGCAAGCGCCATTCCCGAAGCCGAATTCAGGCGGATGATCGCCGCGGCTTACGAAAATTTCGGTCATCCCGCCGTGGCGCCGCTCCACCAGATCGACGACAACCAGTGGCTGCTCGAACTTTTCCACGGGCCCACACTCGCCTTCAAGGACATCGCCATGCAGCTTCTGGCGCGGCTGATGGACTGGGCACTGGCCCGGCGGGGAACCCGCGCCACCATCGTCGCGGCGACTTCGGGCGACACCGGAGGTGCGGCGATTGAAGGATTCAAATCAAGCCCTTACGCATCGATCTTCGTGCTTCACCCGAAGGGCAAAGTGAGCGACGTGCAGCGCCGCCAGATGACCACCGTCACCTCGCCTTCGGTGCATAACATCGCGATCGAAGGAAGTTTCGACGACTGCCAGGCCATCGTCAAAGCGCTGTTCAACGACGTGCAATTCCGCGACAGCGTCAACCTCTCCGGCGTCAATTCGATCAACTGGGCCCGCATCCTGGCGCAGACCGTCTATTACGTGACATCCTCCCTGGCGCTGGGCGCACCCGACCGCGACATCGACTATTGCGTGCCCACGGGAAATTTCGGCGACATCTTCGCTGGCCTCGTGGCCAAGCGCATGGGCGTCCCTATCGGCCGCCTGGTGATCGCCACCAACAGCAACGACATCCTGCACCGGACGCTTGCAACCGGCCGCTACGAGGTCAGAAGCGTGCAGCCGTCCTCCAGCCCGTCGATGGATATCCAGGTCTCAAGCAATTTCGAGCGTCTGCTGTTCGAAGTCTATCAGCGCGACCCCTATGCCGTCCGCCGTCTGATGGCGGGTCTCTCGCAATCCGGCAGCTTCACCATCTCAGCCCCGCAACTCGAGGCGATCCGCCACGAATTCGACTCGGGCACTGCGAGCGAGGAGGACACCGCCGCCACCATCCGCGAAACCCTGGTCCAAACCGGCGAACTCATCGATCCCCATACCGCCGTCGGCGTGGGAGTGGCGCGCCGCCGCCCGCCATCGGCCAATCCGATGGTGACGCTGGCCACCGCGCATCCGGCCAAATTCCCCGAAATTGTCGTTAGGGCAACTGGAATCCGCCCCGATTTACCACGCCACCTGTCCCACTTGCTGACGGCCGAGGAACGTTACACAGTGCTCCCCAACAACATAGCGGCCGTCCGGGACTTCATCCTGGAACATCAGACGGCCTGAACGGGAGCCGTCATGAGCGTCGAAATCACCTGCTTGCCCAATGGGCTCTACGTCGTCACCCACAACATGGCGCATCTCGAAACGGTGGCGCTGGGAATCTGGGTGAAGGCGGGGGCGCGCGACGAACGCCCGGAGGAAAACGGCATCGCGCATTTTCTCGAACACATGGCGTTCACGGGAACCACACGGCGCAGCGCCCGGGCCATCGCCGAGGAAATCG
>JANNSP010000255.1:0-7204 GCA_031402975.1 Hyphomicrobiales bacterium
CGTCTTCCTGGAGCCTGAAATGCTTTTCCAGCCGCCATCGGACCCCTCGCCCACCGACCGCGAACACCTGCTCGCTCTACTGTCGCCCTCGCCGGTCGAGATCGATGACTTGATCCGCGAAAGCGGTCTCTCCGCCGCGACGGTTACCGGGCTTCTGCTCGAACTGGAACTCGCCGGGATCGTCAGCCGGCAGACCCAGGCGATGGTCGCGCTCGCCTAATCCACCTCGTCGGCGGCGATGATCCATGTCTCCTTCAGCGCGTCTTCCTTCCAGCGGCGGAAGGCGGGCGTTGCCAGGATGGAGTTCATATAGGCGCGAGATACGCGGCTGACCTTGATGTCATAGGTCTCAAGCCGCGTGACGACGGGGGTGAACATCGCGTCGGCATTGGAGAATCTGCCGAACAGGAAATCGCCGCGCGCTCCGAACTTGGCGCGGCAGTCGCGCCAAATCCGATCGATCCGCGCCACATCCGCCAAACCCGCATCGCTGAGCTGGATCTTTTTCCGCGGCCTTCTAAGGTTCATCGGACATTCGTTGCGCAATGCCTGGAAGCCCGAATGCATCTCGTTCGACACCGATCGGGCCAAGGCCCGCGCCGCGGCCGGTTTCGGCCAGAAAGTCTTCTCCGGAAACGTCTCGGCCAGATATTCGAGAATGGCGAGCGAGTCCCAGATCACGTGGTTGCCGTGATGCAGCACCGGCAGCCGGCCTGCCTTCGAATGCCTGGCGATCCGCTTCCTGGTGTCCGGCATATCGAGCTGGATCACCGTTTCCGAGACCGGCAATCCAGCCATGCCCAGCGCCATCCACGGGCGGAGCGACCAGGACGAGTAGTTCTTGTTGGCAACGATCAGATGCAGCTTGCTCATGGGTCTTCCTATAGTGAACGCGGCAGATAGAGCCAGCTGATCAGTCCGATGACGGCGACCCCTGCCCCCAATATAATGAACACACTTCCGATGGGAAAGAAACCGAGGGTGAAAGCGAAGATGAAAGTCGGCACCAGTTCCGAGAAATCGATATAGGTGCGGTAGACGGCGGCCATGCGCTGGCGTTCGTGTGGCCTCACCGCCCGCAGGAACGGGATGCCGCCGACGCCATCGAGGGCCGCCGCCATGGTGGCGCCAATCAGCAGGAGGCCAGCCGCCGCATAAGGCGCGCCCGTGCCGGCAATTCCCGCCGCGATCGAGGACAGTGAAATTCCGCCGAACGCCAGCGCTATGACCAGCCGGACGCTGTGAACCTGCGCCAGCCTGCCGAACAGATAGGCCGACAGCAGCGTGAGTTGGCTCGCCGAAATCATCAGCCCGCTGACTTCCTTGCCGAGCCCGCTTTCGACGATGAGAAGCGGTCCATAGATGAAGAAGCTGACCCAGAAGCACGAGCGCCCGAAGGCGATGAGCCAGGCTAGCCGCAATCTGGGCTGACTGGCGAAGCGCGCCACATTGGCCAGCGGATTGAACGGTTGCAGCGTGCCGGTGGCCAGCATCGTGTGGTCGTTCAGCCGGAAATACCAGAACAGCGCCAGCAGAAGCACCGAGGCAACGATCGCCGCGACCTGCGGACCCCAGGGACCGAATCCCAGATAGAGCCAGACGCCGAGCATCGGTCCCGCCATCCACGAGAAGGTGGAAAGGCTCAACCGCAGCGGTTCGGCGCGGGCCAGGTCGTGGCGCTTGATGTGATCGAGAATGTAGAGCGACAGCGTGATATTGAGGATGGCGGCGCCGCAATTGCGCAGGAACATGCCGGTGGCCTGGCCGACGACGGTATGCGCCGCGAGAGCGATGCTGGCGGCGATCAGCAGAACCACGCCGAGCGAATAAGCCCAACGGCGGCGCAGACGCCCCAAGACATAGGGCAGCATCAGCGTGACCATCAGCACGACCAGAGACACGCTGGTGGCGATGATGCTGACTTTCTGGCTTGACCCCAGAATATCGTAGGCCTGGAGCGAGATCACCGTCGAATTGATCGAGCGCGCCAGCGACTCGATGGCGAAGATCGCGGCGAAAGTCAGAGCGCCCGCGGGCTTCGGCAAATTCTTCTTCGCTGCGGGGGATTCGTGCGGCATGTGATGAAACTTCAGGCAGCACGAATCAACGTCGCGGCGCAAGAGCGAGCCATGCAACGCGCGTATGGCTTGTCATCGCTATGCGCAGACACTAGAACCAGTCATGCCCGTGTCCGAGAAACAGTCGGTTGCCCTCTACTCGTTGGCCGCCAGCGCGGTTCTCGCTGTATCGAAGCTGATTGCCGCCTTCTATACCGGCTCGCTCGGCATTCTTTCCGAGGCGATCCACTCGATCATCGATTTCGGCGCCACCGTCATCACCTGGTTCGCCATCCGCTGGAGCGACCAGCCCCCCGACGAGGAACACCATTACGGCCACGCGAAAGCCGAAAGCGTCGCCGCCCTGGTCGAGACAGGTCTGCTGTTCCTGGTCACAGCCTGGATCATCTGGGAGGCCGCCAGCCGGCTGACGACCGGGGAGACCCATGTGGAAGTGACGTGGTGGGCAGCCGCCATCATCGCCGCCTCCATCCTGATCGACTACAACCGGGCCCGCGCGCTAAGCCGCGTCGCCAAGAAAACCTCGAGCGAGGCGCTGGAGGCGGACGCGCTGCATTTCAGTTCCGACATGTGGAGTTCGATCGTCGTCCTTCTGGGGCTGGGCGCCGTGTGGCTGGGAATCCCGGCCGCCGACAGCGTGGCGGCGGTGCTCGTTTCATTTTTCGTCGCACTCGCCGGCTGGCGCCTCGGCCGGCGCACCCTCAACACCCTCCTCGATACGGCACCCGAAGGTGCCACCGCAGTGGTGCGGGCCCTGGTGCAGGATGTCGACGGGGTACTGGCCATCGAGACGCTGCGCCTGCGCCCGGCCGGTGCCACTCTCTTCGCCAGCATCGTGGTGGAGGTCGCGCGGACCATGCCTGTCGACGAGATGGTCCAGTTGAAAGACACGATCCTTTCCAAGGTGAAGACCCGCTTCCCCAATGCCGATATCACCGTCGCCGCCAATCCGGTGGCGCTCGACAGCGAGACGGTGTTCCAGAAAGTCATGCTGATCGCGGCGCGGCGCAATCTCGCCATCCATCACCTGACCGTTCAGCAGATCAAGGGCAATCTGGCGGTCAGCTTCGATCTGGAAGTCGATGGCGGCATCGCGCTGTCGGTGGCCCATGATACGGCGACCGGACTGGAAAACGCCATCCAGCGAGAACTGGGTCCGACGATCGAGGTCGAAAGCCATATCGAACCCCTGCCCGAGCGGCTGCTGGCCGGCGAGGATGCCACCCTGCGGGAACGGGAACCCATCGAGGCCGGTCTCAAGGCATTTGCCAGCCAGCAGCCGAGGCTGAGTGGGTTGCACAACATCAGGGTGCGGCGCAACGACCATGGGCTGTTCGTGCATTACCACTGCCGCTTCGCTGCGGAAGACCCGGTCGAGGATGTGCACACGGCCGTCGACCGGATCGAGAATGCACTTCTGGAGAAGTTTCCCCAGATCCGCCGGGTCATCGCCCATGCCGAGCCGCTTGGTCAAAAAGACCAACTGTGAAAATCTTGCGGCCCGCTTCCTACCGCGTGGTGCCGTGGAAAAATGGTGGCGGTGTCACCACGGAACTCTATGTCTCTCCCGAGGACGCCGGACCGGAGGGGAAGGAATTTCACTGGCGGGTCAGTATCGCCGAGGTGGCGCGGGATGGGCCTTTTTCCCGTTTCGGCGGCTATGACCGGCACATCATGCTGATCGATGGCAACGGCATGGTGCTCGACGGTGGACCTGACGGGCCGATCGACCTTTCCAGACGATATGAACCCCAGTCTTTTTCCGGAGACTGGAACGTGACGGGCCGGCTGATCGGCGGTCCGGTGCGTGATTTCAACCTGATGACGAGGCGCGTGGAGTGTGTGGGCCGGCTTCGAGTCCAATCCGTCGACAGGGCAGAGCCGGTTGAATCAGGTTCAGCGACGGTCCTCATCTACATTCTGGCTGGCGATCTCGATTGTGACGCCGGTGAGTTGCACCAGAACCACAGCCTGTTGATGCTGCCGGGAGAAATGACGAAGCTTGAGCCGAAAGGCGGCAAGGTCCAGATGGCGGTTTGCGAAATTTCCCAGGATACCTTGTAACCATGATTTCGGAACGGAAGAACGTGTCACATATGATGGACCTGGCTGAAGGTTTGAGATTTACCCCCCGCGTCATCAAGGCGATCACCGCGGGGCGGACGGGAACAACCTATGTCAGCCGGTTGTTCGCGCTCTTGCCAGGAGTGGTTTCCCTGCACGAACCGCTGCCAAATTATACGAAAGCGATGCGCCGGGCGCAGCAGTTTCCCGAAGCGGCGTATCAATTCTTGCGAGAGCACAAGATCCCGTTCATCAACCAGCACACGAAACCGCTCTACATCGAAACCAGCCATCTGTTCTGTAAAGGTTTTTTCGAACCACTGGTGATGCTGGGGCTGTGTCCCGACCTGATGATCATCACGCGCAGCCCGCGCGAGATAGCAAAGAGTTTGCAGTTGAAGAACACCGTGCCGGCCCGCACGACGGCTGGATATCATTGGCTCCTGGCGCCCCATGACCCCAATGTCATTCCCTTGAATTCCTGGGGCCGGATGAGCGACTACCAGCTGTGTTACTGGTACGCCTTGGAGATTGAAAGAAGGCAGGAGAAGTACAGTGCGATGGCATTGTCCCTGGGAAAGAAGGTGGCAACGTTTACCGCCAGATCATTGAACGACTTCGCAGCATTCTCGCGGGTCTGCGCGGAATTGGGACTGCCATGCGATGCATTAGATTTGCAGAAGAAGCATTTTGACGTGTCGGCGATTGAGCACAACAAGATCGCCAATCAAGAGGACTATGACCGCCCTCGCCTGCAGCAGGAAGAAGCAGAAGTCCTGGAAGCGATCAGCAGCTTTGAACCGCTTATCGCTCTTAAACACATGAAAACGGCCAGCGCCCTCACCCCCTGACGCCCGCTGTCTATTGGCCGGAACCGGATTGGCGGACTCAGCCCGCGACGTCTTCCTCCGCCGCCCGGGACAGTTCCTTGAGCCGCTCGATCTCGCCGGCGGGGGCTAGAACCTTGTTGGCCACCGAAAAAGCTTCGTAATAGGCATATTCCAGCGGCACAGTGATGGTATAGAGCTTGAGCGACTTGGACATATTGCGCAGTTCCAGGATCATGTCGGCGACATATTGCGCGGTCTCGCGCTGCTCGCTTGTAGGGAGGGCAAATATTGCGGACCCATCGTTTCTTGAGCTGGAAGGCAAACTTACGGCTGGGGTTATGGCTAACATTGGGTCTCCGTTTTTTTACCTAACGGAATACACCATAAAGATGTCTGACGTTATGTAAAGCACCAATAGATTGCATCACTAATGTAATCTGACCAAATGAGCCGTGCTTGCGGGCCCGGGGATATACCTATATGAGGCTGGCCCGCCTCGGACAGGACCTGAATGACCGTCGTCGTCGTCGAATCACCGGCAAAAGCCAAGACCATCAACAAGTATCTGGGCAAAGACTTCACGGTCCTCGCCTCCTACGGGCATGTCCGCGACCTGCCCGCCAAGGATGGATCGGTGCTTCCCGACGAGGACTTCGCCATGTCCTGGGAAGTGGACGGGAAATCCGCCAAGCGCCTGTCCGACATCGCCGCGGCCCTCAAATCCCACGACCGGCTGATTCTCGCTACCGACCCCGACCGGGAGGGCGAAGCCATCTCCTGGCATGTTTTGGAGGTGCTACGGAAAAAAGGGGCGCTCAAGGGCAAGGCGGTGCAGCGGGTCGTATTCAACGCCATCACCCGCCAATCGGTGCTTGAAGCCATGCAGCACCCGCGCGAGGTCGACGCGGCGCTGGTCGATGCCTATCTGGCGAGGCGGGCGCTCGACTATCTGGTGGGCTTCAGCCTGTCGCCGGTGTTGTGGCGGAAGCTCCCCGGTTCGCGCTCGGCGGGGCGGGTGCAGTCGGTGGCGCTTCGCCTCATCTGCGACCGCGAGCTCGAGATCGAAGCCTTCCGCCGCCAGGAATACTGGTCGATCGACGGCACCTTCCGGACCGCCCAAGGGACCGAATTCCAGGCCGGCCTCAATTCCATCGCCGGGCAGAAATTGGGCAAGCTGGATATCAAGGACGAGGCCTCGGCGCGCGCCATCGATCAGGCGCTAAAGGGCGCTGCCTTCACCGTCGACCAGATCGAGAGCAAACCGGCCAAGCGCCACCCTTACGCGCCGTTTCGCACCTCGACGCTGCAACAGGAGGCCTCGCGCAAGCTCGGCTTCACCTCCGCCCGCACCATGCAAGTGGCTCAGCGTCTGTATGAGGGCATCGACATCGGCGGCGAGACGGTGGGCCTCATTACCTATATGCGGACCGACGGCGTCGACATGGCGGGGGAAGCCATCGCCGCCACGCGCATCGCCATCCTCAGGAATTTCGGCGAGCCCTATCTACCCTCGAGTCCGCGGCGCTACACCACCAAGGCCAAGAATGCCCAGGAGGCCCACGAGGCCATCCGCCCGACCGAATTGTCGCGCCATCCCAACACCTTGCGCAGGGCCCTCGACCAGGACCAGTGGGCCCTTTACGACCTCGTCTGGAAGCGCACCATCGCCAGCCAGATGGAGAGCGCCGAGCTTGAACGCACCACCGCCGATATCGGCGGCGACGGCCTGGACGGCAAGCATTACGTGTTTCGCGCCAACGGCTCGGTCATCAAGTTCGACGGCTTCCTCAAGGTCTACCAGGAAGACCTCGACGACGAGGAGGACGAGGACGCGCGCCGCCTGCCGCCGATGGCCAGGGGCGACAAGACCGGGGTCAAATCGATCGTCCCCGCTCAGCATTTCACCGAGCCGCCGCCGCGCTATTCGGAGGCGTCCATCATCAAGAAGCTGGAGGAGCTCGGCATCGGTAGGCCCTCCACCTATGTCTCGATCCTGTCGACCCTGCGCGACCGGGGCTATGTGAAGATCGACAAGAAGCGCCTCATCCCGGAAGACAAGGGGCGCACCGTCACGGCCTTTCTCGAAGCCTTCTTCCGGCGCTATGTCGAATACGACTTCACCGCCAATCTTGAGGAACAGCTCGACCGTGTGTCCAATGGCGAAATCGACTGGAAGCAGGTGCTGCGTGAGTTCTGGAAGGATTTTACCCTGGCGCTTGCCGACATCAAGGA
>JANNSP010000256.1:0-4428 GCA_031402975.1 Hyphomicrobiales bacterium
CCTCGAAGGCATGCCTCCCGCCGAAAGCCCCGGCAGCCAGCGCAACGGCTACTGAGTTACCTTACATAGCGGAATTTCCAGGCCGGACTCGCGTCCGGCCTTTTTTAACGTATCATGGGCCGATGATACGGCAATATGAGCTGGTGGAGAGGGTGGTGAAATACCACCCCGAGGCGGACGAGGACCTGCTCAACCGCGCCTATGTCTATGCCATGAAGGCCCACGGCACGCAGAAGCGGGCTTCCGGCGAAGCCTATTTCAACCATCCCCTGGAAGTCGCCGCGATCCTCACCGAGATGAAGCTGGACGATGCCACGATCGCCGCGGCACTGCTTCACGACACGGTCGAGGATACTGCGGCAACCCACCAGGAAATCGAGGAAAAATTCGGTCCCGAGATCGCCTCCCTGGTCGATGGCCTGACCAAGATCGCCAAACTCGACCTGGTGACCAAGGAAGCCACCCAGGCGGAAAACCTGCGGAAACTCCTGCTCGCCATGTCGAAGGACGTGCGCGTGCTGATGGTCAAGCTCGCCGACCGGCTGCACAATATGCGCACCCTCGAACACGTAAGCCCGGAAAAGCGCAACCGCATCGCCCAGGAAACCATGGACATCTACGCGCCGCTGGCGGGGCGCATGGGCATGCAGGCGGTGCGCGACGAACTCGAGGATATCGCCTTCCGCGTCCTCAACCCCGACGCCAACAAGATCATCACCGAGCGCCTGGAAAAGCTGCACGCCGAGAGCGGCGACATCCTGCGCGAGATCGAGAAGGCCCTGGCGCAGAAGCTCGCCGAGAACGGCATCGAGGCCGAGGTCATCGGCCGCGAGAAGCGCCCGTTCTCGATCTGGCGCAAGATGGAGCGGAAGCACCTGTCGCTGGGCCAGCTTTCCGACATTTTCGGCTTCCGAGTGATCGCCGCCACCGTCGATCAGTGCTACCGCTCGATCGGCATCGTGCACCGCACCTGGCGCGCCGTCCCCGGGCGCTTCAAGGACTATATCTCGACGCCCAAGCAGAACGACTACCGCTCGCTCCATACCACCGTCATCGGCCCCCACCACATGCGGGTCGAGTTGCAGATCCGCACTCGCCTGATGAACGAGATCGCCGAGCGGGGCGTCGCGGCGCATGCACTCTACAAGGACGCGCCCGACGCTCAGGAGGCGCTCGACGGGTTCCGGGCTCCCGCCGCCGAATCAAACGCCTATCGCTGGCTCCGCCATCTGGTCGAGATGCTGCAGGAGGGCGAGAGCCCCAAGGAATTCCTCGAACACACCAAGCTCGAACTGTTCCACGACCAGGTGTTCTGCTTCACCCCCAAGGGCCAGTTGATCGCTTTGCCCAAGGGAGCGACGCCCATCGACTTCGCCTATGCCGTCCACACCTCGATCGGCGACAGTTGCGTGGGCTCCAAGATCAACGGCCGCCATGCGCCGCTCGTCACCGAACTGGTGAATGGCGACGAGGTTGAGATCATCCGCTCCGACGCCCAGTCGCCGCCCGCCGCCTGGGAGCATCTGGCGGTCACCGGCAAGGCGAGGGCCGCCATTCGCCGCTCGACCCGCTCGGCGGTGCGGAAGCAATACGCCGGGCTCGGGCGCGAGATCATCGAGAAGATGCTGGCCAAGCACGAGCGCAAATTCGTGGAAAAGGAAGTGGCCGCCGCCATGCCGCGTCTGGGCCACAAGCATCTCGACGACGCGCTGGCCGGCGTCGGCCGGGGCGAACTGTCGGGCCATGACGTGCTGCGCGCCATGGGGTTGACCGTCGAGGAGAACAAGGTCCGCGATTTCCGCCGCAAGTCGACGGCGAAGAAATCGGAGGGCGGCGACGACATGTCGATCCCGGTGCGCGGCGTCAACCGCAACGCGGCGCTCAGGATCGCGCCCGAGACGGGCGCGGTGCCGGGCGAGCGCATCGTCGGCATCATCACGCCGGGGCAGGGCATCACCATCTATCCGATCTTCGCCAAGACGCTCGAACAGTTCGACAACCAGCCCGAGCGCTGGGTCGATCTCGCCTGGGATACGGGGGCGGAAGCCCAGCGCTATCCGGCGCGCATCAAGGTAACCGTCCTCAACGAGGTCGGAGCATTGGCTCAGGTCACCCAGGTGATCGGCGACCAGGGCGGCAATATCGACGCGTTGCAGATGGTGGCGCGGGCTGCCGCCAAGGATTTTTTCGATGTGGACATCACGCTCGAAGTACACGATCTGAAACATCTGAACGACATCATGATGGGGTTGCGCACCCGGAGTTCGGTCAGTTCGGTCGAGCGGGTTACGGGGTAGGCGATGCTGGACCGGCAACAGGTTCTCGACGAGTTTCGCGCCGCCGGGGCGTTGCTCGAAGGCCATTTCATCCTGTCGTCGGGCCTCCATAGCGCGCGCTATTTGCAATGCGCCCGCGTGCTGATGGATGCGGATCGGGCGGAGCGCCTGTGCCGCACGCTCGCCGAAAAAATCCGTGAACGGATCAAATCCCCGATCGATCTGGTCGCGTCCCCCGCCATGGGCGGCGTCGTCGTGGGCTATGAGATGGGCCGGCAGCTCGGCGTCCGATCGATCTTCTTCGAGCGCGTGGAGGGACGGCTGGTGCTGCGCCGCGGATTTGACATCGCTCCCGGCGCCCGCGTGCTGATGGTCGAGGACATCGTGACGACCGGCCTGTCGTCGCGCGAATGTATCGCCGGCATCGCTTCCGAAGGCGGCGTCACGGTGGGCGCCGCCTGCCTGATCGACCGCTCGGGCGGCAAGGCCGACCTGGGCGTGCCGCTCGTCTCATTGGCCCAGCTTGATATCCCGGCCTATCCGGCGGACGCCCTTCCGCCCGAACTGGCCGCGATCCCGGCCGTCAAGCCGGGCAGCCGGGGGCTTAAATGATCTTGGGCCTCGGCAATGACATCGTCGACATCCGCCGCGTCGAGAAAACCCTCGAACAATATGGCGAGCGCTTCATCGCCCGCATCTTCACCGAGATCGAACAGCGGAAATCCGATCGCCGGGCCCAGCGCGCCGCCTCCTACGCCAAGCGTTTCGCCGCCAAGGAGGCCTGCTCCAAGGCGCTCGGCACCGGCTTCCGGCGGGGCGTGTACTGGAAGGACATGGGCGTCGTCAACGAGCCCTCGGGCCGGCCCACCATGGTGCTGGAAGGCGGCGCGAAAGAGCAGCTCGACCGCCTGACGCCCGCCGGCCACCGGGCCGTCATCCACCTCACCATCACCGATGATTTTCCCTATGCCCAGGCCATCGTGATGATCGAAGCTCTGCCCCTGTGACTAATCGGCAACAGTCGCAAACCTTGAATAAGGTTGCGTTGCGACGCACATAGGCAGCGGCTATAGGCGCTTATGCTGAGCTTTGGGCTCCACACTTATGAATAAGAAAGACTATTCCATGGCGGCCCGGCAACCTCGGCGCAAGTCCGATGACGGAATTTGGGAAACTATCAAGGTCATCATCCAGGCGCTGCTGATCGCCTTCTTCGTGCGTACCTTCCTGTATCAGCCGTTCAACATTCCCTCGGCCTCGATGTACCCGACGCTGAAGATCGGCGACTACCTGTTCGTCTCCAAGCTGTCCTATGGCTACGGTAAATACTCGTTCAATTTCGCCTTGAACGGCTTCGGGCGCGAATGGGTCAAATGCTGCCCGCTCGATTTCTCCGGCCGGGTCTTTCTGGCCGACACGCCGAGCCGCGGCGACGTCGCCGTGTTCAAGCTGCCGAGCGATACCGATATCGATTATATCAAGCGGGTGATCGGGCTCCCCGGCGACCGCATCCAGATGAAGGGCGGCATCCTTCACATCAACGGCGCCGCCGTGAAGAAGGAGCGGATCGAGGATTTTGTCGATCAGTATGGCGAAGGGGCGGG
Organism: Hyphomicrobiales bacterium; assembly: GCA_031402975.1. Lineage (GTDB taxonomy): Bacteria > Pseudomonadota > Alphaproteobacteria > Rhizobiales > Aestuariivirgaceae > Aestuariivirga. Next base: position 3,881 of record JANNSP010000256.1, read on the forward strand.
CCGCGCCGTGCCGCAATACGAGGAAACTCTTCCCGAAGGCGTCAAATACCGCGTTCTCGACACCAACCCGCAAAGCGACGCCGACGACACCATGGAATATGTGGTGCCCGAGGCGCATTACTTCATGATGGGCGACAACCGCGACAATTCCATGGATTCACGTTATCAGGATGCCGTCGGTTTCGTTCCCATCGAAAACTATGTGGGCCGCGCCGACATCATCTTCTTCTCGGTATCGCCCAGGGCCGCCATCTGGGAAATCTGGAAATGGCCCATCGCCATCCGCTGGAGCCGGTTCTTCAACCTGATTTGATCCCATTGGCCGTCCGTTTCACCCAAGCGAGATACGCGGCCATCGCCGAGCGCCTCGGCTACGAGTTCCAGGACCGGGCGCTGCTCCGGCGCGCCCTCACCCATGCCAGCAGCAAACGCAAGTCGGGCAATTACGAGCGCCTCGAATTTTTGGGCGACCGGGTGCTGGGCCTGGTGATCGCCGAGGAACTGTTCCACGTCAATCCGCGCGAGGGCGAGGGCGACATGTCGGCCCG
>JANNSP010000257.1:0-1712 GCA_031402975.1 Hyphomicrobiales bacterium
GATTGACGTGAAGGAATCGCGGCGGGCGCGGGGCGGCAGGTATTTGTTGACCGGCTTGTAGCCCATCTCGGGCAGGAGATCGTAACCGCCGCGATCACTCACCAAGAGCGAGACGGCGGACGCGGGATCGCCGAGATCGCCGAAATGCCGGGCCCCCGTGGGACAGGCCTTGACGCAGGCCGGCATGCGGTCTTCGGGCTCGAAATTCTCGTTGTAAATGCGGTCGACGCAGAGCGTGCATTTCTTCATGACCCCGTCCTGGTGGTCGTATTCGCGGGCGCCATAGGGGCAGGCCCAGGAACACAGCTTGCAGCCGATGCAGGTTTCGGGATTGACCAGCACGATCCCATCCTCGGCGCGTTTGTAGGAGGCACCGGTCGGGCACACGGTGACGCAGGCCGGTTCCTCGCAGTGCAGGCACGAGCGCGGGAAGTGCACGATGCGGGACTGCTCGCGCCCCTCCTCCTTCACTTCGTAGCCGTGGACACGGTTGAGCCATACGCCGGAGGGGTCGGCGCCGTAAGGATCATCGTCGGTCAGGGGTGCCGAATAGCCCTGCGTGTTCCATTCCTTGCACGAGGTGACACAGGCCTGGCAGCCGACGCAGGTATCGAGATCGATGACGAGGCCGAGCTTTTTCGCGGAAGGGGGCGGGAGCGAGGTCATGGTCGATGTCCCTCACCCGGGCTGGAGGATTTCAGCGTCGCAAATTGCGGCGCGCTCATCGCTGATTGTTCACTCCGTTCCACCCTGACCCTCAGATCGTACCAGGCGGCCTGGCCGGTGACCGGATCGCTGTTGGAATAGCGGTAGCCGCCTTCCCTTTCTGGGAGCAGTTCCGAAATCAGGTGATTGAGCAGGAAGCCTTTTTTCGACTCGGGCGCATCGGCATCGAGCGCCCAGGCGCCGGAGCGCTTGCCGATGGCGTTCCAGGTCCACACCGTGTCGGCATTCTGTCCATCCATCAGCTTGACCTGCCCCTTGATGCGGCCGTGATGGGAGATGACATCGACCCAGTCGCCATCGGCGATGCCGAGTTTCGCCGCCGCTTCGCGGGCCATGTAGAGCCAGTTGCGGCCAAGGATCTGGCGGAGCCAGGCATTCTGCGATCCCCAGGAATGATACATTGCCATCGGCCGCTGGGTGACGGCATGCATGGGAAACTCCCGCTCATTCACCTGCTCGCCCTCGAACGGCGGGTACCAGAACGGGATGGGATCGAAGTAGGTTGCGACGCGGGCGCGATGCTCCGTGGGCGGAATGATCTTGCCATGACCGCGCGCCGCAAGCCTGAACTTCTGCAGGGGTTCGCTGTAAAGCTGGTGGATGACCGGTTCGGCGCGGCCGATAAAACCGAAAAAGGCGGCCCAGTCGAGATAGGCCCAATTCACATGGCGGTAATATTTCATGTGATCGGGGAGTTCGTAGAACCAGTGGCAACCATTGTCGATGTAATGCTGGAGCTGTTCCGGATTGGGCGTGCCGCGCCCTTGCGATTTGCCATTGGGGCCGCGAAAGCCGGCGAGCGGCCCGATGCCGGGCGCCCTCTCGTGGTTGACGATGTAGTCGGGATAGCCGCCGGGATAGCGGGGCGTTCCATCGGTGCGGGTCATGCCGGGAAGGCCGAGCCTGGCGCCGAGATCGAGCAGCACTGTCTGGAAGGCCCTGACGTCGCGATCCGGTTCGACCACCGGCTGACGGATCGAGTCGGC
>JANNSP010000258.1:0-4888 GCA_031402975.1 Hyphomicrobiales bacterium
CCCCCGAGGGGGGAAGGGGAAATTGTTGGCATCGTACCAATCACCCCGCCAATTCCCGTGATCGCTTCGTCGCCGCCTCGATCGCCTCGTTGAACAACGGCTGCAGACCGTTCGCGCCCATCAGCACTTGCAACGCGGCATAGGTCGTGCCCTTGGGCGATGTCACGTTCTGTCTGAGCACCGAAGCCTCCAATCCACTGACCCGCATCAGTTCGCCCGATCCAGCCACCGTCGCGCGTGCCAACAGCATCGAAAGCTCCGCCGGCAAGCCGACTTTCTCGCCCGCCGCCGCCAGACATTCGGTTACGAAAAACACATAGGCCGGGCCCGAGCCCGAAACCGCGGTCACCGCGTCGATCATCGCTTCGTCATCGACCGTCACCACTTCGCCCACCGCCGACAGCAGCGTCCGTGCCATGGCCATCGCGCCTTCGCCCACATTGCCATTCGCCGCCATCGCGGTGATGCCGCGCCCGACGGCGGCCGGCGTATTGGGGATCGAGCGGATCACCGCCGCATCCTTTCCGAAATGACGTTCGTAAGAGGCGATGGTCTTGCCCGCCGCGACCGACAGGAACAGCGGCCGCGATTTGGCCAGCGGCACAAGAGGCGGTAGCACCTCCTCCATCACCTGCGGCTTGACCGCGATCACCACGACCTCCGCGTCGATAATCTCGGCCACGCGCGGATTGAGCCTTATGCCATGAGCGCCGAGCAGCGTCCGCATTTCGTCCGAAACAACGGGATCGAGCACCGCGATCCGCGCCGGCGCGGCGCCGCCCTTGAGCCAGCCTTCGAGCATGGCACCGCCCATCTTGCCAGCCCCCACCAAGACCAGCGTGCCCTTGAGCTCGATCGTCATGCCTCGCCCATGGTGTCGAACAGGCTGCCCTCGATCGCGTCCTCGGCCTTGCGCCCGGCCCAGGCCACGAACTGCACCGCCGGGAAATAGCGCTGGCAGCTCTCCGCCGCCAGCCGGATCAGCATTTCGCATTGCGCGTCGTTGGCTTCCGCTCCACCAGCCAACACCAGATTGTTGCGGAACACGATCGAGCCGTCGCTCCGCCACAAATCGAAATGCCCGTGCATGAGTTGTTCGTTGATGAGCGCTACGAGGCGCGAGGCTTCGTCGCGGCGAGGCCCCGGCACCTTCATGTCGAAGCTCGCCGCCACATGCAGCGTTTCGAGATCGGCCCGCCAGTTGAGCGCCACATGCAGGTCGCTGAACGAACTCGAAACCTGCAGCGTCACCTCGTCATCATCGGAGCGGTCGAGCACCCAGTCACGCCTGGCCGCCACCCGCTCGACGCGGTCGAGGGGATTGCTGGGCTCGGTCTCCTGCGCCTGGAACGCCGCCATCGAATTCCTCCGGGGGCTGACGACTCAAGCGCCAGCCTCGGACCGGAAACTGCCCAAACGCCCGAGTCGGGGCAAGGGCCAACACCGCGTGGAGGTGATTCCTCCACAAGTCCGCGATCAGCCGTCGCTGCCGCCGCCGGATTTCCCTTCGAGCACGGCCAGGCGCGCGGCCAGCGCCTCGTTCTCCTCGCGCGCCTTCTGCGCCATGGCGCGCACCACCTCGAACTCCTCGCGCTTGACAAGTTCGAGGTTGTTGACAACCCGCTCCACCTGATTCTGCACCAACGTGTCGATCTCGCGGCGCAAGCCCTGTGCGGCCCCCGCGGCATTGGTCATCAGCTTGGCGATCTCATCGAAAAACCGGGACGACGTGGTGGTCATGGGAGGGCATCCTTTCAGGAGGCGAAGTTATGATCGAAGGGGCGAAACTTCAAGATGCAGTTCCTTTTCTCCTCACCCTGAGGCGCCCGGCGCAGCCGGGCCTCGAAGGGTCCTTCGAGGCTCGCCGGATGCGCGTTCCGCGCCTCCAACGAGCACCTCAGGATGAGGATTGAGCGAAGCCCCGCTTGACGCGATTGCTCCCCGCGCACACTGTCCGCCGCCATGCTCACTCCCGCCGTCCTGACCTTTCCCCCGATCGACCCCATCCTCTTCTCCCTCGGCCCGCTGGTGCTGCGCTGGTATGCGCTGGCCTATATCGTTGGCCTGCTGTTCGCCGCCTGGTACATGAAACGGCTGGTGCGGAATGCTTCGCTCTGGGGCGCGCGTCCGCCCACCATGACGCCCTTGCAGATCGACGATTTCTTCATCTGGACGGTGCTGGGCGTGGTCCTTGGCGGCCGCCTCGGCTATGTGCTGTTCTACAATCCGCTGCATTACGTGGCCAACCCCCTCGACATCGTCAAAATGTGGGATGGCGGCATGTCGTTCCATGGCGGCTTCCTCGGCTGCGTGGTGGCCGCCTGGATTTACGGCCGAAAGATCGGCGCCGGCCTCGATGCCATGCTCGATCTCGGCGCCGCCTCAGTGCCGGTGGGCCTTGGCCTTGGACGACTCGCCAATTTCATCAACCAGGAACTGTGGGGCAGGGCCTCCGATATGCCCTGGGCCGTCATCTTCCCCGACGACCCGGCGCTGATCCCCCGCCATCCGAGCCAGCTCTACGAAGCGCTGCTGGAGGGACTGGTGCTGTTTCTCGCCGTCCGCTTCGCCACCCATCGCCACGGCGCGCTCAAATATCCGGGCCGCGCGTCAGGCATTTTCGCGCTTGTCTACGGCCTCTCGCGCGTCATTGTAGAATTCTTCCGCGAGCCCGACAGTCATCTGGGCTATTACGCCGGCTTCATCACCATGGGCATGATCCTGTCGCTGCCGCTCATCGCCGTCGGTCTCTGGCTGCTGGCGAGATCGAGGCGGTGACGGCGCTGGAAGCGATGATCGCGGAAGCCATCGCAGCCGAAGGTCCGCTCCGCCTCGACCGCTATATGGCGCTATGCCTCAGCCATCCGCAACACGGCTACTACGCCACCCGCGATCCCTTCGGCGCGGAGGGCGACTTCATCACCGCGCCCGAAATCTCGCAGGTCTTCGGCGAACTGATTGGTGTCTGGGGCGCGGCGGCGTGGGCGGCGATGGGTTCGCCCACCAGTTTCAATCTCGTCGAACTCGGCCCCGGCCGCGGCACGCTGATGGCGGATATCCTGCGCGCCGCGAAAGTCATGCCGGGATTTGCCGAAGCGGCGCGGCTGCATCTGGTCGAAACCAGCCCGGTATTGAAGCGGATGCAGACTGAGAAACTCCCACACGCCGCATTCCACAATTCGATCGACACTATCTCCGCCGCTCCCATGATCCTCATCGCCAATGAATTTTTCGATTGCATTCCCATCCGCCAGTTCGAGCGCCGCCATGGCAAATGGCTGGAACGGGTCATCGGCCTTGAAAACAACCGCCTCGCTCTGGGCCGCATAGAAGCCGAAGACCTCGCCCCCCAAGGCAGCGACGGCGACATCATCGAATTCGCCCCCGCCCGCGCCGAAATCGCCAGTGCCATCGGACAGCGCCTCGCATCCCATCCGGGTTCAGCCCTCATCATCGATTACGGCCACGCGCAAACCGCCCCCGGCGATACGCTGCAGGCCATGCGCCAGCACCGCTTCGCCGCCATCACCGAGTCTCCCGGCCAATGCGACCTGACTTCGCATGTCGATTTCGAGGCGCTCGCCATGGCGCTCGCGAAAGGCGGCGCCGAAACCTGGCCGCTCCTCACCCAGCGCGCCTTCCTCTTGAGCATGGGTCTCGAACAGCGCAGCGCCATCCTCGCCGCCAAGGCGGAAGGCGACGCCCGCGCCTTGATCGAGCGCGCCATGACCAGGCTTGCGCATCCCGATCAGATGGGTAACCTGTTCAAGGTCCTGGCCGCGACCTCGCCGGGCCTGGCCGCCCCTTATCCGTTCGCTCAATCATGATCGAGACAGAAGCCTTCAACGCTCCCCACATCCGCCACGGTTTCTTCACCCGCGAGGGCGGCTTTTCGGCCGGGCTGTTCACCTCGCTCAACTGCGGCACGGGTTCGGGCGACGATCTTGAAACCGTGCGCCGCAACCGCAGCATTGTGGCTTCCGCCCTCGATATCCCGGAACCCCGCCTCGTCACCGTCCATCAGGTCCACAGCGCCACCGTCATACCCGTCACAGCGCCAATCGATCACGCTAGCCGGCCCAAAGCCGACGCGATGGTCACCAATGTTCCGGGCCTCGCACTGGGCGTTCTCACCGCCGATTGCGGGCCGGTCCTCTTTGCCGACCTTGAGGCCCGCGTCATCGGCGCCGCCCATGCCGGCTGGAAGGGGGCGCTGGCGGGCGTCACCGGCGCCACAATCGATGCGATGGAATCACTCGGCGCCAAACGAGCCCGCATCGTGGCCGTGGTCGGTCCCATGATCGGGCAGGGGGCCTACGAGGTCGGGCCCGAATTTCCCGAACGCTTTCTCGACAGCGACCCCGCCAACAGCCGCTACTTCCGGCCGTCGGCCCGGCCCGGCCATTCGATGTTCGATCTTCCCGGTTATCTGGCCATCCGCCTGCGCGCCGAAGGGGCAGGTACCGTCATCGACCTGGCGCTCTGCACCTTCAGCGACGAGCAGCGCTTCTTCAGCTACCGCCGCGCCACCCACGCCCGCGAACCCGTCTACGGCCGCCAGATTTCCGCCATCGCGCTTCAATAGGAGAAACCATGGCCCTGCATTTCAAACCCGCCGAATTCGCATCCCGCACCGCCAAGGTGATCGCGGCGCTCGCCGAGCAGGGGCTCGACGGCCTCCTGATGTTCCAGCAGGAGAGCATGTATTATCTGACCGGCTACGATACCTTCGGCTTCTGCTTCTTCCAGTGCCTCTATCTCGGTACGGACGGAAAACTGGCGCTGCTGACGCGACTGGTCGACCGCATCCAGGCCCGCCATACGTCCAATATCGAAGACATCCGGGTGTGGACCGATGACGCAGGCGCCAGGCCCGCGGCTCAGCTCC
>JANNSP010000259.1:0-5463 GCA_031402975.1 Hyphomicrobiales bacterium
CAGCTCGTTGTCGTGCTGAAGCCCTTGCATGACGTGGCGCGGATTTCGCGCGTCGTGGTCGCCACCTATCAGTCTGTGTCGGGCGCCGGCAAGGAGGGGCTCGATGAATTGTGGAACCAGACCAAGGGCATCTTCGTCACCGATGCCCCGACGCCGAGGAAGTTCACCAAGCAGATCGCCTTCAACTGCATTCCCCATATCGACGCGTTCATGGACTCAGGCGATACCAAGGAAGAGTGGAAGATGAGCGCCGAGACCAAGAAGATCCTCGATCCCAAGATCAAGCTCACCGCGACCTGCGTGCGCGTGCCAGTGTTCGTCGGCCACTCGGAGGCGGTCAATATCGAGTTCGAACAGCCGATCAGCGCCGAGGAAGCGCGCGAAATCCTGCGCGAGGCGCCGGGTGTCATGGTCGTCGACAAGCGCGAGGACGGCGGCTACGTGACGCCGGTCGAATGCGTGGGCGACTATGCCACCTTCGTATCGCGCATCCGCGACGACCAGACCCGCGACAATGCCCTCAATCTGTGGGTGGTTTCGGACAATCTGCGGAAGGGAGCAGCACTCAACACGGTGCAGATCGCCGAGAGCCTGATCAACCGCGGGCTTCTGAAGAAAGCGGCCTGACGCAGCTCAGGCGCCGATCGCGCCCCAGTGGGCCGAGCCGATCACGGGGCCTGTCTTGCCTTGCTGGAGAAGCGCCACGCAGGCTTTGTATTCCGCTTCCAGGATGCCGTCGCGCGGCAGCGAGATTTTCATCTCGCGCCCGTGCCACATTCCCGCAGGCACAAGTTCGCGCACGACATTGGTATAGACGATTTCCCGGCCGCTGTTCTCGCCCTTGTCGATTCTGACCGCGATCGATGGAATGACCGGCATGATCCACAGGGTGGCCTCGCTCGCCGCCGGCCCCGATCCGACCTCGACCACGATGTCGGAGCCGATAGGCGTCAACGACATGGGGATGCGGCTTGAATTCGCTTCCAAGGCTTTTTCAATGGCCTTCATGACCAGGGCCCGGTTGCTGCCGACATAATGGCTGCCGCCATCGACGATCATCTGGGGCGTGTAGACATCCATATCGCCGCGCGATTTGGCGTAATCATACTGGCGCTGCGAAAACTCCGGCAGCGAAAGCGTATCGCGCCACCCCAGGTAGTTCCAGTAGTCGACATTGTAGGTGAGCGTCAGAACGCCCTCCATGGTGCTCAGCTCCTGGAGAAACGCATCGGCCGGCGGACAGGAGGAGCATCCCTGGCTGGTGAAAAGTTCGACCACCACTTTGCCTTGCCCCCTCGCCGAAGCTTTGGGGGAAAGCAAACCGCCTATTGCCGCGCCCGCCGCAAGCTGCAGCGCGACTCGACGGGAAATCCTTGGTGACACTTTCATGACGGTAATATGACCGATACGGTCTTCCGGCACCACTCACGTCCGCTTGAGGCGGCATCACGTTCGTGTGGCCGGTTGCAAGCTCTATTTGCTGGAAACGATCACCTTGAAGCCGCCGAAAAACATCCGCTGGGCGTCGAAAGGCATCGATTTCGGGTCCATGCTCTTGACCCACGGATCCTTCATCACCTTGGCATTGACCTGATCGCGATGGCGTCTCGACTTGTAGAGGATCCAGGAAAAAACCACGGTTTCGCTGGGCTTCATCTTGACGCTGCGCGGAAAGGACGTGACCTTGCCGGGCTTCACATCGTCGGCCACGCATTCGGTGAAGGCGAGAGCGCCGTTGGCCATCCAGATCTTGCCGGCCTTGCGCGCCATGCGGCGATAGTCGGCGAGTTTTTTCTTCGGCACCGGAACGACAAATCCATCGACATAGTTCATGTTACTCTCCAGCAAATCAAAAAGCCCAACGATCCTACCGCAATCACCCGCGTCTGACTACGCGGCACTGGCAAGGCCGCGAAGAACGAAGGGCATGATGCCGCCGGCGATGAAGTAGTCGAGTTCGTCCAGGGTATCGATGCGGCATTGGACCGGGGCAACCGCGCGGGTCCCGTTGGCCCTCGTGATTTCGACGGTCAGCATGGCCCTGGGCTTCAGGCCCTTGGAAAGTCCGCCGATGGCGATCGTCTCGTCGCCGCGGAGATCGAGGGTCTGCCAGCCGGTGCCTTCGACAAACTGCAAGGGAACGACCCCCATGCCGACGAGGTTCGAGCGATGGATGCGCTCGAAACTCTGCGCGATCACGGCGCGCACGCCCAGCAACTTCGTGCCCTTGGCGGCCCAGTCGCGCGACGAACCCGTGCCGTATTCCTTGCCGGCGAAAATGACCAGCGGCGCGCCTTCCGACTGATAGCGCATCGCCGCGTCATAGATCGCCATCTGCTCGCCCGAGGGATAATGGATCGTGACGCCGCCCTCGACGCGCGGCACCATCTGGTTCTTGATCCGGATATTGGCGAAGGTGCCGCGCATCATGACTTCGTGGTGGCCGCGCCTGGCCCCATAAGAGTTGAAGTCGAGTTTCTCGACGCCCCGCGACATCAGATACTTTCCGGCGGGCGAGGTGGCCTTGATGTCGCCGGCGGGGGATATGTGATCGGTGGTGATCGAATCGAGGAACAGGCCAAGTATTCGGGCCCCCGCGATATCGGCGACCGGAGCCGGAGTCATGGTCATGCCTTCGAAATAGGGCGGGTTCGCCACATAGGTGCTCTGCGCGTCCCAGGCATAGGTCAGGCCCTTGGTGATCTTGATCTTGCGCCAGGCTTCGTCGCCCTTGAACACATCCTTGTATTTCGCGGCATATGCCTTGCGGGTCACGTTGGCGCGCACGAAATCGGCAACCTCCTTCGATGAAGGCCAGATATCGGCGAGATAGACGGGCTTTCCCTTGCGGTCGAACCCCAGCGGATCGGCAAGAAGATCGACCTTGAGCGATCCCGCCAGGGCATAGGCGACCACCAGTGGCGGCGACGCCAGGTAGTTGGCCTTAACGTCGGGATTGACTCTCCCTTCGAAATTCCGGTTGCCGGAGAGAACCGCCGCCGCCACCAGATCGTTGTTGCGGATTGTCGCCGAAATATTGTCCGGCAGTGGCCCCGAATTTCCGATGCAGGTGGTGCAGCCATAGCCGACGAGATTGAAGCCGATCTTGTCGAGGTCCTTCTGCAGACCGGACGAGTTCAGATATTCGGTGACGACCTGGCTACCCGGCGCCAGCGAGGTCTTGACCCACGGTTTGGTGGTCAGCCCCTTTTTCACCGCGTTCCGCGCCAAAAGGCCCGCCGCCATCATGACACTCGGATTGGATGTGTTGGTGCACGACGTGATGGCCGCGATCACCACATCGCCATGGCCCAGATCGAAATTGGCGTTGTCGACCGAAAAGCGGGTGGCGGACTCGATCGGCGTTTTCATCTCGTCCGTCATCATCTTGGCGAAATCGCTGGTGGCCTCGGTGAGCGCCACGCGATCCTGCGGGCGTTTGGGGCCGGCCATCGACGGCACCACCGTCGCCATATCGAGTTCGAGTCGGTCGCTGAAATCTGGCTCGAGCGATTTCGGCGTCCAGTACATGTCCTGGCACTTGGCATATTTCTCGACCAGCAGAACCTGCTCCGCCGGCCGCGCCGTCCCGTTCAAATACTCGATCGTTTCGGCGGAGATCGGAAAGAAGCCACAGGTGGCGCCGTATTCGGGAGCCATGTTGGCGATGGTGGCGCGATCCTCGACCGCCAGATTGGCGAGGCCCGGGCCGTAGAATTCCACGAACTTGCCGACCACGCCTTTCTTGCGCAGCATCTGCGTCACCGTCAGCACCAGATCGGTGGCCGTGGTGCCCTCGGGCAGCCTGCCGGTCAGCCGGAAGCCGATCACTTCGGGAATCAGCATGGAGATCGGCTGACCCAGCATTGCTGCTTCTGCTTCAATACCGCCCACGCCCCAGCCCAGAACCGCCAGACCATTCACCATCGTGGTGTGGCTGTCGGTGCCGACCAGCGTGTCGGGATAGGCGGTGGTAATGTCCCTGCCCCGAACCTTCTCGGTTTTGGTCCACACCGACTTGGCGAGATATTCGAGATTGACCTGGTGGCAGATGCCGGTTCCCGGCGGCACCACGCGGAAATTGTCGAACGCCTCCTGGCCCCATTTGAGAAACGTATAACGCTCGCCGTTCCTGTCATATTCCAGCGCCACGTTTTTCTTGAAGGCCTGGGACGTTGCAAAAAAATCGACCATCACCGAGTGATCGATGACGAGATCGACCGGGGCCAGCGGATTGATCTTGCGGGGATCGTGTCCGAGCGCCTTCATCGCGTCGCGCATGGCAGCGAGATCGACGACCGCCGGCACGCCGGTAAAATCCTGCATCAGCACGCGCGCCGGGCGGAAGGCGATTTCCGTCTCCACCTTGCCGCGATCGACCAGCCACGCCGCCATGGCGGAAATATCGGCCTTGGTGACCGTGCGACCATCCTCGTGACGCAGCAGATTCTCCAGAAGCACCTTGAGCGAATAGGGCAGTTTGGAAATGCCCTTGAGCCCGTTCGTCTCGGCGCGCCTCAGGCTGTAGTAGCAATAGGTCCTGTCCCCCGCTTTGAGCGTTGTGCGGCACTTGAAACTGTCGAGGGAGTTGGCGGTCATGGGCAATCCTGCGCTGGTTTCGCGCCGCGTATAGGCCGCTTTTCAGCGCAACTCCAGTACCCGCCGGGCCTAGGCCGGAATCACCTTCAAAATGACGCCGGTGGCGATCAATACCGCGACCTTGAATCTGCTGCCATCACGCTTAGCGGTGAACCAGTAAAATCCGTCGGACTTCTCCAAACGCCGCAGGACATGAAAGCCTTGGCGCCTCACCGAGATGGCGGCAGCGCCCCAGGTAAACGTTTTGGCGGGAGCCACGGCCAGTCTTGGCCGGCCGCCGCCGCCGATGGTGATCCCCACGGAGAAACTTGTCGAAGCCTGCTGCGCCAGACCTTCCGACGACATCAGTCCGGCAATGACGGCTGAAACTATGGCGAACCGGGCCATTGTGTCTCTCCCTGGCACAAAGCATCAACCTTTGCTTCAGGAGATGCAAGCCACGCGCCCGGTGGTTACATCCGCCGTTCCACCATCAGCTTCTTGATTTCGGCGATGGCTTTGGCGGGGTTCAATCCCTTGGGGCAGGCCTTGGCGCAGTTCATGATGGTGTGGCAGCGATAGAGCCGGAACGGGTCTTCGAGATTGTCGAGACGCTCGCCCGCCGCCTCGTCGCGCGAGTCGATCAGCCAGCGATAGGCCTGCAACAGAACAGCCCCCGTCCGCAGGAAGGCTGAGCTCTTCGCCCGGCAGACGCAACGTAATGCTCACATTGGCATGGTCCTTCATCGGCAAGTGACGGACGTAATTGTTGATAAAAACGAACCCGCTTCCCCCGCGGCTGCGAACGGCATAGCGCAGCTTGTCCGCATTGGAAACATCCGGGTTGGGATCGGACAGCGTGGCCGTCATCGGCGCCAACACGGG
>JANNSP010000260.1:0-2156 GCA_031402975.1 Hyphomicrobiales bacterium
GCCGTTTCCATGAGCCGTTCGATCACATAGGCGGCTTCTGGGCGCCCGGCGCCGCGAACGGCATCGACTGGTGCCGTATTGGTATAGACCGCATCGACCTCGGCATAGATGTTGGGGATGTTGTACTGGCCCGACAGCAGCGTCGCATAGAGATAGGTTGGAACGCAGGACGAGAAGGTCGAGAGATAGGCTCCCATCGCGGCGATGGTGTGGACCTTGAAGCCGGTGATCTTTCCATTCGCGTCGGTTGCCAGTTCGGCATGGGTGACGTGGTCGCGGCCATGGGCGTCGGCGAGGAAGCTTTCGGTGCGCTCGGCAGTCCATTTGATGGGCCGTCCGCCGATCCGCTTCGAGGCCCAGAGGCAGACGACCTCCTCGGCATAGATGAAGATTTTGGAACCGAAGCCGCCGCCCACATCGGGGGCGATCACCCTAAGCTTGTGTTCGGGCGCGAGCCCGTGGAAGGCGGAAATGACCAGCCGCGCCACATGCGGATTCTGGCTCGTGGTATAGAGCGTGTAATGATCGGAGCCCGTGTCGTAAGAGCCGATGGCGGCGCGGGGCTCGATGGCGTTGGGGATCAGCCGGTTGTTGACCAGATCGATCTTGGTCACATGCGCGGCGGATTTGAACGCGGCATCGGTCGCCGCCTCGTCGCCGATCGACCAGTTGTAGACGCGGTTGTCGTTGGCGACGTCGTGCACCTGCGCCTTGGACTTCATCGCCTTGGCGGCATCGACATTGTGCGGCAGCACGGCATAGGACACGTTCACAGCGGCCGCGGCGGCCTTCGCCTGTTCACGGGTTTCCGCTACCACAACGGCGACATGGTCGCCGACATAGCGCACCTTGCCGACGGCGAGGATCGGATGCGGCCCGGCCTTCATCGGCTCGCCGTTCTTGGAATGTATGAGCCAACCGCAGATCAGCCCGCCGATCTTGTCCTCGGCCACGTCCGAGCCCACGAACACGTCGACAACGCCCGGCATCTTCTTGGCCTTGGCGGTGTTGATCGACTTGATGGTGGCGTGGGCGTGCGGGCTCCGCACGAAATACGCATAGGTCTGGTTCTTGAGATTGATGTCGTCGGTATAGCGGCCCTTGCCGGTGATGAAACGGTGGTCTTCCTTGCGCTTTACGCGGGCGCCGATGCCGGTCTCGCTCATGGAATTCTCCCCTTACATGCTTGCGGCGCCCGCCTGAACGGCGGCGACGATGTTGTGATAACCGGTGCAGCGGCAGATATTGCCGTCGAGTTCGTGGCGGATCGTGTCTTCGCTGAGTTTCTTGCCGTTGCGCTTGACGATGTCGATGGCCGACATGATCATGCCCGGAGTACAGAAGCCGCATTGCAGCCCGTGATGCTCGCGGAAGGCTTCCTGCATCGGATGCAGCTTGCCGTTCTTGGCGATGCCTTCGATGGTCGTCACTTCGGCGCCTTCACAGGCCACCGCAAGTGCCGTGCAAGACTTGATCGCCTTGCCGTTGACATGCACCACGCAGGATCCGCACTGGCTGGTATCGCAGCCGACATGGGTGCCCGTCAGCCCCAGATTGGTGCGCAGGAAATCGACCAGCAGGGTTCGGGCTTCGACCTCTCCGCCCACGGTCTTGCCGTTCACTCTCATGGAAATCGCCGTCATCGTGTTTCGCCTCCCAAACCGTCCCCGCCGGAAATCTTGCTCGTTTCCGCCCAGACTTGTTTTCGCCCGGCGCATACTCATCCGCCTTCGCCGATGGGTCAAGCGGCGTGAAACAATATTTATGCTCCGCTGCCGAATGTTGTGCAGCGCAAACCGAAACTTGTGGTGCGGGCGTCGCGTATCCATAGTATTGCAGCTCAGCCTGGGAGATTTGCGCCATGGTCCGAATTCTCGCCTTTCTGGTCCTGTTCCTTGCTCTGCCCCTCGTGGCGAGCGCTGAGGAGCCAGACGCCGCCCAGTACCAGCGGATCATCACCCAACAGCTTGAGGCGTTCCGCAGCGACGACGGCGCGCTGGCCTACAGTTTCGCCGCCCCTATCATCCGTCAGGCTTTCCCGACGCCGGACGCCTTCATGACCATGGTCAAGCGGGGCTACATGCCGGTCTACCGGGCCCAGTCCTACAAGTTCGGGGAAACCGTGACGGGCGGCCAGGGGAGCCCGGGCCAGCGCG
>JANNSP010000261.1:0-3947 GCA_031402975.1 Hyphomicrobiales bacterium
TCACCTTCATGTCGTCGGTGTCGTAACTGGTCTTGCGGTTGATCGCCACCGCGATCGGAGCGGACGGAGCCGTCAGCAGGCGCTCGACCAGGTCGGCGCGGAACACGTTGTCGCCATTCACCTGGATGAAATCGCCGGTCATCTCATGCCTCGCCATCCAGCAGCTGGCGAGGTTGTCGGCCACCGCGTAGAAGGGATTATAGACGGTCGAGATTCTCACCCCCCGGGCCCGCGCGATGGCCGTGAGCGCCTCCTCCATGCGGTCCGCGCCATAGCCCGTCACCACCACGAAATCGCTGAGCCCGCAGGAAGCGAAAGCCTCGATCTGGCGCGCGACCAGGCTCCGCCCGTGAATGTCGAGCAGCGCCTTCGGCACATCGGCAGTGAGCGGCAGCAGGCGCTTGCCCTGCCCCGCCGCCAGGATGATAACACGCACTTTATCTTGAACCCGCGAGTTTGGGACGGCTATGAACGGGCGTCTCCATCGCACCCGATTCCGCCAAAGTCAACGAAGGCCCCGATTGTTCTCGCTCGCCCACCTGTCCGACATTCATCTGGGTCCGCTGCCGGGCAAATGGGCCTGGCGCGATTTCGCTTTGAAGCGGCAGATCGGCTACCTGTCGTGGCGCCTCAACCGCCACCGCCTGCATATCCCGGAGATCGCCAACGCGATCGCCGACGATATCGTCGAGGCTCGCGTCGACCACGTGGCGCTGACCGGCGATATGGTCAACATCGCGGCGGGCGACGAATTCCCCATCGCGGCGCGCTGGATGGCGGAACTGGGGTCGCCCGACCGCGTCAGTTTCGTCCCCGGCAATCACGACACCTATGTGGTGCAGGGCTGGGAGGAAGGCCTGAGCCATCTCGGCCCCTACATGACGGGCGACATGAAGGTGGCCTCGGTCCATGTGACGCCGCAGGTCGCGGCCAGCTTTCCCTATGTGCGGCTGCGCAAGAACATCGCCTTCATTGGGCTGTGCTCCGGCCTGCCGCAGCCTTTGCACCGGGCGGCCGGATTCCTCGGCGAAGTGCAGTTGCAATCGCTCCGCTTTCTGCTCCGCGATCTCCGCGAGCGGGGCTTCGCCCGGGTCGTGATGATCCACCATCCGCCGCTGCCGGGCCTCGCTCCACCCCGCAAGGCGCTGAAGGATGCCGAAGCCCTTCGCGACGTCCTCGCCGCCGAAGGAGCCGAACTGGTGCTCCACGGCCACAATCACCGGCACATGGAGAATGCCCTGCAATCGCGTTTTGGCATGGTCCATGCGCTGGGCGTGCCGTCGGCCTCGATGGCGCTGCATCCGGAATACGATCGCGCCACCTGGAACCGCTACGACATCGAGCGCACGGCAGGCCGCTGGGTGACGGCGGTGACCGTCAGGAGCTGGAATGCGGACAAGCGGCAGGTTGAAACCGTCCGCCAGTTCACGCTTTCAACCTGACCCGGCCATGGGGTAGATTGGCCTTGATGAACGCCACGCTCGTCAAGTTCGGCTATCCGCATTCGCTCGTCTGCGATTACCGCCACTGGTGCGTGCTGTTGCGGCCGGCGCAGGCGACGCTGGGGGCGCTGGTGCTGGGCGCCAAGGGCGAGGACCGGGCGTTCTCCGAGCTGTCGCCGGAAGCCTTTGCCGAACTGCCGCTCATCACCTATGAGATCGAGCGCGGCCTAAAATCCTTCCGCCGCTACGACAGGATCAACTATCTCATGCTCATGATGGTCGACCCCCACGTCCATTTTCACGTGCTGCCGCGCTACGAGAAAGCTCAGGTCTATGACGGCCAGACTTTCACCGACGCCGGCTGGCCCTCCGTGCCCGATCTCAAATCGGCGCCGCAGTTGAGCGAAGACACGCGCCTCAAAATCCTGCACGACCTCCACGCCGCCTGGCCCAGGGGCTAGCTTTCAGTGTTCGCCACCGCCGACCGCTATATCCTGAAGCAGATCGCCCGGCCCCTTGCAGGCGCCATGGCCATCGGCTTGATGATGCTGCTGGCCGACCGCATGGTGCGCCTTCTCGACACGACACTGGGCAAGAAGAATTCCTTCGCCGTCGTCTTCGAGCTCCTGGCCTATCTCGTGCCGCATTATCTCGGCACTGCCATCCCGGCAGCGCTTTTTCTCGGCCTGCTGTTCGGCTTCAACAAGATGTCGACCAATTCCGAGATCGACGGCTTCATGGCGGCAGGCGCTGGCCTCCACCGCCTGGTGCGCCCCGTCGCTTTGCTCGCGGTGCTGCTCGGCCTCGTCTCGCTGTTCATCTTCGGCTGGGCCCAGCCCCATACCCGCTATGCCTACCGCTCGGTGGTGTTCGACGTGCAGAATGTCGAGATCTTCTATCTGGCCGAGGAAGGCGTGTTCATGCAGGCCGGCACCCGCACCTTCATCCTCGACACCCTCGACCGCGGCCGCAACGCCTTCGACCATGTCTTCATGTTCGACGACAAGGGACCGAAGGGCCTGGAAACGGTGACCGCGGCCAGGGGCTCGCTGATCGAGGTCGCGGGCGGCCAGCGCCCCGTGCTGCATCTGGAAGATGGCCATCGCCTCACCTTCCAGGAGCGCCCCTCGGCCGTTGCCGCCGATCCAGTCCTTGGCAGCGTCGCCGAATTCGCCTCCGCCGATACGCCCCTTGGCCGCGTGTCGGACGACATCTTCCGGCCGCGCGGCGAAGACGAGCGCGAACTCACTCTCCCTGAGCTGTACGCCAGCCTCGACGATCCGCCGAAGGGCACGACGCCCGACGCCATGCGCGCCGAATTCTACAAGCGCCTGGTCAATGTGCTGACGCTCCCCGTTCTGCCCATCCTCGCCGTGCCTTTCGCCATCGGCCGCCGCCGCAGCCAGCGCGCCTACCGCTTCGGCATCGCTTTGGTGCTGATCGTCGCCTTCCACGAGGTGATCGAGCAGGGAAGCCTGGCGACGCGCACCGGCGGGCTGTCGCCGTGGCTCACTTTGTGGCTGCCCTTTGGCCTCCTCACGGCGTTTGCCATCTGGCGCTTCGCGGTTGCCGCCTTCATGCTGAAGCCCGACAGGTTCGGCATCGTGATCGATGCCGTGATCGACACCGTAACCTCCTTCCGCCTGTGGTTCATGCGGCGATTAAGGCCGGCGTCATGATGAAGATCGTGTCCATGATGCTGATCCGCATGATCGCGGTCCGCTTCTTCGCCATCCTGCTGGGCGTCACGGTTTTCGTGCTGTCGCTCGAGGCCGTCAGCTATTCCAGCGAAATTCTGGCGCTGCGCCCGGGGGACGCCGGCATCATCGGCGAATACATGCTGATGCGGGCCCCAGCCACGCTCTCGACCTTCCTGCCGGTCAGCATGCTGCTGGCTCTTCTCCTGGTCTTGACCGAACTCAGCTACCGCAACGAGATCACCACGCTGTGGGCGGCGGGCCTGTCGCCGGCGCGGCTCGTCGTCATGCTGCTGCCGTTGGCCCTCATCGCGGGCGGGCTCAATTTCGTTCTCGGCAACCAGGCGATCCCGGCGGCGGCGCCGGTCTTGCGCGACTGGGGCATCGGCGATTACGGCAAGAAGAAATTGAAGCTCGGCGAGCGCGACCCGATCTGGATGCGGGCCGGCACCGATATCCTGCGCGCCGGCAGCGCCAATGCAGACTCGACGACGCTTCAAGATGTCATCGTGTTCCGCCGCGATCCCGACGGATTGCTCCGTGAACAGATTTTCGCCCGCGAGGCGAAGCTCGACGGCGGCCGCTGGACCATGTCGGACGTGCTCGTCTACTATCGCCAGAACCTGCCGCCGAACCGGCTCGGCACGCTGGTCTATTCGGGCTCCATGAAACCGGCGGCCGCCGGCGCCCGCTCAGGCGACCCGGAAGAAATGTCGCTGGCCGATCTCTCCTATTTCATCGAGAATTCCGGTTTCGGCATCAGGCCCGCCTGGGTCTACGAAACCTGGTGGCACAAGCGCCTGTCGCT
>JANNSP010000262.1:0-1790 GCA_031402975.1 Hyphomicrobiales bacterium
GGCCTCACCGCCGTCACCTTCCTCATCAGCCGGCTGACCCGCATCGATCCGGTTCTTGCCATCGTCGGCGACAAGGCGTCGCAGGAAGTCTATGACCGGACCTATATCGCGCTGGGCCTCGACCAGCCGGTGATCGTGCAATACGGCGTCTATCTCAAGCGCTTGCTGAGCGGCGATTTCGGCGTCTCGGTCTTGACCGCGCAGCCGGTGCTGGACGACCTGATCCGGGTGTTTCCGGCGACCTTCGAACTCGCCACCATCGCCACTATCATCGGCGTCTCGATCGGCGTCCCCGCGGGCGTACTGGCGGGGGCGCGCAAGGGCCGCTGGCCGGATCACCTGGTTCGCGTCGTGGGGCTCTTCGGTTATTCGGTGCCGGTGTTCTGGCTGGGCCTCGTCGGCCTCTTCGTCTTCTACGGCAAGCTGGGCTGGGTCTCCGGCACCGGACGGCTCGATGTCTTCTACGAGGACATCGTGACGGCGCGCACCGGTGTGATCCTGATCGACTCGGCCATCGCCGGCGAATGGCAGATCTTCGGCAACGCGATCAGCCATCAGATCCTGCCCGCCGGCATTCTGGGTTACTATTCGCTGGCCTACATCGCCCGCATGACGCGCAGTTTCATGATCGACCAGTTGAGCCAGGAATATGTCACGGCGGCCCGCATCAAGGGCCGCTCGTTCTGGGGCGCGGTGTGGCTGCATGCCTTCCCCAACATCATGGTGCCGCTGATCACGGTGATCGGGCTCAGCTACGCCTCGCTCCTCGAAGGCGCCGTTCTGACCGAGACCGTCTTCGCCTGGCCCGGTCTCGGCCTCTATATCACGCGCGCTTTGTTCAACAGCGACATGAATGCGGTGCTGGGCGGCACGGTGCTGGTGGGTGCCGTGTTCATCGGCGTCAACCTGTTCTGCGACCTGCTCTACAAGATCTTCGATCCAAGGCTGCGCAACCCATGAGCGAGAGCCTGAGACCTTGGCTGATGAGCGACGCGCCCTCCTCGCGGCGCCAGGCGGTGCTGGGCAATGTCTATCGCGGACTGGTAGCGATCGTTTCCAATCCGGCGGCACTTGCCGGTCTCTTCATAGTTGCCGTGCTGATCCTGATGGCGCTCTTCGCCCCCTTCCTGGCGGGCGGCATATCGCCCGTCGAGCAGAACCTCGCCGGCAGGCTGGCGCCACCTTCCGCCCAGCACTGGTTCGGCAGCGACGAGCTGGGCCGCGACATCTATGCGCGGACACTCTATGGCGCGCGGGTGACGCTCACCATCGTCCTCCTGGTGTCGGTGGTGGTGGCGCCCATCGGTCTCGCGGTCGGGACAGTCGCTGGCTATCTGGGCGGTTGGGTCGACGCCGTGCTGATGCGCGTCACCGATATCTTCTTGGCCTTCCCCCGTCTCGTTCTGGCGCTGGCCTTCGCCGCGGCATTGGGCCCCGGCATCGAGAACGCCGTGATCGCCATATCGCTCACCGCCTGGCCGCCCTATGCCCGGATCGCGCGCTCCGAAACGGTGACTATCGCCAGGAGCGATTTCATCCTCGCCGTGGTCATGCAGGGCGCTTCGACCTGGCGGGTGCTGTTCAAGCACATCGTACCGCTGTGTCTGTCCTCGGTCATCGTGCGCCTGACACTCGACATGGCGGGCATCATCCTGACGGCGGCGGGTTTGGGCTTCCTCGGGCTTGGCGCGCAGCCGCCGTCGGCGGAATGGGGCGCCATGGTGTCGGCCGGCCGCGACGTGATCCTCGACCAGTGGTGGGTGGCGACCATTCCCGGCATCGCCATCTTC
>JANNSP010000263.1:0-5663 GCA_031402975.1 Hyphomicrobiales bacterium
CCGGAGATAAAGTAAATCTTTTGGGACTCCGGTCCCGCGCCGTAGAAGGCAAGGTCAATTCGTTCGGTGAATGGAGCGGAGAACTTCCACCGCTCGCTGATGGGCACGGGTCCTGCAGCGATACCTCCTGTCCGGAGGTCATGCAGCACGTATTCGTTTCCCCGAAAGAAATGAACGCACCCCACAAAGCGGGCGCCTTCACCATGCAGGCCAGCCATCGGTCCCGGGCTCTTGAATGTTCCGTTGGGGTTGGTCCAGACCCCTACCGACCATACCCCCAAAACCCCACGCGGACCCTCGTCCGCATTCCAATGTCCCTCCGCCGGATCTTCCGCACTATCGACAGCGATGACGTCGGAGTTGAGTCTGACGAATGTCTCCTCCGTAAAAAAATAGTAGAGTGTTGGAAAGGCGCTACCCGCGTAAACAACAGTGTCAACACCATTGTGGAAACCGGGCGGAAGCGTGGGTGTGCCGGCCTTCGCGAATTGCGAAATACGGTTGTTCTCAACCTCGAAGCGTCTCTCCCGGAGATTGTAACGGTGATAGTCGCTGCCCTTAAACAGCCATATGCAGTCCGGATGCAAAGGACCGCAGTTCACGGCCGCATCGAAAAATGTTGCCGGGATCGCTGGATTGAACGACCTGAACGATGAACTCGGCAGGCCTAGCGAGATAAACAGCGGGTTTAGCTTGAGCACGTTGCTCAACCGAAAAAGGTCAGCCATGTTCTCTCCTACAAGGATATCAATGAATGCCCCATGCTCTCACTGAATTTTGGTTGTGAAGTTGAAAACCGCAGTCGCGTTTTAGGGACGCACAACTCGAAGCTACAATTCACACTCGCTTCGCCTAGGTTCTTGTTTCCTACTTCCCACATGAATGGGAACACTTTCCAACCAACACGATCTGTTTTGAAGGCAGCTAACGGCGTTGCTGCGATGAGTCCTCGCTGCTACTTGATCTACAGTATCATTGCCGGATATCTCCATTTCGTCAATCGGAATTGCCCCTGACCAAACAAAAAATTATCGGGGCGCCGGCAAACCGGGCATTAAAAGTTGCTGCTTGCATGGTTCAAATTTTAAACACCACATGCAATGCCGATTGCGAAACAACTGTTAAAAGTATAAGACGGTTTTGAGGGCGAATTCATGCGGAGGCTTCAGCGTTGGCATTTCCTCTCCGCTGCCATCGGTCAGAGTAGCCGGTCTTAAACTTCACAAAAGGAACTTGTCCATGTCTGCAATGTTCGAATTTACAGGCGGCGGTATCGGGATCATGGCGGACCCGGAGGACAATCCCGACGCGCACGATGTCCCCCATCACGACGCAGGGACCCGCATCAGTTTTGAGGTTGTCAATGTGGGGGACACGGGCGGCAACGCTGAAGTCGGGGTGGAAGTCGACGATGTTTTCTTAGCAAGCTGGCAGTCTTCATTCCTTGATCCCGGACAATCCGAAGCCGGCTTTGTCTCTCTCGGTAGGTTGACCGTGGGCGACCACTCCGTTCTGACATTCGTGAACCCGGGATCTGGCGCCGCCGATCACGAAACAAACGACTTCAGTATCGGCTGAGAATTGTTCATTCCGTCAGTTGGGCGGTCAACGCGCATTCCCAGTCGCAACACAAGTTAACATGGAGGAATGACCATGCGTCCCTACTCGCTGAATATCCAACGGATTCACTGTCATTCGATGAATGATTATTATGGTTCGGACGACCTTGTCGGAGTGATGGGTCCGTCTCGCTTCAGTATTGGCTCATTCACCACCGGGAATGACTACAATCTCGACATCAACCACATCGTTCCTGCCGGTGAATTCCAACTTAGAATTTTGGAAGCCGACCCGACGGGAGACGACGAGATTGGGGTCATCGATCTGGCCGAGTCCATGGATTTTCAGACCACGAAGAACGTGCAAAGTGCGGATGCCAGCTACGACATCACTTTTTTCGTTCAATCCGTGTCCGATTAAAAGCTGACTCCCCCCGGACCCTTCAGTTCCAGCATCGCCCTCGCCTCGTCCGCCGTTGCGATGTCGATCGACAGTTCTTCAAGGATATGCCGCATCTTGGAAACCAGCGCGGCGTTTGACGTCGCGAGCTGGCCTTTGCCCAGAAACAGATTGTCTTCCAGTCCCACCCTGACATTCGCTCCCATCGTCGCTGCCATCGTGCAGAACGGGATCTGGAACCGCCCCGCCGCCAGCACCGACCAGTGATACTGGTCGCCGAACAGCCGCTCCGCCGTGTCGCGCATCACGAGCACGTTCTGCGGGTCGGCGCCGATGCCGCCGAGAATACCGAAAATCGTCTGGACGAAGAGCGGCGGCTTGACCAATTTGCGGTCGAGGAAATGCGCCAGCGTATAGAGATGGCCCACATCGTAGCATTCGAATTCGAAGCGTACGCCGTGGCCTTCGCCGAGCCGCAGCAGGATCTTCTCAATGTCGCCGAAAGTGTTGCGGAAAATGAAATCGCTCGAACCTTCGAGATGCTGGCGCTCCCACTCATGGGTGAAATCCTTGTAGCGCGCCAGCATGGGAAACAGCCCGAAATTCATCGAGCCCATGTTGAGAGACGTCATCTCGGGCGAAAACCGTTCCGCCGCCGCCAGCCGCTCGTCGATCGACATGCCCTGGCCGCCGCCCGTCGTGATATTCACGATTGCATCGCAGCCCTGCTTGATGCGCGGCAGGAATTGCCCGAACAGATCGGGCGACGGCGATGGCTTGCCGGTCGCGGGATCGCGCGCATGAAGATGCAGGATCGCCGCTCCCGCTTTGGCCGCGTCCACCGCCTGGGTCGCGATATCGTCCGGCGTCACCGGCAGGAACTCCGACATCGACGGCGTATGGATCGAGCCGGTGATGGCGCAGGTCATGATGACTTTAGATTTTTTCCGCATGTCCCGACCCTAGCCCGTCTTCCGCGTACAAGTAAATCTCCGTGACGCAAGGACCCGTTTGCTGATAAACGGAAGGGAGCGGGAGACAGGCAACCACCCGCGTCACCGGGAGGTTCTACATGCGTGCATTCACACTGGGCTTCTGTGCCATTGGACTGGCTTTCTCACTTGCGGCGCCGGCGTCGGCCGACGCCCTTGACGATATCACCAAGGCGGGCGTCATCCGCGTCGGCATTTTCGAGGATTTCCCGCCCTTCTCGTCGGCCGGATCCGACATGCAGTCGCAGGGCTATGACATCGACGTCATCAACGCGCTGGCCAAGGCGCTCGGCGTCAAGCCGGAACTGATGGGCATCACCGGGCAGAACCGCATCCCGTCACTGACCGAAGGCAAGCTCGATCTCTTGGTCAGCGTGGGGGTGAGCGACGAGAGGAAGAAGGTCGTCGATTTTACCGCTCCTTATGCGCCCTATTACATCGAGGTGATGGGACCCAAGGCGCTCGACGTCAAAGGCCCGGCCGACCTCGTGGGCAAATCCGTCGCCGTCAATCGCGGCACGCTGGAAGATACGTCGCTGACCGAAGTCGCTCCCGAAGGCACCGACATCCAGCGCTTCAACGATTATAACGGCGTCATCTCCGCCTTCCTCGCGGGGCAGGTGCAGTTGATGGTCGTCGGCAACGATGTCGGCGCGTCGGTTCTGGCGAAACAGCCGGCGATCGAGCCCGAACAGAAATTCCAGCTTCTCAATTCGCCCTCCGCCATGGCGGTCAACAAGGGCGAAACCAAACTGCAGCAGAAGCTCGACGAAGTGATCGCCACCATCAAGAAGGACGGCACCCTCGACGCCATTTCCAGGAAATGGCTGCTGGTACCGATGCCGGCGGATCTGTAACAGAGGAGCCCTTCGAGGCTCGCTCCGCTCGCACCTCAGGGTGAGGACAGCAAAAGTTCCTCATGCTGAGGTGCTCGCGGGGCCCGCCCGCGAGCCTCGAAGCATCGGCCACAGACCGTGACCTACCAGTTCGATTTCTCGGCACTCGTCCCCTATTTCGGCCTGCTCCTGCACGGCATCTGCGTGACGCTCGGTCTCGCCGCCGCGTCCTCCGTGCTCGGCCTGCTTCTCGGCACGGCTGGTGCCGCGCTCTCGCTGCATGGCCGGCGGTGGACGCGCCGCCTCATCGCCACCTATGTGGAACTCATCCGCAACACGCCTTTCATCGTGCAGATGTTCTTCGTCTTCTTCGGCCTCCCCAGCATGGGGCTTAGGCTCAGCGCCATGACGGCAGCACTCCTCGCCATGACCATCAATGTCACCGCCTACGCGATCGAGATCATCCGCGCCGGGCTTGAAGCGGTGCCCAAGGGCCAGACCGAAGCGGCGCGCGGCCTGGGCTTCAAGCCTCTGCCGCTGTTCTGTTTGATCGTGCTGCCCCAGGCGCTGGCCCATGTGTGGCCGGCGCTGACCGGCCAGATCACCATCACCATGCACGAATCGGCCGTTGTCTCGCAGATCGCCGTGGTCGACCTGACGCATGTCGGCGATCTCATCCAGTCGCGCAACTACCGCACCTTCGAAACCTATCTGGTGATCACGCTGATCTATCTCGTCCTCGCCTTGGGCGTCCGCTCGCTCCTCGGGCTTGGCGGCCGCCGCCTGCTCTATGCCGGAAGGCAGCGCTGATGGATTTCACCCTGTGGGATATCGCGCGCAACCTGCTGCTGGCGGCGCGCTGGACGGTGCTTCTCTCCGTCGTCGCATTTGTAGGCGGCGGCATCGTCGGCATGCTGCTGCTCGTCGCCGCCGTCGGCAAGTCGCGCTTCGCCCGCAACGCCGTCCGCGCCTATGTCGAGCTGTTCCAGTCGACGCCGCTGCTCATGCAGTTGTTCCTGGTCTATTTCGGACTTCCTTTGGTGGGCATCGAGGTCACCGCCTGGCTCGCGGCAGCACTCTGCCTCACACTCTATGCCAGCGCTTTTCTCGCCGACATATGGAGGGGCTGCGTCGCGGGCGTCCCCAAGGGCCAGTGGGACGGCAGCGCCAGCCTCGGCCTGCATTTCCTGGCGCAACTGCGCCTCGTCATCCTGCCCCAGGCCATGCGCGTGGCCATTCCGCCGACCGTCGGGTTCCTCGTGCAGCTCGTCAAGAACACGGCATTGGCCTCGATCGTCGGCTACCGCGAGCTGACCAAAACCGCGCAGATACTGACCAACGCGACTTTCCAGCCCTTCCTCATCTTCGCCCTGGTGGCGATCATCTATTTCGCCTTGTGCTATCCGCTCACCTGGTGGTCGCGCGTGCTGGAGCGCAAGCTCGCAGCGAGCTCGAACTAATCGCCCGCGCTGAAAATTCCCTTCAGGCGCCGGGTGAAATGCTCAGGGCGCTCGGGGTCGAGAATGCTGTCCTGGGCCAGTTTCTTGTCCGCGTCGCTGAGCACGGTGACTTCGAGCGGCTTGAGCGTGCGGCCGCGCGGCCGGATGAATGTCTCGATAGTCTTGATGATCGACGTGCCGTCGCGCGCCGCGGCGATCTCCTTCGGCGTGACAGAAAGATGCTCGCCCAGGAGATCGTCGAGCAGCGCGGCGATCCCGGCGCGGCAATCTTTGTCCTTGTCGCCAGCTTCGATCGCCAGGTCGCATTCGGTATCGAATCCCATGGACCGGTTGTTGAGATTGGACGAGCCCACCTTCAGCAGCCAGTCGTCGATGATCATGATTTTGGCATGAACATAGATCGGCGTGCCGTCGGC
>JANNSP010000264.1:0-3089 GCA_031402975.1 Hyphomicrobiales bacterium
GACACCCGCCGGATTGGACAGGGGCCCGAGCAGGTTGAAGATCGTCCGCGTGCCGAGTTCGACCCGCGACGGCCCCACATGCTTCATCGAGGCATGATGCGAAGGCGCGAACATGAAGCCCACGCCCGCTTCCGCGATACAGGCCGAAATCCGCTCCGGCGCCAGGTCGATCTTCACCCCCAGCGCCATCAGCACGTCCGCCGCCCCAGATTTCGACGACAGCGCCCGGTTGCCATGCTTGGCGATCTTCAATCCCGCGCCCGCCGCCACCAGCGCGGCACAGGTGGAAATATTATACGACCCCGACGCATCGCCCCCGGTGCCCACGATGTCGAGCGCCAGCGCCGGCGCCAGAACGCGCGTCATCTTTTCGCGCATGATCTCGACCGCACCGGTGATCTCGTCCACGGTTTCGCCCCTGACCCGGAGCGCCATCAACAATCCGCCGATCTGCGACGGCGTAGCCTCGCCCGACATCATGATCGAAAACGCCTCGCGCGCCTCGTCGCGGCTGAGCGAAGCACCTGAAGCCGCCTTGGCAATGAACGGCTTTAGGTCCGCCATCAGGCCACTCCAGCGAGGTTCAGAAAATTCCGCAGCACCGCATGGCCATGTTCCGACGCGATGCTCTCTGGGTGGAACTGCACCCCATGCACGTTCTTCGTCCGGTGCTGAAGTCCCATCACCAGCCCGTCAGTCTCCGCCGTCACGTCAAGACAATCGGGGAGCGAACTCCGCTCGACGATCAGCGAATGATAGCGCGTGGCGGTGAAATCCTGCGGCAGACCCTCGAACACGCCTTTGCCCGTATGATGCACCGTCGAAACCTTGCCATGCATCAGCGAGGGCGCGCGAACCACCTTGCCGCCGAACGCCTGTCCCATCGCCTGCAATCCGAGGCACACGCCGAAAATCGGGATCGTATCCGACGCCCGCGCGATCAGCTCAAGGCAGATGCCGGCCTCGTTGGGCGTCGCCGGCCCCGGCGAAATGACGATCGCTTGCGGCCGCGCCGACATCACCTGCCCGACGCTCACTCTGTCATTCCGGTGCACCACCGTCTCGCAGCCCAGATCGCCAAGGAAGTGATAGAGGTTCCAGGTGAAGCTGTCATAGTTGTCGATGAGGATGATCATCTTTCCCCCTCCCACCTGTGGGGAGGGGCTAGGGGTGGGGGTCTGGTGGTGAGGCCGGAGCGACCCCCACCCTTAATCCCTCCCCACAAGGGGGAGGGAGATCCCGCTGCCGTACTAACTTTCATTGCGCCCGTCCCGCCCGCCCCTCATTGCGCCCGCCCCGCGCGGCCGGCGAACCTCACCGCCTCCTCGGCGGCGCGGAACAGCGCCTTGGCCTTGTTGATGCACTCCTCGTGCTCAGCTTCGGGCACGCTGTCGGCGACGATGCCCGCACCCGCCTGCACATACATCCGCCCGTCCTTGACCAGAGCCGTCCTGAGCATGATGCAGGTGTCCATCTCGCCGTCAGCCGAGAAATAGCCGGCACAGCCCGCATAGACGCCGCGCTTCTCGGGTTCCAATTCGTCGATGATCTGCATGGCGCGCACTTTGGGAGCACCCGACACGGTGCCCGCCGGAAACCCCGCCACCAGCGCGTCGATCGCGTCATACTTCTTCGACAGCGTGCCTTCGACATTGGACACGATATGCATCACCTGCGAATAATATTCGAGGATGAACTGGTCGGTGACCCGGATCGAGCCGATCTCCGCCACGCGGCCTACATCGTTGCGGCCGAGATCGAGCAGCATCAGATGTTCGGCCCGCTCCTTGGGATCGGCGAGCAACTCAGCCGCCAGCGCCCGGTCTTCGGCGGGCGTGGCGCCACGCCTCCGCGTGCCCGCGATCGGCCTGATCGTCACCTTGCCATCGCGCACTCGCACCAGGATTTCCGGGCTGGAGCCGATCACCGAGAATTTGTCGAAGTCGAGATAATACAGGAACGGCGAGGGGTTCACCCGTCTGAGCGACCGATACAGCGCGAATGGCGGCAGCGTGAAATCCGTCTCGAAGCGTTGCGACAGCACCACCTGGAAAATATCCCCGGCTGAAATATAGTCCTTGGCCTTCGCCACCATCGCCATGAAATCCGCCGATGAGATGTTCGATTTCGCCGCGGTGATGGGGGCCGCATCCTCGCCCTTCAGCGCTACATGGTCCAGCGGCCGGTCGAGCGCGTCGACGATTTCCGACAGCCGCTCGCGCGCCCGCGCATAAGCGGCGCGCGCCGATACGCTCTTGTCCACATAGACGGGCGAGGTTACCGTCACCTCGTCCTTCACGCTGTCGAAGATCGCCATCACGGTCGGCCGGATCAGCATGCCGTCGGGAACCCCGATCACGTCAGGATTGGGCGGTCCCAGATCCTCCATCAGCCGCACCATGTCATAGCCCATATAGCCGAACACGCCCGCCGCCATGGGCGGCGCATCGGGGCCAAGCTTGATCCGGCTTTCCGCCAGAAGCGCCCTGAGCGCCGCCAGCGGGTGCAGATCGATCGCCTCGAAGGGACCCTCGGGCGAAGCCAGCGCCTTGCGGTTGACCGAGGCCCGGCCGCCGTCCACCCGCCAGATCATGTCGGGGTTCATCCCGATGATCGAATAGCGCCCGCGCACCGCTCCCCCCTCGACCGATTCGAGCAGGAACGAATAGCGCGCGTTACGGGCGAGCTTGAGCATCGCCGAAACCGGCGTTTCGAGGTCGGCCACAAGCCGCGTCGAAACGATCTGCGCTTCGCCCCGCTCATGGGCGCTGGCGAAGGATTCGTAATCTGGAAAGACCTGCATGACTGACTCTATGATTTCTCCTCATCCTTCTCCGGCCTCGCTTGCGAGGACGGGGAAGGTGGCGCGCGCCGCCTTCGGCGCGTGACGGATGGGGACTTTCTTTATTGCGGCGAAGACCCCATCCGTCACCCCGGATCAGGTCCGGGGCGCCACCTTCCCCGCGGCGTTGCCGCGGAGAAGGACTACTGCGTTTGTGTTCCCGATATCTGTCGCCAGAGCGTTTCGTTGATGCTGACGCCGTGCCGGTCCTGCAGGTTGGCGAGATAGAGCGCCAGCACGTCGCCGG
>JANNSP010000265.1:0-13985 GCA_031402975.1 Hyphomicrobiales bacterium
GGCAGGCGCGGGCCACGCCTTGCCGGGCTTGATCTTGGAGTTCTTGGGCAGTGTAAAGGCGACCATCACTCCCCTCCCCCTTGTGGGAAGGGGCCGGGGGTGGGGGTCGTTCCGGCCTCAACCACCTGTCCTTCCGCGATGTGGCCGGCAACCATGCCAACCGTCACCCGCATGACGCGAATGCAGACTTTGCTCGCCATCACTTTCGGATCGCGTGCAATGCGAGTGAGCTCACCCATTGGCTGTCTCCCGTGTCAATACACCCGTGCCTTGGGCTTGATGTAGTCGATGTCCTTACTCATCGTGAACTCATGCACCGGGCGGTAGCCCAGCCGCACATTTCGGGTTCCGCCATCGGCCCAGGCCAGCGTGTGTTTCATCCAGTTCTTGTCGTCGCGTGTGGGGAAATCCTCGCGCGCGTGGGCGCCGCGGCTTTCCTCCCGGGCGAGTGCGCCTTCGACGGTCACCGCTGCCTGGAGGATGAGGTTCTCGTATTCCAGCGTCTCGATGAGATCGCTGTTCCAGATGAGCGAGCGGTCAGTGACGCGGACATCGCTGTCCGCCCCCCAGATCGCTGCGATTTTCTCCTTGCCTTCGGCGAGAATCTCGCCGGTGCGGAACACCGCGCAGTTCTGTTCCATGGTCTTCTGCATGCGCCGCCGCAGTTCCGCTGTCGGTGTTGAACCGCTGGCGAAGCGATAACGGTCGAGCCTGGCAAGAGCCGCCTCCCCCGCCCCTGAGGGAAGTTCGGCATGGCGCGTGCCAGGGGCGATCGTTTCGGCGCATTTGAGCCCGGCCGCGCGGCCGAACACGACGAGGTCGATCAGCGAATTCGAGCCCAGGCGATTTGCTCCGTGGACGGACACGCATGCCGCTTCGCCCACCGCCATCAATCCGGGCACGGTCTTTTCCGGATCGCCCGGATCGCCCGCCAGCGCCTCGCCGTGATAGTTCGTGGGGATGCCGCCCATGTTGTAATGCACCGTCGGCAGGATCGGGATGGGTTCCCGCGTCACGTCGACATTGGCGAAAATCCGGGCCGATTCGGAAATGCCCGGCAGCCGCTCATGCAGCACCTTGGGATCGAGATGTTCGAGATGCAGATGGATATGATCCTTGTGCGGACCAACGCCACGGCCCTCGCGGATTTCGATGGTCATCGAGCGCGACACGACATCGCGCGACGCCAGGTCCTTGGCCGATGGCGCATAGCGCTCCATGAAACGTTCGCCTTCGGAATTGGTGAGGTAGCCGCCTTCGCCCCGCGACCCCTCGGTGATGAGGCAGCCCGCGCCATAGATGCCGGTCGGATGGAACTGCACGAATTCCATGTCTTCGAGCGGCAGGCCGGCGCGCAGCACCATGGCATTGCCGTCGCCGGTGCAGGTATGGGCCGAGGTCGCGGTGAAATACGCCCGGCCATAGCCGCCGGTCGCGAGGATGGTCTTGTGGGCGCGGAAGCGGTGGATCGAACCGTCTTCGAGCGACAGCGCCATGACTCCGCGGCAGGCGCCATCCTGCATGATGAGGTCGAGGGCGAAATACTCGATGAAGAATTCCGCCGAATGCCGCAGCGACTGGCCGTACAGCGTATGCAGCATGGCGTGGCCGGTGCGGTCGGCGGCGGCACAGGTGCGCTGGGCCGGCGGCCCCTCGCCGAAATTCATCATCATGCCGCCGAACGGGCGCTGATAGATGCGGCCATCCTCAGTGCGTGAAAACGGCAGGCCGAAATGCTCAAGTTCGTAAACCGCGGTCGGCGCGTTGCGGCAGAGATACTCGATGGCATCCTGGTCGCCCAGCCAGTCGGCGCCCTTGACCGTGTCATACATGTGCCAGCGCCAGTCGTCGGGCCCCATATTGCCGAGCGAGGCGGCGATCCCCCCTTGCGCCGCCACGGTGTGCGAGCGGGTGGGAAACACCTTTGTGATGCACGCCGTCCGGAGGCCCGCCTGCGACGCGCCGAGAGCTGCACGAAGGCCGGCGCCGCCCGCTCCCACCACCAGCACATCGTAGCTGTGATCGGTGATGGGATAGGCGCGTCCGCCGATGGCGAAGTTGCGTGCCGCGGTCGAAAGATTGAGGTCATCCGCCATGTCAGGATGCCAGGCTCATCTTGAGGATTGCCAAAATCGCCGCGAGTGCCACCACAACGGTGAATATGGTGTTGAGCAGCAGAAGCACAACTCTCGTCGCATGGGCCTGCGCATAGTCCTCGATGATCGCGCGCATGCCGAGCCGCATATGCCACGCGATGGCGATGAAGGAGAGAATCAGCAATCCCGCCACCAGCGGATTGCGGATGCTGGCAATCACCTCGGCCCGCGCGGCGCCCACATGCATCACCAGGAAAATCACCAGGAACAGGTTGAGCGGCAGATTGGCGAGCCCGGTCATGCGTTCGAGCCACCAGGTATCGGTGCCGGATTTGGCCGAGCCCAATCCCCGGACCCGTGACAGCGGCGTGCGGATACTCATGGCATTGCCATGTAGACGACAAGCCACAGCACGAATGTCAGGGCGACCGAACCTATCAGATTGGCGCGTACCAGCCATTCCACCGTTGCAAGGTCGAAGCCGCGTCCGGTGTCCCAGATCAGGTGACGGATGCCGCCAAGCGCGTGATGGATCAGCGCCCAGGAAAAGCCGATCAGCACGATCACGCCGAACCAGTGGCTGAAAAACCCTTGCGCCAAGTTAAAAGCTTGGTCCGAACTGGCCGCCGCGACCAGCCACCAGACCAGCAGCAAAGTGCCGAAATACAAGGCGGCCCCGGTGATGCGGTGAGTGATCGACATCATCATCGACAGCATCGGCCGGTAGATCTGGAGATGGGGCGACAGGGGCCTTGAAGCGGGTTTCGTCTCGACCATGATTGCCTATCCGGATTGCGACACAGCTTGTAGCTTGCGCGCCGTAATATCGCAATCGGTCAGGTGCCGTAGATTTCACCCACGGCAAGTTCAATCCCGGGAGGATCGAGGGTGATGCTGCCCGCGGTGATGACGCGGGTGAGAATGGTGTCGCCGGGCCCCCGCGCATGATGAATGATGAGGGGTTGCGTCGGATCGACGATGAGGTAATGCGCGACACTCGGCAGCCGGAAATAGCCGGCGAGTTTCAGCGAGACATCGACCCGGCGCGTCGAGGGTGACAGAACCTCGACGATGATGACCGGGTTCGGAACTTCAAGCGCTGTCGGAGGGAGTTCCTTTCCGCAATAGACGAGGGCGTCGGGTTCATAAGCCGTTGCCTGATCGATCCGGACCGTCGCGCCATCGGGCAGAGCGTGGCAGGGAAGGCCGCGCCGCCGAATATCATCGAGGAGGGCGGCATGGACGGCACCTTTGGTCTTGGCGTGCCCGACGGCCTCGGGTGACATCGCGTAGACCTCGCCCCTGAACAGCTCATAGTGCCCTGGCCGCCCCTCGGCCCATACCAGGAACTCGTCGACCGTCATACGCGGTTTGGTCAGGGCCGTCATGTCAGTGTGTTTATCCGCATTCACCGTAACAGGCTAGTCTTTCCGGTTCTGCCGGTTGTCGATCAGGTCCTCCACAACCGCCGGATCGGCGAGCGTCGAGGTGTCGCCAAGTGCTCCGAAATCGTCCTCGGCGATCTTGCGCAGGATGCGCCGCATGATCTTGCCCGAGCGCGTCTTCGGCAAACCCGGCGAGAACTGGATCTTGTCGGGCGTGGCCAAGGGACCGATCTCCTTTCGCACATGGGCCACAAGACCTTTACGGAGTTCGTCGGTTCCGTGCTCTCCCGCCATCAGGGTCACATAGCAGTAGATACCCTGCCCCTTGATGTCATGCGGATAGCCGACTACCGCTGCTTCCGACACCTGTGGATGGGAGACCAGGGCCGATTCCACTTCCGCCGTGCCAAGCCGGTGCCCCGACACGTTGATCACATCATCGACGCGGCCGGTGATCCAGTAGTAGCCATCCGCGTCGCGGCGGCAACCGTCGCCGGTGAAATAGGTGCCCTTGTAAGTGGAAAAATAAGTCTGCACGAAACGCTCGTGATCGCCATAGACGGTGCGCATCTGGCCCGGCCACGAATCGAGGATCACCAGGTTGCCGGAGGCTGCCCCTTCCAAAATCTTTCCCTGGTCATCCACCAAGGCTGGCTGGACGCCGAAGAACGGGAGTGTCGCTGAACCTGGTTTGAGTTTCGTAGCACCCGGGAGGGGCGTGATGAGGATGCCGCCGGTTTCGGTCTGCCACCAGGTGTCGACGATCGGACAACGGCGGTCGCCCACGACGCGATGATACCATTCCCAGGCCTCCGGATTGATCGGTTCGCCGACGGTCCCTAGCAGCTTGAGCGACTTGCGCGAGGTCTTCTTGACCGGTTCCTCGCCTGCCCCCATCAGCGCCCGGATGGCGGTCGGAGCGGTGTAGAAGATATTGACCTGGTGCTTGTCGATCACCTCCCAGAAGCGCGAATTCGATGGATAGTTGGGCACGCCCTCGAACATCAGGGTCGTCGCGCCATTGGCCAGCGGTCCGTAGACAATGTAGCTGTGGCCCGTCACCCAACCCACATCCGCCGTGCACCAGTAGATGTCGCCGTCGTGATAGTCGAAGACATATTCGTGCGTCATCGCGGCAAAGAGGAGATAGCCGCCCGTGGTGTGCAGCACGCCCTTGGGCTTTCCCGTCGAGCCCGAAGTGTAGAGGATGAACAGCGGGTCTTCCGCCTTCATCTTCTCGGGTTTGCAGTCAGCGGACACCTTCGCCGCTTCGACATGATACCAGATGTCGCGAGAGTCATCCCACGGAATGTGGCTGCCGGTGCGGCGCACCACCAAGACTTTTTCGTTACCAGCGCATTTCTTCAGCGCCTCGTCGGTGTTAATCTTGAGCGGAATTTTCTTGCCGCCGCGCAAGCCCTCGTCGGCGGTGATGATGAGTTTCGAATTGCAGTCATTGATGCGGCCGGCCAGCGAATCGGGCGAGAAGCCGCCGAACACGATCGAATGGACAGCGCCGATCCGCGCACAGGCCAGCATCGCATAGGTGGCCTCCGGAATCATCGGCATGTAGATGGTCACCCGGTCGCCGCGCTTGACGCCATGTTTCTTCAGGACATTGGCGAAACGGCAGACATGCGCATGGAGTTCGCGATAGGTGATCGTCTTGTCGTCATAGGGATTGTCGCCCTCCCAGATGATCGCCACCTGGCCGCCGCGCTTTTTCAGATGCCGGTCGATGCAGTTGTGGGACACGTTGAGGATACCGTCCTCGAACCATTTGACCGACACATGGGGGAATTCGAAGCTGGTGTTCTTGATCTTCTTCGGCGCCTTGAACCAGTCGAGCCTCCTGGCCTGTTTCGCCCAGAACTTTTCAGGATTGGCAACCGACCGGGCATACATCGAGCGATACTCCTTGTCGCCGATCAGGGCGTTTTTTTTCCACTTTGCCGGAACCGGATAGATTTTCTCGGACATGACGGATAACTCCCCTGAATGCCGGTATTGCAGCGCCTTTTGCTGGCACCGTCTATAGCGTGCAATCGATCACCTGTCTAAGTACGGACCATGACCCGGCACTTCTTCTATTTTATCGCCCTCGGCCTGTTCTGGGGACTGTCTCCGACGCTCTACCGGGCAATGGGGGAGGCTGCCGTGCCCGTCACCCACATTATCGTCTATTCAGGAGTGGGCGTGGGGCTGGCTTTGGCGCTGATGGCCAGGATCACGGCGGGCCGGCTCGATTGCAGCAGGCCCGTCCTGCTCTACGGCCTCGGTTGCGCGGTGCTGATGAATTTACCCTTCGGCGCCAGCCTGTACATCGCCCGCCATGTGCCAACGGTCGAACTTGCGCTTATCATGTCGACCGCGCCCTTCTTCAACTATGCGGCAGCGCTGCTGACGGGCCGCGAGACTGCCGATCCGCGACGCCTGGTCGCCGTGGGCGTTGGCTTTCTGTCCAGCGCCATTCTGATCCTGTCGCGCGATGGCGTGCTTTCCGGCGAGATTTCGTGGTGGACGATCGCCGCCTTTTCCGGCCCCATCGGCTACATGGCCTACAACTGGTTCGCCGCCCGCAACTGGCCCAAAAATGCCGACACCATGTCGGTGGGCGCGGCGGAATCGATCTGGTCGGCAATCACCGTGGTGCCCCTCATGCTGATCGTGGCGCCGCCTTGGGCAACCGGCCTTCCGAGCGCTGTCGCCTATTGGAGCGTGCTCGTGGCGACTCTCCTGTGGATTGTCGAACGCATCGCGTTTTTCACGCTCATCCGCGACAAGGGCGCGCTCTACACCATTCAGGCGGTCTATGTGGCAACACCCGCGGCCGTCATCTTCGCCATGGTTTTTTTCGGGGGAGGTAGCGATGTCTGGCTTTGGGTTTCACTCGCCATCCTCATGCTCGCACTGTGGCTCAACAATTCCGCGACAGCCGCCAAACGGCCGATCGCTTGATCGTCGCATCTTCCAGATCGCGCGACACCGGCACACTGTATTCGCGGATTTTCTCAAGCCGGTCCCGTGGCAGATAGCATCGGCCGGGGTCGCCGATCAGCACATCGATATTTTTCCGCGATGCCTCGCACAGCCAGGAAAAGCATCGCTCGGCCAGCACCTTCTCATAGAACAGGTCGCCAACCAGGATCACATCGGTCGGAGGCGGCGGGGAGGCCAACAGATCGCCTATGGCTACCGTCAACTTGGCGCCGTTCAAGGCCGCATTGAGTTCGATCGCAGCATGTGAGAACGAATCGATGTCGGCGGCGAGTGCTGTGGCAGCACCCGCCTTCATGGCGGCGATGGCGACGAGTCCCGAGCCCGATGCAAGGTCGATAATCCTCCGTCCCCGGACGGTCTCGGGATGATCGAGCACATAGCGGGCGAGCGCCTGGCCGCCGGCCCAGGCAAAGGCCCAGAACGGTGGCGGCAGGCCGATCTCGTTCAATTCCTCCTCGGTCTTCTGCCAGATGGGCACGGCCTCGTGTGCGAGATGCAGCAGGATCTCGGGCACCAGCGGCGGCGCCGTCACTGCGGTATTGGCGCGGATGAAGGCGGGTGCGTTCATCCCTTGCGGCCACCCAAGGCGCAGACGATCTTCCACTCTGCTGCCGTGACCGGCTGTACCGAAAGACGCGAATTCTTGACCAACACCATTTCGGACAGACTCTTGTCGGCTTTAACCTGATCGAGGCGCACGGGCTTCGGCATATCCTCGACCGCGCGGATATCGACACACTCCCACGCATCTTCCGAAGACGTCGAATCCCGGTGAGCCAGTTTGATGACTTCGACGATGCCGGCGATCGCCCGGTCCTTGCTTGAGTGATAGAAGAACCCGCGGTCGCCGATCTTCATCGCCCGCATGTGGTTGCGCGCCTGATAGTTGCGGACCCCCGACCATTCCTCGCCGGCCTTGCCTCGGGCCTTCTGCATCTCCCAGGACCAGGTTTCCGGTTCCGATTTGAACAGCCAGTAAGCCATCTCATTCCCCCTATCTGATCTCGGTGCCGACAGGCCGCGACAGCAGCCGGGCGATTTCCACTTCGGGCTTCACGCCATCCTCGACGATGGCTTTCACCGCGGCGACAATCGGCATATCGATCCCATGTCGCTCGGCCAGTGCCGCCGCGATTTTCGCCGTCGAAGCCCCTTCGACGACGCCCCGCGCTTCGGCCAGGGCCTCGGCAGCACTCTTGCCCGCCCCCACCGCCAGACCGAACGCATAGTTCCGCGACTGCGGGCTGGAGCAAGTCAAAAGCAGATCGCCGAGCCCTGACAGGCCGGTGAGCGTTTCCGGCCTCGCGCCGAGTGTCTCGCCAAAACGCATGAGCTCGGCAAAGCCCCGCGTGGTGAGGGCCGCCCTGGCGCTGTCGCCGAGTTTCCGGCCGTCGGATATGCCGCAGGCAATGGCCAGCACATTCTTGAGCGCGCCTCCGATCTCGACGCCCTGAACGTCGTCGGACCCATAGATGCGGAAAGATGGCAGGGTCAGGGCCTCGCCCCATTCGCCCGCTTCGGCGAGCGTCGAAGCGGCCAGTGTCACCGCCGTGGGCAGCCCTTTGATGACATCCGCGGCAAAGCTCGGCCCCGAGAGAACCATGACACGGGCCCGAGGCACAGTTTCCGCCGCAAGTTCGTGCATGAACTTGCCCGTGCGCCGCTCGATTCCCTTGGCGCTGATAATGAGAGGGAGCCTGTCCCTGATGGCGGGAGCGATGGTTTTCAGCACTTCGCGGCAAACCTGTGCCGGTACCGCCAAAATTATGGCATCGGCGCGAATCAAGTGATCGAGATCGGGCTCGCGCCGCGACCAGACCGAGACCTGATGGCCGGCGGAACGTGCGACGAAGGCCAATGCCTGTCCCCAGGCTCCGGCTCCGGCGATCGCGATGTGCCGCTTCACGCCTTGGCCCCGAGCTTGCCCGCTCCATAGGCGGGGAGCGAGACCTCGTCGAGCGGCCAGCGAGCTCGCGCCGCGATGCCCAGATCATCCGCCAGCCCCAGCGCATGGCGCTCGGCTCCGGCCCAGGCGACCATGGCGGCATTGTCCGTACAAAGATGAGCGGGCGGTACAAGAAGCTCAGACCCATGGGCATGCGCCGTTTCCTCGAACACCGCTTTGAGCCGCAGGTTCGCCGCCACGCCGCCCGCCACGACCAAAGTGGGAGTGACGATGCCGCCATGGGCGTCGCGGAAAAACCGGAAGGCCATGGCGAGGCGGTCTCGCAGAGTCTCGCAGACCGCCGCCTCGAAACCGGCACAGACGTCGGCGATATCTTTTTCGGAGAGGCTGCCCATCGTCTGAACCGTCTCGCGCACCGCTGTCTTGAGCCCGGAGAAGGAGAAGTTGCAGTCCTTGCGGCCCTTGAGCGGTCTTGGAAAATCGAAACGGCGAGCGTCTCCCAGCCGGGCCAGCACTTCGACTTCGGGCCCACCCGGATAACCCAGGCCCAGCAGCTTCGCCACCTTGTCGAAGGCTTCACCCAGCGCGTCGTCGATGGTGGTGCCGAGGCGGTGATAGCGCCCGACGCCCGAGACGATCTGGAACTGCGTATGGCCTCCCGAAATCAACAGCAGAAGGTAAGGAAAGGGCAGTGGCCCCAGCAGTCTCGGGGTCAGCGCATGGGCCTCGAGATGATTGACGGCATAGAGTGGTTTGTCATGGGCGAGCGCTATGGCCTTGGCCATGGTGAGCCCGA
Source organism: Hyphomicrobiales bacterium (assembly GCA_031402975.1). GTDB lineage: Bacteria > Pseudomonadota > Alphaproteobacteria > Rhizobiales > Aestuariivirgaceae > Aestuariivirga. The sequence goes on from JANNSP010000265.1 coordinate 9,184, forward strand.
CCAGAACGCCGCCCAAGAGCCCCGGTCCCGCCGTTGCCGCGATTCCGTGGAGGTCGCCAAATCCGACTCCCGCTTCCGTCAGGGCTTCCGCGATGAGCCGGTCGAGATGGTTGATATGGGCGCGCGCGGCAATTTCCGGAACGACTCCGCCATAGGGGGCATGGTCCTCAAGCTGCGACAGCACGATATTCGACAGGATACGGCCTTCGCCATCGCCCGAGCGGCTGACGACGGCCGCGGCGGTTTCGTCGCAGGAGGTCTCGATGCCGAGAATATGGCTTTGGGCCATGGCCATGTGGTGACGTATCCAATGAATGCGGCTAGAAGGCTTCCCGCTCTATCATCCGCTGGACAGTCCTTGCAAATGCCGCTGCTGCGAATAGGAACCCGGGGCTCGCCCCTGGCACTCGCCCAGGCCCGCGAAACCCGTGACCGGCTGGTCGCGGCCCATGGCTGTACGCCCGATGAGATCGAGATCGTGCCCATCACCACCACCGGCGACCGCATCCGCGACCGGCCGCTGGCGGAGGCAGGCGGCAAGGGGCTGTTCACCAAGGAACTCGAAGAGGCGCTGTTCGCCGGTACGATCGATGTCGCCGTCCATTCGATGAAGGACATGCCGGCGCGGCTGCCGGAGGGACTGGTGATCGGGGCGCTCCTGCCCCGCGAGGACCCGCGCGATGCCTTCCTCAGTCCCGTGGCTAAAACCATCGCGGAACTGCCACAGGGCGCTATCGTCGGATCGTCGTCGGTGCGGCGCACCGCGCAACTGCTGCGGCTCCGCCCCGATACACAGGCCGTCCTGTTTCGCGGCAATGTTGAAACGAGATTGCGCAAGCTGGCGGAGGGACTGGCCCACGCCACTTTCCTCGCCTGCGCCGGCCTCAACCGTCTGGGCCTGGCCAGCCGGATCACGGCACCGATGCCCATGGAACTGATGCTGCCCGCCGTGGCGCAGGGCGCGATCGGGATCGAGATCCGCGCCAGCGACCAGCGCACGGCGCGGATGGTTGCCGCCATCAACGATCCAGCCACCCACGCCACCATAACCTGCGAGCGCGCCTTTCTGTCGGCCCTCGATGGCTCATGCCGAACGCCTCTCGCGGGCCACGCGATACTGACGGAAGGCCGCATCCAGTTTCGCGGCCACGCCCTGACGCTGGACGGCGTTCATTGCTTCGAGACGACGCGCGATGGGTCTGCGGGAGACGCCGCGCGGCTGGGAACGGACGCCGGAGAGGAAGTGCGCCGGCTGGGCGGCGCGCTCATCTCTTTCTGATGCGCCTGATCGTCACCAGGCCAGAGGAGGATGCAGGGCCTCTGCGCAACAAGCTCGAAACGCTGGGCCACCAGGTGACTTTGCTACCGTTGCTGCGTATCGTGCGGCGTGAGGGAGTCCTCGTTCCCCAACTTCAATGGCAAGCCGTAGTTGCTACGAGCGCCAATGGCGTGCGCGCGGCGTCTCAACTTGTCCACCTCAAAACGCTCCGTATGCTGACGGTCGGGCCGCAATCCCTGGCGGCCGCCCGCGCGGCGGGTTTCATCCGTTCAGAGGCCCATGGCGGCGATGTCGATGGACTGGCGCGGTTCATAGGCAAGGCCCTCGATCCCGCCGGCGGACCCATTCTTTATCTCTCGGGAACCGAAACCGCGGGCAATCTGCAAAGGCAGCTTCAGGACCTGGGCTTCACGGTCGAGCGGGCGGTGCTCTACGACGCCGTCCCCGTCACGCGGATTCCCGCTCAGGCGATCGCGGACCAAGACGGCGTACTCCTCTATTCACCGCGCACGGCGCGAATCTGGGCTGGACTGGCGGGCAACGACGTCTCTCTGCGGCACTATTGCCTGTCGCCCAATGTCGCTGCGGCACTGCCGGCGCACTGGCTCAAATCCGTGGCGAAAACGCCCGACGAGTCCTCGATGCTCGCTTTGCTTGATCCTCGCCCGCGAACGGTTTAGTCCCATGGCCATGAGCGATACCCCGAAGGACGAAGGCGAGCCCGCGGTCAAACCGCCGGTCATCGATCTCGACGCCGAGGACGTGACCGATCAAGCGGTGAGGCAAGAAACTGAGGTCCGGACGGAAGACCCGGCACCTCCCCGCATGGCCCCGCCCCCTCCTCCACTACCTCGGGCAAAGCCGGCGCGCCGCGGCAATTTCGCCTGGATACTTGTGGCGCTGATTGCCGGTGTATTGGCCGGAGCCTGGCTCTATCGCGATGTGCTGGCGTCGTATTTCCCGACCGACCAGATGACTTCGATGCAGGCCCGCCTGGCGGATCTCGAAGCTGAAACCGGCACGCTGGCTCAGCAGATGACCGCTGTCGGCGGCGCGGCGGATGCGGCGAAACAACAGGCAGCCGATCTCGGCAACGTGATCGCCGAGGTGAGCGCGAAAGCAGCGGCCGCGCGGGACAGCATGGCCGCACTCGACAAGCGCCTGGCCTCGACCGACGAGGCGCTCGCAGGCGCCAAATCCGACCTCGACAGTCTTCGCGCCGCATTGTCGACCAGTGGGCCTTCGACCGGCACACCCGACACGGCAGCGCTCGCGGCGTTGGCGCAAAGGATCGACGCCCTAGAGAAGGACATGGCGAGCCTCAAGACGGCCCCCGGTGGCGGCGAGGACCAGGAAGGCGCCACGTCGCTATCGCAGGCTTTGTCCGACATCAAGGCCAAGATCGCCGCCGGTGCCCCTTATGCCGAGGAATTGGACCGCATCGCCCGCATGGTGCCGGCCGCTGGTGGCCTTGATGTGCTGACCGCCCATGCGGCGGAGGGCCTGCCCAATGCCGAAGGCCTGGCGGGGGAATTGCGCGCCGCGATCCCGCTTCTTCCGAAACCATCCGAGCCGTCGCCGTCCAGCGACAGCTACTGGGATTCGATCTGGGAGACGCTGACCTCGATCGTCCGCATTCGCAATATCGGCGAAACCGACTGGGCCGGGCTCGCGGAGAAATGCGCCGCCTTCGCCGCCAGCGGCGATCTGGCCCAGGCCATCAGTCTGATCGATGCGGCGGAAGGAACCAAGCCCGTGCCCTTGAGCCAGTGGCGCGACCGCGCCGGCCAGCGCCTCAATCTGGAAGCAGCCCTCGAACAGGCCTCGGACGCCATCCTCCGGCAGATCACGGCCTTGGGCGGCGGCAAATGATCCGGCTGTTCTGGCGCTTCGGCCTTGTCGTTGTGGCGGCGGCGATTTTCGCCTGGATCGCCGACCGCCCAGGTACCGTCACCATCCGCTGGCTCGGCCGCGAGATCGAAACCTCGTTCGTCGCCGCCGTGGCTTTCGCCTTTGTTCTGGTGATCTTCATCTGGTTCATCTGGAGCCTGTTCCGCCGACTGTGGCGGAGCCCCCAGGCAGTGGGCCAGTACTGGCGTTTCCGCAAGAACCGCAGGGGTTATGAATCCCTGTCGAAAGGCATCGTGGCGGCGGGCGCCGGGGATGCGGTGGCGGCGGCGAGACATGCAGCGATTGCCGGCAACGCGCTGGCCGACGAACCCCTGGTCAACGTGCTGGCCGCGCAGGCAGCCCAGCTCAAAGGCGACCACCACTCGGTCAAGCGCATTTTCGAGGCGATGACCAAGTCGCCGGAAACCGAGGCGCTGGGCCGCCGGGGCCTGTTCGCCGAGGCGCGCCTCGCCGGCGACATGGTGGCGGCGCGAGCCCATGCCGAACGCGCCCTCGCCATCAATCCGCGCCTGGCCTGGGCGTCCACCGCCATGCTGCAGTTGCAGTCGCAGGGCAAGAACTGGGCGGCGGCCGCGGCGACGCTGGCCCAGCAGTCTAAATCGGGCTTGCTGCCCGCCGCTGACGCGTCCCGCAAGCAGGCCGCCATGCTGGCGGCGGAAGCGCTGGCGCTGGAAGAGAAGAACCCCACCCTGGCCTTGAACACCGCTCTTCGCGCCCACAAGCTCGATCCATCGCTCGTACCTCCGGCGCTGGTGGCGGCGCGCATCCACATCGCGCAACGCTGGCCACGCAAGGCGGCGAAAATCCTGAAAGAGACCTGGTCCAGGTCGCCGCATCCCGATCTGGCCAGCGTCTATGCCCACGCAAAGCCGGGCGAAGGCCCGGAAGCCCGGTTCGAACGCCTGCGCGATCTCGTCAAGGACGGCAGTTCGGGAGTTGAGGGCGCATACGCAGTGGCCCGCGCCGCGGCTCAGGCCCAGCGATGGGACGTGGCCCGCAAATCGCTCGAGCCGCATATCGAGAACCAGCCTCAGGCGAGGCTCTGTGTCCTCATGTCGGAAATCGAGGAGGCGCAAGGCGACAAGGGCCGCGCCCGCGAATGGCTGGCGCGTGCCGTCAGGGCGCCGCGCGATCCGATCTGGGTGTCCGACGGCGTGGCGAGCCCGCGCTGGACGCCGGTATCTCCCGTTTCAGGCGAAATCGTGCCGTGCGAATGGAAAGCGCCATTCGAGATGCCGGAGGTGACGTCACCCGGACCCGTCGAAACACCGGGCCTGCAACCGTTGCCCCGCAAGATCGAGAAGCCGAGGATCGTCCAGCAAATTCGCCCTCCCGACGATCCTGGCCTGGCGGAGGACCTGGGCACGCCGGAAACCGCAGCCCGCAAGACACTCGCCGCCGACAGTTGAATCGTGAGGCAAAACCGTCTAACGCTGCACCACCCAGCGGGCCGCTTTAGCTCAGCCGGTAGAGCACCGCATTCGTAATTACGCGGTCCTCACCGAAAAGCGAGGCGGAAACAAGTGGTTAGTAGTTTTGTGTTAGACGTAATACGGTCCTAATACGGGGCCCAGTCCTTAACGGGCCGCTTTAGCTCAGTTGGTAGAGCACC
>JANNSP010000266.1:0-6954 GCA_031402975.1 Hyphomicrobiales bacterium
GGCGGCGATGACGGGGCCTGCCAGGCCCTCGCCGCCTTCGGGCCAGAAGCCGACCGCGATCTCGGGCCGCGCGTCGGGACCCGCATCCAGCGCCACCCGCACCCAGCCCGTCGTGCCTTCCGTCGAAGGCCCGATGGCCACGCACAGGTTTCCGTTGTCGCAGACCGCCAGCCAGTCGCGGAATTTGCGGGATTCGCTGCGGACTGGCGCAGTCGCCGCGTCGCCAGGCTCTCGGGCTGAGGGCGTGGTCGCTTCCGCCACGGTGCGTTCGCTGCTGCACGCTGCGAGCAGCAGCGCCACGACCAGGGTCCGGGCCTTTATCATGACTGTGTCCCCAAAGTGAGCTGGTCAGGTCTTTTGCAATTCCGACGACCTGAGCGCCGTCGCCCTTTGAGCGATACTCCGGATTATGGAGCGGCGCCGCAACCCTGTGACACCAGATCGTCCTTGGAATGCGTCTCCCGTTGATGTCCGTCGTTGAGTCGGGAGGGGGCGCATCGGTGCCGGATCGGGTCGCCACCGCCCCTTTGCGCCCGCGCGCCTCCCCCGCTATACCCCGCCGACGTCCCAATCGACAAAAGGCAACCGCCCGCATGACCAGGATCAAGGTCGCCCATCCCATCGTGGACATCGACGGCGACGAGATGACCCGCATCATCTGGCAGATGATCAAGGACAAGCTGGTCTTCCCGTTCCTGGACGTCGAGCTCGACTACTACGACATGGGCATGGAGCATCTCGACGCCACCGACGATAAGGTGACGATCGACGCGGCGAACGCCATCATGCAGCACGGCGTCGGCGTCAAATGCGCGACGATCACCCCCGACGAAGGACGGGTGAAGGAATTCGGCTTGAAGCAGATGTGGAAAAGCCCCAACGGCACGATCCGCAATATTCTCGGCGGCGTCATCTTCCGCGAGCCGATCATCTGCCGCAACGTGCCACGCCTCGTGCCGGGCTGGACCAAGCCGATCATCATCGGCCGCCACGCCTATGGCGACCAGTACCGCGCCACCGATTTCACCTTCCCCGGCAAGGGCACGCTGACGATCAAGTTCGTGGGGGACGACGGCCAGGTGATCGAGCGCGAAGTGTTCAATGCCCCGGACTCAGGCGTCGCCATGGCCATGTACAATCTCGACGAGTCGATCAGGGACTTCGCCAGGGCCAGCCTGAACTATGGCCTCAACCGCAACTATCCGGTCTATCTCTCGACCAAGAACACCATCCTCAAGGCCTATGATGGCCGCTTCAAGGACATCTTCCAGGCGATCTACGAGGCCGAGTTCAAGGCCGAATTCGAGAAACGCAAGATCACCTACGAGCATCGCCTGATCGACGACATGGTGGCCTCGGCGATGAAATGGACCGGCGGCTATGTCTGGGCCTGCAAGAACTATGACGGCGACGTGCAGTCTGACCTGGTGGCGCAGGGTTATGGCTCGCTCGGTCTGATGACCTCGGTCCTGATGACGCCCGACGGCAGGACGGTCGAGGCGGAAGCAGCGCACGGCACGGTGACCCGCCATTACCGCCTGCACCAGGAGGGCAAGCAGACCTCCACCAACTCCGCCGCCTCGATCTTCGCCTGGACCGGCGGCCTCAAGCACCGGGCCAAACTGGACCAGAACGAAAAGCTGAAAGGTTTTGCCGAAACCCTTGAAAGGGTTACGATCGAAACCATCGAAAGCGGCGGCATGACCAAGGATCTGGCGGTGCTGGTCGGCCCCGAGCAGAAGTGGCTGTCGACCGAGGGCTTCCTCGACGCGGTCGACGCCAACCTGCAAAAGGCGATGCGATGACGGCGGGCGGCTACCAGTGCGGCATCGAGGCCCGGCGGCCCGCCTTCGAAACGCTCCACAATCTACCCGGCAGCCGCACCGACGACGACACCCCGCCCGGCATTATGGCAAAACTGCAAAGCCGCCAGCATCCTGATCACGCGTAGACCTTTTTTGCTCCTTTCGCAGCAGGGCGATGAAGAAGCCGTCGGTCGCGTGTTGGGCGGGGGTAAGGAGGAGCGTGGTTTCGGAACCATCGGCCGACTTCGGCGCATCGCCACCGATGGCGGCTCGCCATTGCTGCTTGTACGGAATGATCTTGAAATCCGGGTGGCGCGACAGGAAGGCATCGGCCTGTCCGGTGTTTTCCTCGGGCAGCAGCGAGCAGGTGATATAGGCGAGACGGCCGCCGGGTTTGACCAGCGCCGCGCCCTGCTCCAGCACTTGGTACTGTTCCTTCAGGCGCTGCTGCAATTGTTTGGGTGTGAGCCGCCATTTGGCGTCGGGCTTCCGGCGCCACGAGCCCGAACCCGAGCACGGCGCGTCGATCACCACGCAATCATAGAGTTGCGATGTGAGTTTGCGTGAATCCTCGGCGGCGATCACCTCGACATTGGTGGCGCCGGCCCTCTGCAACCGCTCGAAAATCGGGCGCAGGCGATGCCGGTCGGAATCGTAGGCCACGAGCCGGCCCTCATTCTTCATCATCGCGGCCAGTGCCAGCGTCTTGCCGCCGGCACCGGCGCAGATGTCGGCCACGGACTCGCCGGGCTTCGCCCCCGTCATCAGCGTCGCGACCTGCGAACCAGCGTCCTGGATTTCGAAAAAGCCTTGGCCATGGGCGGGTTCGGCCTCGACATTGGCGTTGCGCTTGTCATGGCCGGGGGGCGGTATTCGCACCGCGTTGGGCGACAGCGGTCCCGCTTCGGCCTGGAAGCGCTTGAGGAGGTCGAGAACTTCGTCGCGGCCGGCTTTGAGCGTGTTGGCGCGGAGATCGATGGGGGCGCGGCGGGCGAGCGCCGCCCCCTCCTCCGCCGCTCGCGCGCCGAACAGTTTTTCGAACGACGGCAGCAGCCATTCGGGAATGTCGCCGGTGATGTGGGGAGGCAAATCCTCGCGCAGCACGCGGGACAGTGCCGCCATCTCGGTGTCGTTGAGCGGGCCCGGACCGTGCTCGGCGGCGCAGTCCTTGGCGATTGTTTCCGGCGACAGGGTCCACAGATCGCGGAGTGCGGCCAGCACCAGCGCGCGGGGGCGGCCGTCACCCATCCGTGCACTCAGCGAGTTGCGTTTCCTCAAGGTGTCGAAGACCAGCGTCCCGATCGCATGGCGGTCGGTGGAACCGGCGAAGCGGTGCGACTTGCCCCAGTCGGACAGCGCCTCGGAGGCAGGGCGGTGGCGCTCGAAAATGTCTTTCAGAATGTCGATGGCACCGGCGATGCGTCCCCCCATGCGCATGGGGCTAGCCCTGCCGCTGGTAGTTCGGCGCCTCGCGGGTGATCATCACGTCATGGACATGGCTTTCGCGCATGCCGGCGCCGGTAATGCGGATGAATTCGGCGCGGGCCTGCAAGTCCGGAATGGAGGCGGCGCCGACATAGCCCATGGCGGCGCGAAGGCCGCCGACAAGCTGGTGCATGACGCCAGCGACCGGGCCCTTGAACGGCACCTGGCCTTCGATCCCTTCCGGCACCAGCTTGAGGCTGTCCTTCACCTCCTGCTGGAAATAGCGGTCGGCCGAACCGCGCGCCATGGCGCCCACCGAGCCCATGCCGCGATAGGATTTGTACGAGCGGCCATTGTAGAGATAGACCTCGCCCGGGCTTTCGTCGGTGCCAGCGAGGAGCGAGCCGATCATCACGACCGAGGCCCCTGCGGCCAGCGCCTTGGCGAGATCGCCGGACAGTTTGATGCCGCCATCGGCGATGATGGGCACACCGGCTTTCGATGCCGCCTCGGCGCAGTCCATCACGGCGGAGAGTTGCGGCACGCCGACACCGGCGACAACGCGGGTGGTGCAGATCGAACCGGGGCCGATCCCCACTTTCACCGCGTCCGCGCCGGCATCGATCAACGCCTTCACGGCCTCGCCCGTCGCCACGTTGCCGCCGATGATCTGCAGCTTGTTGGAGAGCTTGCGGATGCGCCTGACCTGCTCGATCACATGGATCGAATGGCCGTGCGCGGTATCGACCACGATCACATCGCAGCCGGCATCGGCCAGCATCTCGGCCCGCGCATAGCCCTTGTCGCCGGTGCCGGTCGCGGCGGCAACGCGCAGCCGCTCGTGCTCGTCCTTGGCGGCGTTCGGATGGTCCGCCGCCTTCTCCATGTCGTTGACGGTGATGAGGCCGACGCAGCGATAATCGTCGTCGACGACGATCAGTTTCTCGATCCGATATTTGTGCAACAGACGCCGCGCTTCGGCGGGATCGACGCCGGTCTTGACCGTCACCAGGTTCTCGTTGGTCATCAGGTCCGCGACCCTGGCGTTGAGATCGGTCGCAAAGCGCACGTCGCGGTTGGTGATGATGCCGCAGAGAATGCCGCGGGTGTCGACGACGGGGATGCCGGAAATGCGATGGCGGTCCTTAAGCGCCATGACATCGGCCAAGGTCGCCTCGGGGCCGATGGTGATGGGGTTCACCACCATCCCCGCCTCGAAGCGCTTGACCTGGCGCACCTGCTCGGCCTGCTCAAGGGGTTCGAGGTTCCTGTGGATGACGCCCAGGCCCCCCAATTGCGCCATGGCGATCGCCAGCTTCGATTCCGTCACCGTGTCCATGGCGGAGGATATGATCGGGATCGACAGCGAAATGGTGCGGGTGAGGCGGGTGGCTGTCGACACTTCGGCGGGCAGCACGGAAGAAGCGCCTGGCTTCATCAGCACATCGTCAAAGGTGAGATATTCAGGAATCTGGCGGAGCGCCATCGGCCAACCTTTCGGGAAAGGGACTCGGGAAGAGATTGGCGGCTGTGCTTAACACCGGGGTGACGGCGGGGGCAAGCGGGGATTATGGAGCGGGCGGCGGCGTCGGGTTCCTTGCGGCCCTGCTCCAGTCGCGGAGCGTGCCGAGCCTTTCGCCGCTTCGAAACCGACGTGGATTTTGCACAAGCCCTACGATCGGCGGCGCTGTTCCAACAAGACGAGGCATGAAGCCAAGTTTCGCTGCGCGATGTCATGCCAGTGTGGAGCGGCTTCGCGCGTCATTTCCTTCAGCGCCTCGCGATAGGCTGAGACCGCCTCTTCCAGCTTCACCGTCCCGCTCTCCCGCTCCCCGAGCACCCGAAGCGCGTGGCCGAGATTCATCTGCGTCCACGCCCATTGGAGAGGCACGCGCTCGCGCGTCCATTCCTGCAGCGCCTCGCGAAAGGCTACGACCGCCTCCTCCAGTCTCGCCGTCCCGCTCTCCCGCTCCCCGAGCACCCGGAGCGCGGCGCCGAGATTGTTCTGCGTCGTCGCCCATTGGAGTGGCGCGCGCTCGCGCGTCAATTCCTGCAGCGCCGCGCGATAGGCGGCGACCGCCTCCTCCAGCTTCGCCATCCCGCTCTCCCGCTCCCCGAGCGTCTGGAGCGCGTTGCCGAGATTGTTCTGCGTCATCGCCCATTGGAGCGGCACGCGCTCGCGCGTCCGTTCCTCCAGCGCCTCGCGGTAGGCCTCGACCGCCTCCTCCAGTCTCGCCGTCCCGCTCTCCCGCTCCCCGAGCTCCAGGAGCGCGTTGCCGAGATTGTTCTGCGTTATCGCCCAGTCGAGCGGCACGCGCGCGCGCGTCATATCCTTCAGCGCCGCGCGATAGGCGACGACCGCCTCCTCCAGCTTCACCGTCCCGCTCTCCCGCTCCCCGAGCGTCGCGAGCGCGTTGCCGAGATTCATCTGCGTCCTCGCCCAGTCGAGCGGCACGCGCTCGCTCGTCATCATTTCGACCAGGCGTTTGTAGCGCTCGATCGCCGATAGGAGAGCGCCATTGACGCCGAACTCGTCGCCTTGCTGGTAAAGCGCACTTGCTTCCCGTTCGAGGTAGCCGATGCGCCTGTCCTCGTGGGTGCTGTCCGGCGGAAACGTGCCCGCCGCGTTGGCAAAGTGCTTGGCGGCGTCGGTATAGCGCAACCGCGTCAGGGCAATCTCACCACGTTCGGCGGAAGTCTCGGCGGCGTTGGCGGCCAAAAGATCGAGGAAACGTCTTTGCTCCGTCTCGACCTGTGCCAGCAAAGCATCGGCTTCGGCCAATTCGCCCGCTTTGATGGCTTCCTGAGCTTTGGCCTTAAGTGCAGTTGTCTTGTGACTATCGCCGGGTAGAGTGGATGCTATCTCCTGAAGGGATTTGAACCTCTCGGCGATGTCCACGAGTTTGGTGCCATAGTTCTCGGGCAGGATGTTCGCCTCGCCCAGAATTTCGAGAGCGGCGCGAATCTGGCGCTGATTGAGATCGAGATCGTTCTCCAGCCTTGAAATAAGCTTCTTTTGAGTCTCGGAAAGATCGGCATAGGGGCGAACAAGAGCCTCACGCTCTGCTGCCGTCATCCCCGTGACAATGTCCTGACGGTTGGTGCTACCGATATTGATGGCCAGATTAAGCGGGCTCATCGCGAGCTTAGCCCTTGAAATATCCAACCAGTGCCGTGAGCAAACCCACTACGGCGATAGCGAGGCCGATCAAGTCCGGCTTGGTGCCTTTGGTTGCATCCCGCTTGGCATTGCCGACAGTGTTCGTTTGCGTGTTCGTGCTGCCGAAATTAATGCCAAAATTGCTGAGGCTGAATCCCCCGCTTTGGCTGCTTCCCATCTTGGCAAGTCCGGCCAGAAAAAGCACCGCGCCCACGATGATCAGAATGACATTTGTAGACATATCCGCACCCCTCTAGAACACGATTTCTTTCTCAGAATACTGGATAGTAGTCTTCCGGCACTCAGGCAACCGCACGCTCGCGGCGCGTTTCGACCCTTATTTCTAACGGATTGGGGGCTGACGGGCAAAATGCGGCTCACCCCTTCTTCTTCACCAGCGCGTCGTCGATCTCGCGCGCGCGGATGGCGGCGGGGCGGTTGGCGAGCTTTTGCCAGTAGCGCTCGAAAGGTCCTCGCCTTTCGATCGAGCCGTACATCAGGCCCCAGCCAATCTGCGAGCCGAAATAGACATCCGCCGCGGTGAACCGGTCGCCCGCCACGTAG
>JANNSP010000267.1:0-3690 GCA_031402975.1 Hyphomicrobiales bacterium
CGATGCGTTCGCTGATCTCCCTGTTCAAATCCGGTTTGCGCTTCCTGCGGCGATGTATCGCCTTGGCCCAGCCGATCCCATATCTCTGGGAAGTCTGGACCGGTGAAAACTCAAGCGTTCCAGAAATTGAGGGGTGGTAAGTTGGCATAGTATATAAGGATTGTGACCTGCGAAGGAGACGCCGCATGAAAGTGGCTCGCGTATTTCGACCTTTCATCCTTCCCGTTTCGTTGCTTGCCTTTGGGCTCTCCGCTTCCGCTGCGTCCGCCGCCATCACCGTGCTGACCGCCAAGATCGAAGCCGGGCGGCTCAAGGTAAGTGGAACCAGTCCGAGCGGAACTTCCGTCAAGCTCGACAATCTTTTCAGCGCCCCCCTCGCTGGTGGGGCCTTCAACTTCAACCTCGTTTATCTGCCCACCGACTGCATCGTGGATCTCACCCTGGTGGGCGCCACCGCCGCACCGGTGAAGGCGGTGGTGGCGGACTGCGGGCCGCGCGGGGTTAATGCCAAGGGCGCGTGGGTCAACGCTACGACCTATGTCGAGAATGATCTGGTGACGTTTCAGGGATCGAGCTGGCGGGCGCGGAAGAATGCCACTGCCAACCTGAACAAGCTGCCCTCAACCAATCCGCTGTTCTGGGAGAACTTCGCGGCCCGGGGTCTGCAGGGTGCCACCGGCCCACAAGGCTTGCAGGGCGCCACCGGAGCCACGGGCCCGCAAGGGAGTCAAGGGATTCAGGGCAGTACCGGCGCGACGGGGGCACAAGGCCCGCCGGGCATACAGGGCCCCATCGGCCCGCAAGGACCCGCAGGTGCTTCCGGGGCTCTGCTCCACGGCACGGGCCCGAATGTCGCAATGACCACCAGTTTTCAATTCATTGGGCCTGTCGCTACGATCGCGGCGGCCACGCCAAAACGGTTGGTCATCCAGTCGGCCATATATTCCTTCGTTGGAAGCAGCTCGTTTTTTGCACAGGGCGCATTCAGTTTTTGTCACAAGAAGTCGGATGCGGCCAGCCTTTCCGCTTTCAACTTGGTCCCTTTTGAAGTGATATATACTCCCGATGGGTCCACCTGGAGCGGCACTTCGACTTTTACTGCAGCCCAGATTGTTGCAGGTACGCATCAAGTCGGTGCCTGTGTTCGAAACATAGCCGGCTCGAGCGCGTTACACACTGTTTCCCAAATTTCCATCACCCAGGCCCCGATCGGTGTTTATGACTGACGGCATTGCGTGAAGCAGGCCAGGGGCAGATGTTGGCGGGGAAGGCATAAGAGATCTGGCGTCAGGAGTGTTTTAATCCTTTGATTCCATCGCCGACAGGACAATTCGAACTTCGATAATGCGCAAGGGCGCGTAGCTGTTGTTCTCCAGATAGTGGACGGCGCCCGGCGGAATGCAGACTGTTGCATGGCTATGGAGGGAAATGCGTTCCTGACCGCAAATTGCAATCCCTTCGCCCCCGTTGCATATCCAATGGTTCATCCGGAACTCGCAGCGTTGCAGTGGGGTCATGCAACCTGGCAGCACGCTCAACTCCTTGACCTCAAAGCCGAGGCCCAAATGTAGCTGCTCTTCGGAGCCCCAAGGCCGGTTGATTTTCGTGCCGCGCGTGGCTTCCGCGCGGTTGTTGTCGATCAGGCGCAAGACCAGCTACGACACCGACGACATGAAGGTGATGCTCGATTCCGGGCGCCTGACGGAGATCGGCAAGATGCTGCCGGTCGATACGGTCGATGCCGAGGCGGTGGGGTTCTATATTTTCAGAGGCGGCGGGGTTCAGGCCTATGCCGAGGTACTCGACCGGGCGATGCGCGATCCAGCGGGGCTCAAGCAGTGGTTTCCGTGGGCGGTGGGGATGCTGGCCAAGATCACGGACATTCAGACCATCTCGATCAACGGCATCCGCTGGTGCGAAGTCGACGTGCCGGTCGATCTGCAGCAGGCGCGGCAGATGGTGGCGGGGTGGGAGTAGGCCTCTTCCTTATCCTTCTTCGCCCGCAGGGCGGGGAAGGTGTCGCGCGCGGGTCTTCCGCGCGTGACGGATGGGGCCTTGACTTCTGAGCTTCGGCCAAACCCCATCCGTCACCCCGGAAGGCCGGGGTGCTACCTTCCCCACGGCTTTGCCGTGGAGAAGGATTAGCCGCGCCCCGCCAGAATCTTCTCCGCCAGGTCCTTGTCGGCGGGCTTGTCGACGTCGATGGCGGCTTCGGCTTGCGGCATCAGAACCGGCTTCATGACGAGGCCGAGTTTTCGCGAGGCGATGGCGAAAGCGGTTTCCAGCGTGAGGCTGCCCACGAGATAGCGGAGCAGCGGCATGACGCCGAAGGCGGCCACCAGGCGCCAGGGTTTTTTCCGCACCTGTTCGAGATATTGCCAGCGTTCGAGGATGCGCAGTGCGTTAGCGTTGCGGAGCGCGAACAGGTTGCAGCCCGATACGCGGTCCGGCCCGAAGGCGAAATAGGTGCGCCGAGTCTCGGGCCAGGCGGCTTCGATCACTTCAGCCCGCGCCAGCCCTGCGGTGAAATCGGCGCCGGTTTTTTCCGAGGCCGCGCGGAAGTGATCCACCATGGCGTGGGTGAGAAGCGGATGATCGCCGGTCGTCACCAGGACGGGATAGGGGAGCTTGCCGGAGCGCACCGCCGCCAGCACCGAGGAGGGGGCGCTGTCCGATGGGCTGATGGTTTCATAGTGACCATTCACGCCGCTTTCGATTGAAACCAGGACGGGACGAAAATCGCTCAGTGTACTGACGACACGGGTCAGCATCGCGACGCCGCCCACCTCGATCAGACATTTGTTGGCGACGCCATAGGCCTTCGCCATGGGATCATCGGGCCCGCGGCCCGCGGCGAGGATGAGCGCGCTCCATCCGTTCACAGCAGTTTCTCGTAGATGCGGTAGGTCTTGTAGGGAATGGCGCCCGAGGCTTCGATGATCTTGCGCATCGGCATGTTGTCTTCGAGCACCCAGCTCAACTCCCCTGCCATGGTGCCGCGGCCGGTGTGATAGCGCCGCACCGTTTCGATGACGCCCAATGCCAGCGTCGAGCCGATGATGGTGCCGTGGTATTTTTTGGCGACGCCCATCAGGGGCAGGCGGATCGAGGCGGGAGGCCTGGCGAGAAGATGCCAGGCGAGTTTGGCCCAGCCGAAGGGCAGAAGGCGGCCGTCGAGGCCCTTGATCCATTCATTGATGTTGGGCAGTGTCACCGCCATGGCGGCCGCTTCCCCGCGCCAACTGGCGATCGCCACGAAGTCCTCGCGCACCAGCATCTTGAGATTGTTGCCGAGTGCTTTGATCTCGTCCCCGGTGAACGGCACGAAGCCCCAGTTCTCCGACCACGCATCGTTGAAAATCCGTATGATGATGTCGAGGTCGCGCGCGAGATTCTTCTTGTCGAGCGGGCGGATGGAGAGATGCGGCGAACGGAGTGCCCGGTCGAAGGTTGCACGCAGGCGCGGCGGCACGCCCATCTTGTCGTTGTAATAATAGGCGAACACGTCCTTGGCCTTGGTGAAGCCCTGCTCTTCAAGACGGGCGGCGTAGTAGCGCGGCGCATGGCCCATCATCATGTTGGGGCTGCTATCGAAACCGTCGATCAGCAGGCCGGTTTCGTCGTTGATGGATAAGCTGAACGGGCCTTGCACGCGTGTCATGCCGCGCGCCTTCAGCCAGCGCGCGGCGG
>JANNSP010000268.1:0-3417 GCA_031402975.1 Hyphomicrobiales bacterium
ATTGGATGCAGCGCGTCATCGCCGTCTTGATCAGCGGACCGAGGTGCTTTTCCTCGACCGCCCGCTTGTTTTCCTCGTAGCGCGAACCGCCGCCGCCGTAGGCCATCGCCTGGTCCTGCAGGTCGCATTCACCGCCCTGATCGCAGATCGGACAGTCCAGCGGGTGATTGATGAGCAGGAACTCCATCACCCCTTCGCGCGCCTTCTTGACCATGGGCGTGCGCGTCATCACTTGCTTGGGCGTGCCGTCGCGGTTGGGCGGCAAGTCGTTGACGCCCATGGCACAAGAAGCCACCGGCTTGGGCACGCCCTTCACTTCGACGAGGCACATGCGGCAATTGCCGGCGATCGACAGGCGCTCGTGATAGCAGAAGCGCGGAATCTCGGCGCCCGCCATCTCGCAAGCCTGCAACAGCGTCGTGCCGTTCTCGACCTCGAGCTCCGCTCCGTCGATCTTCAGTTTAGGCATTCGCTTGCTCGCTCATCACGTCGTTCATTGCGCCGCCGGACAGCGCCGCAGCGCCGTCACCGTCCCGCCATCGGTCATGATCAACCGATCGCCGCCATCCAGCCCGAGGCGGAATGCCTGATCGAAGGTCTCATCGCCGCCTTCCTGGCCGCAGGCCTTCGCCTCGCCCACGAGATCACCGTCATCCCGCTTCCAGTCGCTCACGGTACACAGCCATCCATAGTTCCCGATATGCGTCGCATCCGCATCGTGCTCGATTCTGAGCGGCGCCGCCTCGCTGTCGTCCGGGTACTGACATTCGTCAAGATCAAGCGACGACCAACGGCCGGTCAGGCGGTCGATCTCGACGGCCCGCGCCGGCGATGCAAGCGCCATCGCAATCGCCACCGCCGTCAAGCCGATCATGCTCCGCTCCCCGTTTCGCATTCTCACTCCGCTGCGATCCGCCGCACCGCGCCGTCGCGGTCCGGGTTCGCCGCATATTGATCGATCCGCTCCTCGATGACATGGCGGAAATGCGCGATCAAACCCTGGATCGGCCAGGCGGCGGCGTCGCCAAGCGCGCAGATTGTGTGGCCCTCGACCTGCTTCGTGACATCGAGCAACATGTCGATCTCGCGTTTCTCGGCGCGGCCGTCGGCCATGCGCAGCAGTACCCGCCACATCCAGCCCGTGCCTTCGCGGCAGGGCGTGCACTGGCCACACGATTCATGCTTGTAGAACTGCGCCAGCCTGGCAATGGCGCGGATCAGGTCGGTCGATTTATCCATGACGATCACCGCCGCCGTGCCCAGCCCCGAGCGCAGCTTGCCGAGCGAATCGAAATCCATCGGCGTGTCGATGATCTGTTCGGCCGGCACCATCCTGACCGACGAGCCGCCGGGAATGACCGCCAGCAGATTGTCCCAGCCGCCACGAACCCCGCCCGCATGCGCTTCGATCAGTTCACGGAAGGTGATCCCCATCGCCTCTTCGACATTGCACGGCCGGTTCACATGGCCCGAGATGCAGAACAGCTTGGTGCCGACATTGTTGGGCCGCCCGATGCCTGCGAACCACGCGGCACCGCGCCGCATGATGGTTCCCGCAACCGCGATCGATTCGACATTGTTGACGGTGGTCGGCGCCCCATACAGCCCGACATTGGCCGGGAACGGCGGCTTCATGCGCGGCATCCCTTTCTTGCCCTCGAGGCTTTCCAGCAGCGCGGTCTCCTCGCCACAGATATAGGCGCCGGCGCCGTGATGGACGTAAATGTCGAAATCCCAGCCGTGAATATTGTTGCGGCCGATGAGGCGCGCCTCATAGGCCTGGTCGACGGCGGACTGCAGATGCTCGCGCTCGCGGATGAATTCGCCGCGCACATAGATATAGCAGACATTGGCCGCCATCGCGGCGCCCGCCAGCAGGCAGCCCTCGACCAGAAGATGCGGATCGTGCCGCATGATTTCGCGGTCCTTGCAGGTGCCGGGCTCCGACTCGTCGGCATTGACCACGAGATAATGCGGCCGCTCGCCCACCACCTTCGGCATGAACGACCATTTGAGCCCGGTCGGAAAACCAGCCCCGCCGCGGCCGCGAAGCCCGCTGGCCTTCATCTCGTCCACCATCCAGTCGCGGCCCTTGTCGATGAACGATTTGGTCTCCGACCAGCAGCCGCGTTTCCGCGCGCCATCGAGTCCCCAGTCGTGGAGGCCATAGAGATTGGTGAAAATCCTGTCGCGGTCAGCCAGCATCACGTCTTCCTCGGCTTCTTCGTCTCGACCGTCTTCGCCTTGGGCTTCCTCGCCGGCTGCGGCTTCTGCTCGGGCAACTTGATCGGCCTCGGCGCCTTGGGGTTGGTGACCGGCACGGCCTCGACCTCGGCGGCAGGCTTGACCACTTGGCTCCGGCCGCCGGCGGAATAGAGCGTGGGATCGGTCAGCGTCGTCGGCCCGCCCTCGGGCGCCGAAAGCTGGCGCTTGATCTGTGGACCGGGTTTCACCGGACACCCGGCGGCCAGGTCGTCGATCAGTTTTGCGAAAGTGGCGGGCGTCAGGTCCTCGTAGGTATCCTTGTAGATCTGCACCATCGGCGCGTTGACGCAGGCGCCGAGGCATTCCGCCTCCTCCCACGAAAAGTCCCCGTCTTCCGACAGCCTATGCGGTTCGCGATTGATCCGTGTACGGCAGACCTCGATCAGCGCCTCGGCTCCCCGCAGCATGCAGGGCGTCGTGCCGCACACTTGGATATGGGCTTTGCGCCCCTCCGGCGAGAGCTGGAACATCGTATAGAACGTGGCGACTTCGAGCACCCGGATGAACGGCATGGCGAGCAGCAGCCCTACGCATTCGATGGCAGCCCGCGTCACCCAGCCGCCATTCTGCTCCTGCGCCCGCCACAGGACCGGAATGACGGCGGAGGCCTGCTTGCCGCTCGGATAGTTTCCCATGAGCTTCTTCGCCCAGGCAAGATTGTCCGCGCTGAAGTCGAAACTTTCGGGCTGAATGGGATCGAGGCGGCGGACGGACATTAGTTGCCAACTCCTCCAGCCAGACCACCAAACGGAAGCCTGCTGCCAACTTCAGGTAATAGAAGCGCAGCCCAAGCAAAAATTACCGTCAGGGCTGCGGCCATTGTAGTTCCCAAAAGGTCGCAGACAATTCTAGAGAGATTTGCGAATGCAAAACGAAACACTCGCGTCAAGAAATCTGATGCATACGAGAAGAAACCAGCCAACAATCCCACAATGATGACACCAACTGGCCCGGCCCAAATACCCACACCTGGATTCTCGTCAACAAAATAAAACATGGGTACGCTGAGCAACACAGCACCAGCAAAGACTGACCAACCAATGACCGTCAGTCTGCGAACGGCAGGTGACGGATTGGCAGACGCGACCCGCATATCCCGGATCGCCGCACTCAACACGCGACCAATCACCGGTCCACCTCGCCGAACACGAT
>JANNSP010000269.1:0-14131 GCA_031402975.1 Hyphomicrobiales bacterium
CATTCCTTCTTCAGCTTCGAAACGAGGCTCAGATTGATGTCCATCCCCTCAAGCTGATAGTGCGGCCGGAGGTGAATGTTGGTGGTGTAGTAGCCTGGATTCTCCTCGTCTTCGAGAACTTCGATGCGGGCCCCGGCCAGCGGCTTCTGGGCCTTGATCTTTTCGCTCGACGTCTTGGGCGTCGGATCGACGTATTTGTTGATCCATTCCTGCAGCCAGCGCTGCAGCTGGTCCTTCTCCTTCGTCTCGCCGATCTTGTCGCGCACCATGCATTTGAGGTAGTGGGCGAAACGCGAGATGGCGAACATGTAGGGAATGCGCGACGACAGGTTGTCGGACGCCGTCGCCAGATCGTCGACATATTTTTTCGGCTTGTACAGCGACTGCGCGCCGATGAACGCCGCCTTGTCGGTATTCTTGCGATGGATGATGGCCATCAGCCCCGACTTCGACAGTTCGCCCTCGCGGCGGTCCGGAATGGCGATCTCGGTCGGGCATTTCATATCGACGCCGCCATCGTCGGTGGGGAACACATGGGCGGGAAGATTCTCCACCTCGCCGCCCGACGTGACACCGCGGATGCGGATGGTCCAGCCATATTCCTTGAAGGCGCGGTTGATGTTGACGCCCATGGCGTAGGCGGCGTTCATCCAGCTGTATTTCTCGCCGGAATGGCCGTCGGTCTCCTCCTCGAAGCCGAACTCCTCGACGGGCTCGGTCTTGACGCCATAGGGCAGGCGCGCCAGCACGCGCGGCAGGCACAGCGCCATGTAGCGCGAATCGGGCGCGTCGCGGAGCGACTTGAACGCGGCGAATTCCGGCGTGTCGTGAATCTTGCCGAGATCTCGCGGGTTCAAGAGTTCGCGCCAGTTGTCCATGCCCATGAGAGACGGAGCGGCGGCGCCGAAGAAGGGCGCATGCGCGGCGGCGGCGATCTTGCTGAGATCGCGCAGCATCTGCACGTCCATCGGCGAATGGTCGAAATAATAATCGCCGATCATGCAGCCATAGGGATGGCCGCCGAGCTGGCCGTATTCCTGCTCGTAGACGGCCTTGAACAGCGGGCTCTGGTCCCAGCGGGCGCCCGGATAGGACTTGAAGTCGTTGCGCAGTTCGGACTTGGACACGTTCATCACGCGGATTTTCAGCGTGGAGTCGGTTTCCGAATTGAACACCAGATACTTGAGGCCGCGCCAGGCGCTTTCGATCTGCTGGAATTCGGGCGCGTGGACGACCTCGTTCAGTTGCGCCGACAGTTTCTCGTCGAGCCTGGCGATCATCGAGTCGATCGTATCGAGAACGTCATCCTTGACCAGGGACGTATCGGCAAGCGCCTGTTCGACGAGCGCCGAAACGGCGTTCTCCACTTCCGCCGCATGGCGCTCGTTGCGCGGCTTGAAACTCTTCTTCAGCAGCGCCGCGAAGGCCCCCGCGTCGCGCTCCTCGACACCCTGCTGCCGGTCACGTTGAAGTTCGGTTTCAGCCGCCATTGCAAAGTTCCTCGTTCAATGTCATTCGCCGGCCTTGTCTTCACCGGCCTTTTGCTCATTCAACAAACGCATCAGTTCCGGATCCTTGAGCAGAGTACGCAACTGCTCCTCGGCCGCCGCCTTGCCGTCCATGTAGCGCTGCAGATTGGCCAGGCGCTGGCGGGCCTCCAGAAGCTTGGCCAGCGCCGGGATCTGCCTGACCACGGCGGCGGGCTCGAAATCCGCCATCTTCTCGAATTTCAGTTCGACGCCAAGCTTGGAGTCGCCCGCGCCGCTGAGCTTGTCCTTCACCCGGAAGGCCTCGCCGGGCTTGATCGCCTCCAGGCGCTTGTCGAAATTGTCCATGTCGAAATCGAGCAGCTTGCGCTCGGCCATCGTGGCCTTCTCGACCTCGGAAGCATTGCCCGACAGGTCGGACAGCACGCCCATGACGAAGGGCAGCTCGACCATCTTTTCCGAATTATAGGGGTCCTTGTATTCGATCTGGACCCGTGGCGGGCGGTTGCGTTTGATGAATCTTTGACCGCTGTCAGCCATGACACGCTTGCTCCCGACAATCGCTGCGGCACCCGAACCGCCGGCAAAGCTAAACCCAACGGCGGCGGCTTGGCAAGGACTATCGAGCCGGGACGCGCGGCCGCGTCATTGGCTGTTTCCGATAAATTTGAAATATCCCAGCGCCATGGAAATGTCCTTCTGGTTCATCAGCATCGGGATCAAGTCCGGAGCCCTGCCGAATTTGAGGTTCTGCAGCACCGGGAGCGGCTTTTCCGACGACACGGCGACCGCGAGCTGCGGCTGGTTCAGCAGCTTGGCCAGCGTGCCGGGGTCGGCAGGCAAGGTAAGTGGCACGGAAAAATCATGCTCGCCGGCCGTGCCCTTGAGCTTGCTCGTGGCGTTGCTGATGACGCCGGCATGATCGACGAGCAAGAGATAGACCGAGCCTTGCGGGCCCGACCTCACATGGCCGGACGGGTCCTCCTGCAAACCCAGAATCTGCTTGTCCAGTGAAATGACGGGTGTGGGTCGCGTTCCCCTTGACAGGGTCTGGGCGGCGTTGACCAAAACGCACTGCTTTTCGGCAACCAGCAAAAGCGTGGTTTTGGGAGCAAAGCCCGCCGCCGCCGTGAACGCCGCAGCGAATTTCTTGACCGCCTCCTCCGAGGTCGCATAGACCGCGACGTCGGCCGCTTTATCCGACACCGCCACGGGAGCGGCCATGAAACAGGCGCCATCCCGATAGTCGCGGATCAAGGCCTGGTTGCGCGTGGTGGCGGCGGCGGGATCGGCTGTATCGGTTCCCGTGGTGCCTTCGGTGGCGTTCTCGACATAATACCATCCGCCGATCGCCAGGGCGGCGGCCAGTCCGAGAATGCCGAGCGCCGACCACAGGGCCAGGTTTCGGCCTTCCGCTGGAGCAGACCCGGCTTGCGCCGGTTTCGCCTGCGGCCGGGCCGGGATGGCGCGCTCGGCGGCCCTGCCCGCGGCCTGGAGAGGGCGGGGCTCCTGCCTCGCGGTCTCGATCGGCCAGTCGCGCACCAGCGCCATGGTCGCAAGGCGCTTTGCCGGATCGGGCGTCAGCATGGCGCGCAACAGATCGCGCATGCGGGGGTCGATGCCCTCGAGGCCCGGCACCTGACGGCGCTTTTCGATGACGTCGGCCTGACTGCCCGCCATGTCGAGTGGGGTGCCGCGCAGCGCCGTCGCCAGCACCAGCCCGAGGCTGTAGACGTCCGACACCGCGGCTACGTCGCCGCCGAACATTCCGAGCTGTTCCGGCGACACGAAATTGTACTTGCCGGCAAAACTGCCGGCGAGGATCGTTCCGCTGCCGATCTTGGTGGTCCTGGCGATGCTGAAGTCGATGATCTTGGCGCGCTCGACCTTGTTATCGGGGAGAATGATGTTGTCGGGCGACACGTCGCGGTGGATGACGCCCGCCGCGTGGGCGGTGGCGAGGCCATCGGCGAGACGGGTCTTGAGGACGACGGCCTCTTCCAGGCTGAGCGGACCCGACTGCAGGCGCTGCGCCAGCGAGGGGCCGTCGACATATTCCATCGCCAGATAGGCGCAGTTAAGCGCGGGATCGATGGTGAACACGTAGTAGCGAACGATCGCTTCGTGGGCGAGCTGGAACAGGATGCGGGCTTCCTTCTTCAGAAGCTCGAGAATCATCTCGTCCTCGGCGAATTCGCGGAGCACGATCTTGATCGCCACCGGATCGCCGGTCTGGATATTGTGGCCGAGATAGACTTCCGCCATGCCGCCCGCGGCGATGAAACTGTCGATATGGTAGATGCCGCTCAACTGCGTGCCCGGCTGGACACTGGGCATCCCCGGAATCGACCCTCGGCCGCGATAGCTCATTGCGCCCTCGCCAGGCGGCCCGGCACCGCCGTCGGCGCGTCATCCTGCTGCCACGGCAGGCAGCGCGCGATCATCACGGTCACATTGTCCAACGCACCCCGGCCGAGCGTCAGCCCGACCAGCCGGTCGCAGGCGTCCTGGGCTGCGAAATTGTCGGCGATGTCGAGAATTTCGGCATCCGAGACGTGACCGGTGAGGCCGTCGCTGCACAGGACGAAGCGGTCGCCCGGCGAAACCTTGCCATGCACCGTCTCCAGTTCCGGATCGTCGAACACGCCGATCGCCCGGGTGATGACATTGCGCCGCGGCCAGTTCCGCGCCTCCTCGCTGGTGAGCAGGCCCTGATCGACCAGTCCCTGCACCTCGGTGTGATCGCGGCTGAGCTGGGTGATGTCGCCGTTGCGCACCAGATAGACCCGGCTGTCGCCCGACCACACGCAGGCGCAATGGTTGCCGTAAACCAGAACCGCGGCGACGGTGGCTCCCATGACGCCGCCACTATCGCCCGAGATCGCCTGGATTTCGCGGTTGGTGCGCAGCATCCGGTCGTAAAAGCGGGCGAGAAGATCGGGGGCGGAGGCGGCCCTGCCGATGGTCGCTGAGGCCTCGACGATCTTGCTGCTGGCGAGCTTGCCGTTGGTATGGCCGCCCATGCCGTCGGCGATGACCCAGACGCCCAATTCGGCGCTGGCGAAGCTGCCGTCCTCGTTGACTTCGCGGACCTTGCCCGGATCGGTGGCGATGCCCGTCTCGAAGGTGAACACGTGTTGGGTCATGCGCCGTCCGCCGGTTCGAACCTGCCGGTGATGAACCCACCGAACTGGTAGGGATCGGGCATGCGCTCATAGGCCACCAGTTGCATCGGCCGGCCGGCTCCTCCCTTGCTCCACCAGTAGGACCTGTTGCCTAGCACGGTTTCAAGATCGCGGACAAACAGTTCGCGGAGAACACCGCCGGCGCCAGGCGATGGCGCCGCGATCCTGTCCAGCAAACGGGCGGGTTCGCCGTCGAAGTCGGGGCTGAGCGCTTGCAGCAACGCTGACTCGACAGCGTCGAACCAGTCGTGCTCATCCTCGCAGGCCGGCGGGTCGCAGACTTCGCCCTCCTCGCCCCAGGCGCAGATGGTCAGCGGGAAATAACGCCCGACGCCGTCGACCGACGGCATGAAGGCGCCGGTGACGGTGGTTCCGCCGAGGTCGCGGCCCAGCCAGAAGCGCCAGATGGGAGCGGTGAGAAAGAGGTCCTGCCACTCGTGTCCGAGGCTGACGCGGCTGGCGGCGACTGAGGATTGCAGCCAGTTCTCCCACACCGTCAAAAAACCGCGCGGCAGATTGATCGACACGAAGTCGCGCTTGACCGGAAGCTTGCCGAACAGACCGATCTGCATGGCCCCCCGCTCACAATTCCTTGGGACAGGTGAAATTCCTTAGCGCCGGCAGCAGGAACGGATTTTCCAGCGAGCCGACCTTGATCTCGAAGGACGCCTCGCGCCCGCCGATGACGAAGCGCACGAACATCCGGTCGCCCTTCTGACTGATCGAGCCCAGGAGCAGCAGGCGGTAGAGCGCCCAGGCGCCATCGAGTGCGATCGTCGATTTGACCCCGTCGATCTCGGGCAGGATGTTGACCGAGGCGGTGCCGCCCGACAGATTGCCCGGCCAGTTGAATTCCTTCGGCGTCTCGATGCTCTGCATGGCTTCGAGCTTGACGCCGTTCACTTCGAACTCGACGGCGGTGGCGTTGGAGCTCAGCGTCAGCGGCGTCACCGTGAGGATGACATTGGGCACCTGGCCGCCGGTGGCGAAGAACGTGTCGCGGATTTTCTCGGCGTTCTGGAACTGCTTGAGGGTGCCTTGCGACAATTCGCGGCCCAACTTGGTGTTCTGCTTCCATTTCCACTGGCCGGTGCCACGGTCGACCATCGCATCGAGCTTCGAGGTGAAGAAACCATCGATGATGCCGCCGGGCTGGAACAGCCGGGCGAATTCGGGCCATGGCACTTCGCGCTTGCCCTTCGCTGAAAACGGGAAGCGGTTGGTGGTGAACTCGGTGCACTTGGCGGTGACTTCGTTGCGCAACTGCGCATTGAGCTCAGCGATCGAGGTGTTGGTCGCCTCGCTCTCGAATTCGTTGGCCGCCGACAGCATCATTTCAGCGAAGGGCTCGGGCAGGCGCGAGGCGTTCTGGCCGCGCAGTGCTGCCACCTGCTGCTGCACCACCTGCATGGCGGAGGCGGCGTTGGCGGGATCGTTCCTCGCCATTTCGAGATTGCTGAAAATGCCGTTCAGATTGGCCAGCAGGACGTCGATAGGACGGTCGCCCTCGGCGCCCTCGACAAATTCGTGGAAACGCCGGAACTGGGCCTCGATGGGCTTCCCCGGAATTTGCGACTGGGCCGCGCCGCCACTTGCGCGCAGTTCCGATTTCCGGGCGATATCGAGACCGACCCTTGCGAGACCGGTCATTTTCGACTGCAGCTTCTTGGCGATGACCTCGGCCGCGGCGCTCGTCACGGCGCCGCCTTCGGCGGCTTCGGGTTCGGGCGGTTCCTCGGTCAGTTTGGTCTCGTAGCTGATCGAGCCGAGCAGTTCCTTCAAGGGCGACGTTGGGGCCGAAATCGCCCTGAGCACCGCGTATTCGGTCTTGTCGGCGGCCAGCGGCTTCATCCGGAGTTTGCTTAAGGCCACCTGCCATTCGCGCACGAATTCGGCGCCGTATTTTTCCACCATGGCGGGGCCAAGCGACTTGTACTGGGTCTTGATCGCTTCCTTGTCGGCGAACTTGCCGAGCACCCAGCTTTCCTGTTCGAGCTGATCGGCGATCGAGCCGATGCGGCCGAGGAACAGATTGTGGAAGCCGCCATAGGTGAACAGCCGGTCGACGCGGATGGTTTCGAGCCCCGCCCCGTCCGCCGTCTCGAACACCGTGCCGGCGTCGGCGCCGCCGGCATCGGCGGCGGTCCAGTCGACGGCTTCCGAAACATCGGCATTGACCGCGCTCGACTTGAGCAGCGCATAGGCCCGGTCGGCGAGCGACATCTGGGCCAGGATGCGCTGGCTGTCCTCGATCAAGGCGCCGTTGGGCGACACCACACCCTCGGCACCGGTATCGAGCGCCAGCATGGCGTCGAGATGGGCCATGAAATCGAGGCGCGCCTGGGGCCCGAGGCTGCCGTTCTTCTGGTCCCATTCATGGCCCATCCAGGCTTTGACCAGGTCGTTGTCGACATCGATCCCGGCGACGCTGAGCATGAGATAGACCTTGAGCGCCTCGTAGATGAATTCCGGCCGGTTGCGGTTGAGTTCAAGCTGCTTCTCGACATGCAGGATGAGGCGCGAGCGCAAGGTGCGCTCGAGCGCCACGCGGTAGGCTTCGGTCGAGGCCGAAAGCAGCCGGTCGCGCTGGCTCAGACCGAAGGTCTCGCGTGGCGGCGCAGATAGATCGCGCTTGCCGTAGCCCACTTCGAGATCGCGGAGATAGGACAGAAGCTGCAGCGGTTTCTCGAAATCGCTGTCGGCGACGGTTGATTCGCTCACCAGTTCGCCGGCGATGCGCTTGTAGTCGGCCGCCGCATAGTCGGTGTTGTCGATCAGCTTGGAATTCGACAGATAGCTGATCCACCAGGCGCCGAGGATGGCGAAGGCGACGAGCGCCGTCGCGGCATAGGCGCCGTAGCGCAGCACGGCCTTGCGGCGTTGCGCGGCGCGGTTGGTCGAGACCCAGCCGGCCTCGCCGAAGATCACCTTGGTCAGAAGGTCGCCGAGGAAGAAGCTTTTGCCCCGGCCCGACATCTGGGGTCCGGCACCTTGCCGGTCGAAGGCGCCGGTCATCGCCCCCAGCAAACGGTCGATGGGGGTTCCCTCCTGGGTGCCCGACGTGAAGTAGAAGCCGCGCAAGGGAATGTTCGTATGGTAGCGCGTCGGCTCGAAGATCTGGTTGAGAAATTCGACGATCGGCCGCTTGAGCGCCGCCATCTGCGAGGGAAAGCCGAACAGCCGGACGCGGGCGACGGGATCGACTTCCTCCTGCAACCGGTCGGGCATTTCCTGCGACAGCCGGCCGATCAGCAGATCGAGTTCGGCCTCGGCCTCGCTTACCTTGTTTTCGGTCTTGTCCTTGACCTGGAAGGTGGCACCCCACACGGCCTTGCGGCGCTGCTCGCCGAGATTGCCGAAATATTCCATGAAGCCGGCAACGAGGTCGGCCTTGGTGAACAGCACATAGACCGGATAATCGACGCTGAGCTGCTGGTGCAGTTCAGCCAGGCGCTTGCGGATCGCCGTGCAGTGAGCGGCGAGTTCACTGCCCGAAAGGCTCATCAGGTCTTCGAGGCTGATCGCCACCATGACGCCGTTGATCGGCTGCAGCGGCCGGTTCGTCTTGAGGAGGTCGAGGAAGGCGAGCCAGCTCAGGCGGTCGGCGCTCGCATCCGAATCCTGCGTGGTATAGCGCCCGGCGGTGTCGATGAGCACCGCCTCCTCGGTGAACCACCAGTCGCAGTAGCGCGTGCCGCCGGTGCCGGCCACAGGCTTGGTGCCCGCCGCCGAGGCCAGCGGAAACTTGAGGCCGGAATTGAGCAGCGCCGTGGTCTTGCCCGCGCCCGGCGGCCCGATGATGATATACCACGGCAGTTCATAGAGAAAGTCGCCGCGCGACTTATGCGACTTGCGCAGCGTCTGCAGCGCGTCGGTCATGCGCTCGGAAAGTTGCCTCGCGTCGGAGTCGGGTTCGCGGGAAATATTTTCCGTGAGCTTCGTTGCAATCGCCGCCGAAGCCTTGCGGCGTTTGTGGAAGCGCCAGGCGTGGTAGCCGAAGAAAACGGCGAGCACGAAAACGATCAGCGCCAGCCTGAGCCACAGGCTTTCGAATGGTGTCACGCCGGCCACGGCGACGAGCGGGAAGACGAACCATATGAGTGCCGCCAGCGCCGCGATGCCGATGATCGAGGCCGAGAGGACCAGCCACCGTTTCACGGCCCGGTCCTCGGCAGGAGAATTTCGACCCGGCGGTTGGCGGCGCGGCCCGGGCCGGTCTTGTTGGAGGCGATCGGCTGGTCGGAGCCGCGGCCCAGGGTTTCGAGCCGCGCCGCGTCGGCGAGCTTTGGCGCCATCAGTTGGGCGACGGCTTTGGCGCGCTGCTCCGACAGATCCTGGTTGTCCTTGAAGCGCAGCTTCGATTTGAGTGGCGTCGCATCGGTGTGGCCGATGATCGAAATGTTCTTGGGCTCTTGATCGAGGGTGGCGGCGACGCGCTCGAGGACATCGTGGAAAGAGGGCTTGATCTCGGCCCGTCCGGCATCGAAGGCCACATCGTTGAGGAGGCGCACGACGATGTTGTTCTTGATGCCCTCGACGGCGAGGCGCCTGGCGGCGATATCGTCTGTCAGCTTGGCGCGGATGCGCAGCAACTGGGTCGAGTCGGGCGATGCGACGGTGTCCGGTTTGAGTGGCTCGTAACGGGTGCGGGCGAGTTGCACTTCGCCGTCGGGGTGGAGGTTCAGCAGTTTCTCGGCGGCGGCCTCGGACGATCCGCCTAGCAGGATGCGAAGAGCGATGAAAATGCCGAGCAGCAGCACCGCGGTAGCGGTGGCCACGGCCCAGACGGGAATCCGCACCCGCATGTATTCGGGCTTCAGGTCCTGCCCCTTCCAATGGGGGGAGAGGTCTTCCGGTGCCGCGGGGCGGAAGGTGCGGAGCGTCTGGTACAGGTCGCGGCGCACCTGTTGGAGCGCCACATCGCCGCCGCTCGAACTCCTGAATTGGCCCTGGAAGCCCAGCGACAGGCAGGCATGCATGAGTTCGAGCAAATCGTAGTTGAGGGTGGGATGCGCCCGGGCGCGATTGAGTTCCTCGAAGAAGCCGACGCCGCTGGTGGTGGCGCCGAAAAAGCGGCTCAACATGCTGTACTGCGTCCAGTACAGCCGGTCGCTGCCGGGGAGATTCTGCACGATGTCGTCGGCGGTGGCGCAGATCGCATATCTGGCGGTCTTGATCTGCTCGGGCGTCAGATTGACCGAGCCGAGTTCGCGCTCGAAGCGGATGATGGCATTGGCGATCTCGTCCATCATCGGCACGACGCTGGAATGGTCCGAGGAGAGCCTCAAACTGGCCAGCAGCACCATCAGCGGCCGCGCGGCCTTGAGCACCGGATTGGCATCGGTGACATCGGGCGGATTGGCGAGGCCGAGTTCCGCCGCCGTAACGGAGCGCGCCGATGCCGGGCGCGGTGGCGGCGGTGGTGCCGGCGTAGGCGGAGGAGCCGCCTGGAAGGCCCGGTGCATCGGCTCGCCGGTGTTCCAGATATCGTCGGCGGGAGGCGACTGGTGCTGGGGCGGAGTTAAAGGAACATCGCGGCGGCCGCCGGGATTGGGCCTGACGATCACGGTGCGCTCGCCCCCCGAAAACGGATTGGACGGCGGCTTGCTCATCGCTGCTCTTCCCGAACCGCCCACAGCGTCAGTTCAAGCTCCGGCCAGTCGCCGGAAAAGTGCATGCCGATGCCGCTGGTCTGGCTGAATTCCGGCCACAACGGCGAGGCCCGGTCGAGGTAGAAATACACATGCGTCGAGATCGCCCGGATCTGGTTGGGCGGCGTCGGCATGTGGACAAGGCCGATGCCCGGCAGATGGGCATTGACGATGTCGGGCATCTTGGTGTTGGGGCCGACCTTGAAGAGCGCCGGAAAATGCGCCTGGATTTCGGTGAGCGGGCGACGCGCCTCGACTTCCAGGACGAAAGTGGCGTTCCGGAACAGGTTGCGGTCGCGAACCGAGCCGACATAGGCGTTCTGCCCGCGCTTGGTAAGGTCGATCCTGATCGCCCGGCTGACATCGAGATTGAGGAAGCGCTGGATATCGGTCATCAGCGCGCCAAAGGTCAGCTCCAGATTGTCGTGGTCATAGGCGGTGTAATCGCGGGCCCGGCGTTCGCGCGTCGCATAGGTGGCGAGCTCGCCGGCGAGTGACAGGAACTGCACATAGAGGCGCTCGGGATGGACATAGCGCGACAGCCTGAGATGCTTCAGCACCGGGATATGGCGGTTGAGCATCTGCAGCATGAAATAGTCGACATTCTGCATGCCGCCGCCGGCGGTTGGATCGGAGGCGTAGCGCGACAGTTCCTCAAGCTTGGTCTCGACCCAGCCGATCACCCGGTCGAGCCAGCCGGTGAGGACGGGCAAGGCCGCCGTAACCAAAGCGGGGGGAGCGAATTTCGCATCATAGACGATCGCCTTGTCGCCCACCTCGACGATCCGCGCGACCGCCAGTCCGACGAAACCGGGTTTGGGCGTCTTGCGGATGTCGAAAGACAGCCTGGGCGTGGCGATGTCGATCTCCTGCTCGATCCTGAGGTTCGAGGTGGCGTCGATGATGGTTTCGGAGCGGGTGACGAAGCGGCTGGCGCCGTCCGACTGGGGGCCGTCCACTTCGCGGGTATTGGCCAGCGCCTCGGGCATCACCAGCCAGATCACCTGGCCAGCGGCATTCTCCGGCACCGCCACCGGCACAGGCAAGGGGCTGGTATCGGGCACGTCGAAAGGCGTGCCGTCGGGCAATATGCCGCTGGCGCGGCGCAAACCGAACTTGCTCTGCTGGGCCAGGTCGCTGTCGATTTCGAGACTGCTGAAGCCCCAGGGGTAGGGTGTGGCGTGGCTGGTGCGGCCTTCCACCAGACGCTCGAGATAGCGGTCGCCCTGCTGGAAGTGATGCGGCCGGAGAAACAGCCCCTCGGACCACACGACCTTGCTATGCCACGACATTCGCGCTCCCGATTCGCCGCCCGATGCCTTAGGACAAATTTGACAGCCACCGGCATAATCTGTCTTCTGACCCCGGAGATCAAGATGAATTCGAAGGGCGAGGTTGGACCGGCAACTGGCTAACATCATGTCGGGAAGATGGAAATCTCGTGCTCTTTGCGGTGTCGCGGTGGCGCTTTTCGGCATCTCGGGAGAGGCGCGGGCCGAGCTCAAGGTGTGCAACCAGACACTCAATCTCTACAATGTGGCGATCGGCACGGTCGTCGCCGAAGGCGAGGTCGAGACCGAGGGCTGGTGGACGCTCGCCGCCAATTCCTGCGTGAGCCCGGTCCGGACGCCGCTGGCCAACCGCTACTACTACCTCTACGCGAGTGATATCCACGGCGACGACGCGGTGACGGGCAAGACCGAGCTATGCGTTAACAAGCAGCAGTTCCTGATCCGCAAGATCGACCCCGCACGCCCGGCCTGCTGGCAGAGGGGCCTGATCCAGGTGAAGTTCCAGGAGATCGATACGAAACAGGGCTCGGAGGACTGGACGGTGTTCATCGAGGTGGGGGGTGGAGCGGAGTGACACCGCTCCTCCGATGCAGGGTATGAAGTAGTTTGGACCTTTCAGTCGATCCATCGCGACGCATTTCATGATGTCTCACCGATTTCCCACTTGTATCTCCGCCCCCATTCTGTCATTATAGGACAACAGTGCTGTCCTTTCGCAGTGCAATAGCGATGAAGCGGGCTTTATGACCGGGATCTTGTCCTTCAGGTCGATGAGTGTGACGGCAGACGATGCCGGTCCGGCCCCTGTCGCTGTCCGAGCCAGTCTCAAAAACAAACGCAACTAGGATCGGGCCGGCGCTGACGGCAGCGCTGGGTTCTGATCCTTCTCCGACGCTCTTCCGGGTTCTATCGGTCCCGGTCTGGAGTATGATGGGATGGATGACGACAAGGAGTTGGCCATGACGACGCACCTGCTGCCGGAAGGTCTGCCGCCCGCGCACGGGCTTTACGATCCCGCCCGCGAGCACGATGCCTGCGGCGTCGGCCTCATCGCCAATATCAACAACCTCAAGAGTCACCGGATCGTTTCGGACGGGCTGTCGATCCTGAAGAATCTGGAGCATCGGGGCGCCGTCGGAGCCGACCCGAAGGCGGGCGACGGCGCCGGCGTCATGGTGCAGATTCCGCATGGGTTCTTTCTCAAGGAGGCCAAGCGGCTGGGCTTCGAGCTGCCGGCACCACAGCATTATGGCGTGGCCTATCTGTTCATGCCGCGCGAGCCGATCTATCGCCAGGACATCGAGCGCATCTGGTGGGAAACGGCCAGGGAAGAAGGTTTGAAGGTGCTGGGCTGGCGCGATGTGCCGGTCGACCCTTCGGTGCTCGGCTATTCGGTCAAGGGCACCGAGCCGGTACACCGGCAGTTGTTCATCGGGCGGGGCCCGGTCATCCGCGACGAGGCGCATTTCGAGCGGAAGCTCTTCGTCTGCCGCAAGGTGGTGTCGAACCGCGTGCTGGAAGTTCTGGGCGCGAAGGGCCGCACCTATTACCCGGTTTCCGTGTCGTCGCGCACCATCGTCTACAAGGGGCTGGTTCTCGGCAAGGAGCTCGGCGCCTATTACCGCGATCTTGAGGACGATGGGTTCGAGTCGGCTTTCGCGCTGGTGCATCAGCGGTTTTCGACCAACACGTTTCCGAGCTGGCCGCTGTCACATCCTTACCGCTTCATCTGCCACAATGGCGAGATCAACACGGTGCGCGGCAACTTCAACTGGATGGCGGCGCGCCAGGCCAACATGAAGTCGGAAGTACTGGGCGAGGATCTGTCCAAGCTGTGGCCCATCTCCTACGAGGGCCAGTCCGATACCGCGTGTTTCGACAACGCGCTCGAATTCCTCACCATGGGCGGCTATTCGCTGCCGCATGCCATGATGATGCTGATCCCCGAGGCCTGGGCCGGCAATCCCCTGATGGATGAGGACCGCCGCGCCTTCTACGAGCATCACGCCTCGCTGATGGAGCCGTGGGACGGCCCCGCGGCAATCGCCTTCACCGACGGACGGCTGATCGGTGCCACGCTCGACCGCAATGGTCTTCGTCCCGCCCGCTATCTGATCACCGACGACGGCCATGTGCTGCTCGCCTCCGAGATGGGCTGCCTGCAATTCGCCGAGGAGCATATTACCCACAAGTGGCGCCTGCAGCCGGGCAAGATGCTGCTGATCGACCTCGAACAGAAGCGCATCATCTCGGACGAGGAATTGAAGAAGACGCTGTCGACGGCGCATCCCTACAAGGCGTGGCTGAAGCGCACCCAGGTGGTGCTGCGCGACCTGCCGCAGGCCAAGACCAAGCGGCCGAAGATCGCGGTCGCGCTGCTCGATCGCCAGCAGGTCTTCGGCTATACCCAGGAGGACTTGAAGATCTTGATGGCGCCGATGGCCCAGACCGGTCAGGAGGCGGTGGGCTCGATGGGCAACGACACGCCGATCTCGGCTTTGTCCGACCGGCCCAAG
>JANNSP010000270.1:0-5043 GCA_031402975.1 Hyphomicrobiales bacterium
GATGGGTCGATACTTCCTGGCGCTGTTCAGCCACCTCGACGGCATGCTGGCCCTGTTCGTTCAGCCGCCGGATGACGGCGGAACGGTCGGCCCCCTCCATGGTGCCGGACACTTCGATCCCGTCATTGCGAATGGCGGCATAGCGGAACTTAGCCATCAGGCATTAATCCTCCAGTGCCACGCGGGTCAGTTCCTCGACCGTGGTGAGGCCCTCCTGGCATTTGGCGAAGCCGTCGGCGAGGAGCGGGATCATGCCCGATTTCTTGGCGGCGTTGGCGATGACGTCGGCGCTGACGCCGGGCTGGATCAGATGGCGCAGCTCCTCGTCGACGGCGAGAATCTCGAAGATCGCGGTGCGGCCGTGGAACCCTGAGCCGCCGCAATGCTCGCAGCCCACCGCCTTCCACAATTTTGTCTGAGGAGTGATCTTCAATCCCTCGCCCTCCGCCAGCACCGCCAGGTCGTCGGGGATCACCTCATGCTGCTGGCGGCAGCTCACGCATAGCCGCCGGACCAGGCGCTGGGCGATCACGCAGCGCAGTGTGGACGCAATGAGATAGGCCTGGACGTCGAGATCGAGGAGGCGCGTGACAGCGCCCGCCGCCGAATTGGTGTGCAGCGTGGTCAGCACCAAGTGCCCGGTCAGCGAAGCGTTGACGCCGATCTTGGCGGTCTCGCTGTCACGCATTTCGCCGACCATGATGATGTCGGGGTCAAGCCGCAGCAGCGAGCGCAGCGTCGAGGCGAAGGTCAACCCGATCTCGGGGCGCACCTGGATCTGGTTGACCCCTTCCACCTGGTATTCGACCGGGTCCTCGATCGTCAGGATCTTGCGGCTCGGATCGTTCAGATGCGACAGCACCGCGGCGAGCGTCGTGGTCTTGCCGCTGCCGGTGGGGCCGGTCACCACGATGAGCCCGTGCGGATGCGCCGACTGGGATTTCAAAATCTGCAAATCGCGTTTGGTCAGGCCAAGCTTGGTCAATTCGGGTATCTGGTGCGTCGCCTGCAGAAAGCGGATGGCGATGCTCTCGCCATGGATCGTCGGCATGGTGGAGACGCGGATATCGTATTCGCGGTCGTTGACCTTGACGCGGGCGCGGCCGTCCTGCGGCAGGCGGCGCTCGGCGATGTTGAGCTGCGTCAAAATCTTGATGCGCGATACCGCCGCCTTGCCAAAATCGGCCGGCAGAACGCCGGCTTCCACCAGCATGCCGTCAACCCGGCGTCTCACAATCACCCGTCCCCGCGCCGGCTCGATATGGAGGTCGGTCGCACGCGCGGCGGAAGCCTCGCGGAACAGGCGGTTGACCAGGTCGATCACCGGCGCGTCGAGCGCCAGGTCTTTCAGATGCTCCTCGTCGTCGTCGCCGCCGGAGGCCAGTGCCCGCGCCATCGGCTTCTCGTCGGCATGGCCGTTGACGAGCTTCTCCAGCCTGGCGACTAGCTGGCCGTCGGAGGCGATGCGGAGATCGACGGCACGTTCGCAGGCGACCTCGATCGCCGAGAGCACAGCCGCGTCGGACGGGTCGGAGACCGCCACCGTTACCGTTTTTGCGTCCTCGCGGATCGGCAGGATGTGATGCTCCTGCATGAAACGGGGCGAAATCGAATCGCGCAGGATCAGCGCCGACGGCCAGTCGCGCTCGTCCACCATGCGGATGCCGAAATGGCGCGACAGTTCGGTCGCCAGGATCTGCCCATCGACCAGGCCGTTGCGCGATAAGAGGCGCAACGGGCTTTCGCCGGTGTCGCGGGCGCTGCGCGACAGCCGGGCAAGCTGGTCGGGCGCCAGCACGCCCCGGTCGAGTAGGCTGTCGAGAAATGCTTGCAAGTCGGGATCACCCTTCGGGGATTGTGAGACAAATTGTATCACGGCAGTGATATTGGTCAAAACGATGGCTTATATGGAGCTTCCGGTCTTAAGGAGACGTTTTCATGACCCGTTTGCTGCTCATATCCTTTACCAGCCTGTTCCTCGTCGCGGGAGCGGCTTCCGCCCAGGAGATGGGGATGGACGCGTTCATCGCCAAGGAGGGCGATTCCGCCGCCACCCAGGGCTACAAGGCCTCGATGATGACCATGATGCACATGGCCCCCGCCTTCACCGGCGACGCCGATGTGGATTTCATGACGCAGATGAAGGTGCATCACCAGGCGGCGATCGACATGGCCAAGGTGCTCCTGGAAAACGGCAAGGACGCGGAAACCAGGAAACTTGCGGAGGACATCATCGCCGCCCAGGAAAAGGAAATCGCCTTCATCGACGAGTGGCTGAAGAAAAAGGGCGGCTGAAGGCCTGCGATCAGCTCGCCGGTCTGCCGAACAGCGCGCTGTAGAGTTTCCGGTCGCGGCCGTAGACATCGGGGCGGAATTCGATGCCGTTGTCGCCTTTGAAGGCCGTGGCGTAGATCAGATGCACCGGTATGCGATTGGCAAGCGGCGCGCGGGTGGTTTTTCCCGAAGCGAAGGCCTGATCGATTTTGGCTTTGCTCCAGCCAGCGAACGTGCCGGCCACGCGATAGGCCAGTTCGATCGGCTTCGACAGCCTGATGCAGCCATGGCTGAAGGCGCGCGCGGTCGCCAGGAATTTGTCCTTGGACGGCGTATCGTGCAGGTAGATGTTATGGGTGTTGGGCAGCATGAACTTGACCTTGCCGAGCGCGTTTTTCGGGCCCGGGCGCTGGCGGAAGGTGAACGGAAAATTTCCCGCCCCGTAGGCTGACCAGTTGATGGCGCCCCATGACGACAGCACGCCCGAACTGAACACGTCGAAATCCGCCGCATAGGCAAAGGGATTGCCGCGCAGCTTCGGCAGCATTTCCTTGGTCGCGATCGAATAGGGCACCGTCCAAGTGGGGTTGAACTCGACATATTCGAGCTCGTCGGAAAATTCCGGCGTCTGGGTGGCAACCGCCCCCACCACCACATCCATGCGCTCGACGATCACCGAGGATTGCACCTCCTGCAGTTCGAAGGCGGCGATGTTGACCATGAAATGCGAAACCCCAAGATTTTCCGGCATCCAGCGCCAGCGTTCCATGTTGAGCATGATCTGGCGGGCCCGCTCGGATGGCGGCACGTTCATCGCCATCACCGTCTGCTTGCCAATGAGCCCCTTGGCCTCGAGGCCATGGCGCTGCTGGAAGCGCCTGACCGCAATCGCCAGCTGCTCGTCATAGGCGGCGGAACCTGAGACCTTCCACTCGAAATCGCCGGTCAATGCCAGGAGGCGGCGGATCGAGGCCACCCGCGGATCGCTCATCCCCGGCTTGAGCGTCGCCCCCTGCCCCACCTCCGGCCACTCAAAACTTTCCGACATGGCGCGATACAGCCGGAGCATCTTCACCAGCGCCTGGTAATGCGGGTTCTTCGGTTCGTAGGCGGAGAGGAAGCGGGCGGGCTCGCGCTGCTTTTTCAGGTCCGTCAGCACACGGAGCACATCGATGGTCTTGCGGTTGCGGAACAGACGGGGATCGACTTTTCCCGGCGTCACCCGGCCAATCCGCAGATCGGCGGCATAGGCCACGAAAAACGCCGAATAGAAAAGCTCGGCCTTGGCCGCTCCCGCGACGTCGTCCGCCGAAATCGAGTCGCGGAGATCGATCAGCGACTCGACCGGATAGTCATCGGGGTTGAGGCCGTCGTCGGCGGCATCTTCAAGGCGCTGGATGAAGGGCGTCATGCGGCCCGTGCCGATCCAGTAGATGGTGCCGCGGTTGTCGACATAGTGGGCCTTGAGGCCCGCCCGGATGCGTTCGAGTGGAAGTTCAAGGCGCCCCGGTTGGGTCAGGATGCGCGCCACCGCCGCCGACACATCGGCATAGGACGGCCCGTCGCCGTTCCGCCCGGCGAGAGCCGGCTGGCAGCCCAGCAATACAATCAAAAACGCCAGAAATTGTCGCATCATCCGTCCCGGAATTATTGAGTCGCCCATTCTATATCAGACATTGAGCAGGAGGTATTCGCGTTCCCAGGAACTGATGACCTTGCGGTAATGCTGCATCTCCTCGTATTTGACATCGCGGTAAGCCTGCACGAATTTTTCGCCGAGCACGACTTTGAGCGACTTGGTGTAACTCAGCTTGTCGAGCGCCTCGTCGAGGCTGATCGGCAAAGTGTGGGCATAGCGATAGGCCGAGCCCTGCACCGGGTCGTTGGGCTTGATGCGCTCGATCATGCCGAGATAGCCGCAGGCGAGCGAGGCGGCGAAGGCCAGATAGGGATTGGCGTCGGCTCCCGGCACGCGGTTTTCGACCCGGAGGTTGGCCGGGTCGGAAGCCGGCACCCGGAGCGACACCGTGCGGTTATCGATGGCCCAGTGGACATTGGTCGGCGCATCCGATTCCGGAACGAGACGGCGGTAGGAATTGACATTGGGCGCCCACAGCGGCAGGCCCGCCGCCATGTAGCGCTGCAAGCCGCCGATGTGATTGAGAAACAGTTTGGACGGTTTGCCGTCGCGCCCGGCGAAGATGTTCTTGCCGGTCTTGGCATCCATCACCGACTGATGAATGTGCATCGACGAGCCGGGCTCGCCTTGATGCGGCTTCGCCATGAAGGTTGCGTACATGTCATGCTTCAACGCCGCCTGGCGCACCGTGCGCTTGAACAGGAACACCTGGTCGGCGAGTTCGAGCGGATCGCCGTGGTTGAAATTGATCTCGAGCTGGGCCGGGCCGCTTTCGTGGCTCAGCGTATCGACATCGAGTTCCTGGGCCTCGCAATAATCGTAGATGTCCTCGACGATCGGATCGAAATCATTGGCGGCGTCGATGCCGTAAGCCTGGCCGCCCGGTTCCTTCCGGCCCGAGCGCCCGACCGCGGCGTCAAGCGGATAATCGGGATCGAGATTGCGCTTGACCAGATAGAATTCGAGTTCGGGCGCCACGACCGGGCGCCAGCCCTTGTCCTTGTACAGCTGCAGCACGCGTTTCAGTACATGACGGGGCGAAATGTCGACCGGCTCGTCGTTGAGATGAAAGGCATCGCAGATGACCTGCGCGGTGGGCTCCTTGTACCATGGCACGAAGCGGATGGTGT
>JANNSP010000271.1:0-2113 GCA_031402975.1 Hyphomicrobiales bacterium
ACCCCTTCGGTCAGCGAGCCCGACAGTTTCCGGTAGCGGTCGAGGTCGTTCAGATACTGGTGGACGAGATGCTGGCTCATGCAGCGGTGACGCTAGGCGATTTGCCGCGACGGGGGAAGAAGCGCCGCTCCGGTGCCTCGCAACTGTCAGCTTTTGTCAACTTTCCGCGCCAATTGGCGACGCATTTGTCTCGCACTTTTGGCGGCACGGCAGCGGCGTCCCCTGCGGACACCCCCCTCTCGTCTTGCCCGGACTTGATCCGGGCATCTTCTTTGCCGGCCCAGGTTTCGGTGACAGTGACAGTCAAAAAAATTCTGAAATCACTATTTATCATACAATAAGCAATTACGGCGACGGTGAAACTCCCCCTTTCGCGTCGCGCCCGGACTTGACGAAACGAGGGAGGACAGCGCCCGAACTCACCCTCGGCTTTTTGCTCCCAAACCTCGACTTTTTGTCAGCTTTTCGCTCGCATCCGCGAGCCTTTTGTCAGAACGGATTCCACTCTGGCTTTGCCGAGTATTTGAGGTAGCCGATATTGGCGCCGAGCCTCGCCCCGACGCCGGTGCGGATGGGGGCCAGCACGATGTCCTCGCGCTGCTGGAAATTGACCCCGACGCCGCCAACGAGATAGGCCGAGCCCTCGACCCCGGCGAAGCGGTCGTAGAGGTCGCTGGGGCCTTCCGAATTATAGACCAGCACCAAAGCGCGCGATCCGTTGCCGCCGAAGTCGAAGCCCACCGATGGGCCCTGCCAGTAGATATGCTGGCGCGTGCCGTTCTTGTAATAAATCGTGCCTTCTCCGTATCTTAACCCACCGATGAAGGCGGCGGCCCCCTCCTCGCCCACGATATAGGCGGACGGTTCCCCTTGCGCCTGGAAGACATATTCGACGGCCTTGGCGAGGCCCCGGCTGGCCTTGCCGAACACCTCATGACCCGTCGCCAACATCTCCTCGGAGGTATAGGTGGCGCGTGGTTCCGCTTTGGAAATGGCCCCCGTGGTCTGCGCCGCCGCCGGCAGTGCGAGGCCCAGCGCCAACCCCATAATAACCGCCCTAAAACTCGTGCCGATCATCATATCACCCCGTCTTTTCAATAGGTTGGGGATCATAGCAGGACGGGCTTACGACACGGTTAACGCTTTCTCAAATCAGCCGCTGGCGATGAAGCCGGGATTGTCGAAACCTCGCTCCAGCTTGCCGTAGGACAGCGGAATTCCCTTGTCCGTCAACACCTTGCCTCCAGCGGCCAGGAGGATCGCGTGGCCCGCTGCGGTGTCCCATTCCATGGTCCGCCCGAAGCGCGGATAGAGATCGGCCTCGCCCGCCGCCACGAGACAGAATTTGAGCGACGAACCGGCCGAGATAAGGGCCCGCACGGACACGGTTTTCAGATACGCGTCGGTCTGGGCATCGCGGTGCGAGCGGCTCGCCACCACGGTCGCCCCCGCCTCCGGGCACGGCCTGACGGTCAGCCGATGCCACGCCGCCGCCATGCCGTCATGCAGTTTCGCATGCGCGGCGCCCAGCCCCTTTTCGCCCCAGAAGATGCGCTGCTGGGCCGGCGCAAACACCACGCCCGCCACCGGAACGCCCTCTTCGACCAGCGCGATATTGACCGTGAACTCGCCGTTGCGCGAGATGAATTCCTTTGTTCCATCAAGGGGATCGACCAGATAGAAGCGCCCCGCCACAACCGGGATCCGGCCCGCCGCGGCGGCCTCCTCGGAGATGACCGGCGTCGCTGGATCGAGCCCGGCCAGGCCGTCGAGGATGAGGCGCTCGGCCACTTCGTCGGCCTCGGTGACAGGCGTCAGGTCGCTCTTGGCGCGGGCGCTGAAATCCCGGGCGTAAACCGCCATGATCTCAGCACCCGCCGCCAGCGCGAGGTCGATCAGGCCGCGCATGTGGGGAGAAGGTTCAAGGGTCATGGCGGGGCCTTATGGGCGCTGGTCCAGCCATCGTCAATGCCGCGAAAAGCGCCTCGCGATTTGCTAGGGCGTGTCATCATTTCAGCCAAGCGAGAGCGCAGACCAGATGCAAGCCTGCGAGGAAATTGCGCGCGGTCTTTTCATAGCGGGTCGCGATGCCACGGAACTGCTTGATAAAATT
>JANNSP010000272.1:0-6879 GCA_031402975.1 Hyphomicrobiales bacterium
GCGCTCGAAGCTCACGGCGTCATGGATTTCGGAGGCTATCGCGGATGAGCCGGGACGATACGGGCAAACTGATGGAGACGCTCTACTGGTGGGGCATCCCCACGCTGTTCCGCTGCGCCCACGACGCCGATCCCGCCAACACCGATATCGCACTCGTGGGCGTGCCGCACAGTTCCGGCAACGGCTCGACCGAACGCGACCAGCATCTGGGTCCGCGCGCCGTCCGCCATGTTTCGGCCCATAACCGGCGCGTCCACCAGGCCTTCGATCTATCTCCGTGGGAAACCTGCCGCATCAACGATCTGGGCGATGTTCCCTTGCCCGAGGCCATGGACAACGAGGCCTCGGTCGAGCGCATCTCGGCCTTCTTCCGCGCGATCGATCAGGCGGGCGCCAATCCGGTTTCGATCGGCGGCGACCACGGCATCACCGGAGCCATCGTCCAGGCGATCGCCGGTCCGCAATCGCGCCTCACCCAAGGGCGCAAGGCGGCGCTCCTCCACTTCGATGCCCATACCGATTCCTTTGAAAACATCCCGCACTGGCTGGGGGCGAAGAAATCGGCGGCGCACTGGGCCGCCTATTGCGTGCGCCAGGGCAATCTCGACGCCTCGAAGAGCGTGCAGATCGGCATGCGTGGCAATACCCG
The DNA here is from genome assembly GCA_031402975.1 of Hyphomicrobiales bacterium. Taxonomy (GTDB): domain Bacteria; phylum Pseudomonadota; class Alphaproteobacteria; order Rhizobiales; family Aestuariivirgaceae; genus Aestuariivirga. The sequence goes on from JANNSP010000272.1 coordinate 650, forward strand.
CACCCGCGACTGGCTGAAACCGTCCTTCGATCTCGGCTACGAAGTCGTCACCATGCAACGCTACCGCGACATCGGGGCCGAAGCCTCGATCGACATCTTCCGCCAGCGGATCGGCGACGCGCCCCTTTACATCACCTTCGATCTCGATTGCCTCGATCCAAGCGTGGCGCCCGGCGTTTCCAACATCGAAGCGGGAGTGACCGGCTGGAGCATCGACGAGGCCAACCGCCTGTTGCGCGGCGCCCGCGGATTGAACATCATCGGCGGCGACGTGGTCTGCCTGATGCCGACCAAGGACAATCCCAACAACATAACAGCGATGGTCGCCGCCCATATCATGTTCGAGATTGTGAGTCTTATTGCGGACGGCAAGCGGAAGATCGCTTAGCGCGCACTCTCTCAATTTTGTCTTTCCCGCGAAGGCGGGAATCCCGCTTTTTCAACAGGTTAGCGGGGCCCCCGCCTGCGCGGGGGTGACGGTTAGGATGGGAGTTCGCAAACTGCTTTTTACCGAGGCGCGATCAGCAAGCTCGCATGCGGCTTCACTTCCGCCCAGCTATGGGTGCGGAGCGAGACGTAGTCCAGCGGCTCGATGTGCCGGGCAAAACGGTCGTCATGGAGAAAATGTATGAGATGGACGTCTGGCGCATGCTCGCGCGCCGAGGCCAGGAAGCCCGGACTGTCGTCGATGAACACCGCGGGGCCTTGGGCCAGACCCGCCAACGCCTTGACCGCCGGGCCCTTTGGGCCGGAATTGGTGACGACCGGGAAAGACAGGCCATGGCCCTTGAGATTGCTGCGCCGGTCCTCGGCTGCGGCATGGGGCAGGTTGGTGAGCATCACGATGTCGGCCAGTTCAGCGAAGTGGAGCAGGGCCTCGACGGCGCCGTCGATCGGTTCGAGATGGAGGGTGCGTTCGGCGAAGAAGCTCTCGATCAAGGCCTGTACGTCTGCGGCCGGCAGGGGCAGGCCGCCGTCCAGACCTCGGATATTGCCGTTGAGCGCGAAGCTCGACGTATCGAGCCACAGTCTCCGTTGTTCGAGATAGGACTCGAAATCCCGGGTGAAATGGACGACCACTTCGTCGACGTCGCAGATGACGAGCGGCCGCCCGGTCAAGCGCAATTGCGCGATCTGGTCGCGGGTCGTGTCAATCATCGGCGGCTCCCGGCAGGCCCCTGCGGGCCCGCGTCAGCGATTCGGGCTTCACCCCATCGCTTTCGGCAAACATCAGCAGCAGAGACTTGTCGGCCAGTACAAAATCGAAGACCCCGGCCAGGAAATGCCGGTCCAGCGCCAGTCTCGGCAAGTCGCCGGGCGGCGTTCCGGTTGAATTGAGGAAGGCTCCCAGGCGCTGCTCGTCGCTGGCGATAAAGGTCAGCATATTCAACGCCATGACTTCCGCTTCTGCAGTGGTTTCTAGTTTCCTCGGAGGCATTTTCTTCGCTCATCTTTAACCACCCAGGCCGGATAGCGCCTCGATGAGCCCCCGGTTAAACTGTTGGTTACCCAATGGGCAGACAATCCCCCCACTCGACAGGGATGGCTTGTAGAGGGACTTCGCTCGCGTTGCGAGTCCCCGGCAGGCAAAAAAAGGCGGATGCTACATGAACTTGGGCGGAACAATTCCGGTGGGACAAATGAAAATGCCAGGGGCCATTCCAGCCCGGCCAAAAACGGTGCTCATTGTCGAAGACAACGAGCTCAACATGAAGCTGTTCAATGACCTCCTTGAGGCCAATGGATATTCGGTGATCCAGACCCGCGACGGGTTGTCGGCGCTCGATCTCGCCCGCCGCCACATGCCGGACCTGATCCTCATGGACATCCAGCTCCCCGAGGTTTCAGGGATCGAAGTCACCAAGTGGCTCAAGGAAGATGATGAGCTGCGCCGCATCCCGGTGATCGCGGTCACCGCCTTCGCCATGAAGGGGGACGAGCAGAAGATCCGCGAAAGCGGTTGCGAGGCCTATATTTCCAAGCCGATCTCGGTAGTTGGCTTCCTGCAAACCATCGACGGCTTCCTGAAGCAGGTAAAATGACCGCGCGCGTTCTCGTCGTCGATGACATCCTGGCCAATGTCCGGCTGCTCGAAGCCAAGCTGGCGGCCGAGTATTTCGAAGTAATCACCGCCATGAACGGCGTCGACGCGCTCGAATCGGTGCAGCGCACCAAGCCCGACATCGTGCTGCTTGACGTGATGATGCCCGGTATCGACGGCATCGAGGTGTGCCGCCGCATCAAGGCCAACCCGCAGACCCAGCATATCCCGGTGGTCATGGTGACGGCCCTCGACCAGCCCGAGGACCGGGTCCGCGGCCTCGAAGCCGGGGCCGACGATTTCCTCACCAAGCCGGTGAACGACGTTTCCCTGTTCTGCCGGGTGAAAAGCCTGGTCCGCCTCAAGATGCTGACCGATGAATTGCGCAACCGCTCCGACAGCAGTGATTCGATGCGGCTGTTCGTGGCCGGGCGCCAGCAGGCCGAGAACAAGCCGGGCAGGGTGCTGATCGTCGACAACCGCGCCGCGGCGGCCGAACGTGTCAAGGCGGCGCTGGCGGGCCGCCATCAAGTGACGGTGGTCGAGGACCAGCAGACCGCGATCGCGGTGGCCACGCAGCAAAGCGAGCCCTTCGAACTGTTCATCGTCAATCTCGACATGGACGGCGTCGACGCGCTTCGTCTTTGCTCGCAACTCAAGTCGCTGGAGCAGACGCGCCAGGTTCCGATCCTCATCATCGTCGATCCCGACGATCACCAGCGCCTGCTGCGGGCCCTCGACATGGGGGTCAACGACTATCTGATCCGGCCCATCGACAAGCAGGAACTGCTGGCCCGCGTCAACACCCAGATCCGGCGCTCGCGCTATACCGAGCAGCTCCGCCTCAACGTCCAGGCGTCGATCGAGATGGCGGTGACGGATGCGCTTACCGGCCTCTACAACCGGCGCTATCTCGAAACCCACCTGGGCCATCTGGTCGAACATTCGGTCAATCGCGGCAAGGCGCTGTCGATCCTCGCCATCGACGTCGATCACTTCAAGGTGGTCAATGACAGCCACGGGCACGATGCCGGCGACCGGGTGCTGCAGGAACTCGCGGTCCGCATCCGCTCAACCATCCGCAATGTCGACATGGCCTGCCGCGTGGGCGGCGAGGAATTCGTCGTGGTGCTACCCTCCACCGACGCGGCGGTCGCCGAAAAGATCGGCGAACGGATGCGGAAATCGGTGGCCTCCAAGGCCTTCAACGCGGGAGCGTCGGTGCCGCTCAACATCACACTGTCGATCGGTATCGCCACGCTCGTGGGCATCGAGGACAAGGTCGAGGATATCATGAAACGCGCCGATCTCGCCCTCTACCGGGCCAAGCACGAAGGCCGCAACCGGGTGATTTCCGCCGCCGCCTGATAGCTACCCGCAAACACCGCCATTTTATCGCGCCGGCAAGTGGTGTATTGGCGCTTGCCATGAACGCGCGTCCCGATATCGTTTCCGACGTCAAGCCCACCCCCTGGGGACAGCGGGGCACGGCCGGCGCTACAATTGCCGGCCTTCTCGCCTTCGAGCGTGTATCGCGGCGGTTTGTCAGGACAACGGCGGTCCACGATGTGAGCTTCGAATTGCAGCCGGGCGAGATCGCCTGCCTGCTAGGGCCCTCGGGCTGCGGCAAGACCACCGTGCTCAGGATCGCCGCCGGGATCGACCGGCCCACCGCCGGCCGGGTTTTGATCGATGGCGCGGAAGTGGCGGGGCCGTCGCGCTACGTGGCGCCGGAAAAGCGCAATGTTGGCCTGATGTTCCAGGATTTCGCCCTGTTCCCGCATCTGTCGATCCTCGGCAACGTGGCTTTCGGCCTGAAAGACATGGGGGCGGCCGAGGCGAGAAGGATCGCCCATCATGCGCTGGAGCGGGTGGGACTTGCAGGCCGCGAGGATACCTATCCGCATCAGCTCTCGGGCGGCGAACAGCAGCGCGTGGCGCTGGCGAGAGCCATCGTGCCACGGCCCCAGGTCATGTTGATGGACGAGCCCTTTTCCGGCCTCGACCAGCGCCTGCGCGAATCGGTCAGGAGCGAAACCCTGGCGCTGCTCAAGGAAACCCGCGCCACCACGCTGCTCGTCACCCACGATCCGGTCGAAGCGATGGAACTGGCCGACCGCATCCTGCTGATGCGCCAGGGGGCTCTCATTCAGATCGGTTCGCCTGAGGATCTCTATCGCCGTCCAATCGATGCGGACGCGGCCCGTTTTTTCTCCGATTTCAACGAGATCGAGACTGTGGTGAAGCACGGGCAGGCGGCGACGCCGCTCGGCGTTTTCGTTGCGTCAACCGTAGCGGATGGAACGCGCGCGGTAGTGATGATCCGCCCCCAGGGCATTCGCCTGGCCCGCGCCGGCATCGGCATCGAGGGCTATTGCATCGAGGCCCGCTTCATCGGCGACCGGGTGCAGTGCCAGCTGCTGTTCAAGGGGATCGAGAACCCGCTGATGGTCCGGCTTGACGCCACCGGCGCTCCGGAGCGCGGCAGCACCGCCATGTTCCGCGTCGATAGCGATCACGTTCTGGTCTTTGCAAAAGCCATGGCACTCACCATCTGAAGGTCAGGGTCCGCTTTTGTTGCGGTGCCAGAGCGTTTCTGCAATATTGCGCGCTTCACGCGAGGGAGAAGACATCTCCCGGTCAAAGGAGTTGGGTTTAATGGGTTCTCTATCAATCTGGCATTGGGCGCTGGTCATTCTGGTCGTGGTGCTGCTGTTTGGGCGCGGCAAGATTTCCGACCTGATGGGCGACGTCGCCAAGGGCATCAAGAGCTTCAAGAAGGGCATGGCGGACGACGAGACGGAGACGGCTTCGGGGACGCCCAAGACGCTCGATCAGGTGGCGGCCGAGAGCAAGGCCGAGGCCGACAAGGTCAAGAGCTAGGATGACGTCAGCAGCCTAGCGCCGGAAACTGACATGTTCGACTTCGGCATCGGTTACACCGAACTCGTCGTCATTGGCATCGTGGCGGTGATCGTCATCGGCCCTAAGGACCTGCCGAAAGTGCTGAGCGCCATCGGCAAGTCGGTGGCCAAGATGCGTGGCATGGCGCGCGAGTTCCAGGGCCACATGGACTCAGCCATCAAGGATGCGGGCCTCGACGAGGTGAAGAAGGACTTCCAGTCGATCCGCAACCTCAATCCGATGGAGCAGGTGAAGAAGTCGGTGACCGCGGAAGTCAAGAAGCAGGACAGCGACTTCAAGAAATATTTCGGCGAGACGCCGGCCTCCGCCGATGACAAGAAACCTGCCTCGACATGAGCCAGGAAGAGATCGACGCCACCGAGGCGCCGCTGATCGAGCATCTGATCGAACTGCGCCGCCGGCTGATGTACTGCATTTTCGGCTTCATCGCCGCGTTCATCGGCTCGTTCTTCTTTTCCTCCGACATTCTCCGCATCCTCGTCTTACCGTTCAAATGGGGCACCGGCGACGATGTCAGCCTGATCTCGATCAAGCTGCTCGGAGTGTTCCTGGTCAAGCTCAAGATCGCCTTCTTCGGTGGGATTTTCATCGCTTTTCCGCTGATTGCCACCCAGATCTACCGCTTCGTGGCGCCGGGCCTGTTCGCCAAGGAGCGCCAGGCCTTCCGGCCCTATCTGTTCGCCACGCCGATCTTCTTTCTGCTGGGGGCGGCGCTCGTCTATTTCTTCCTGCTGCCGGTGGCGATCAGCTTCTTCTATGCGCTGGCGGCCAGCACGGGAGACGAGAACCAGCAGGCGATCCAACTCATGCCCGATATCGAGGCCTATCTCGATTTCGTCATGATGCTCATTTTGGCCTTCGGCTTCTGTTTCCAGTTGCCGGTCATCCTGACGCTTATGGGTCAGATCGGCATCGTCAGTTACGACCAGCTCCGTGGCGGGCGTAAGTTCGCCATCGTCGGCGTGTTCGTCATCGCCGCCGTGCTGACGCCACCCGACCCCATCTCGCAAATCGCCATGGCGGTGCCACTCCTCGGTTTGTACGAAGTCTCGGTCCAGGCCGTGCGCTTCATCGAAGCGAGGAGGCGCAGGGCGGACGCGGCAAAAGCGGCGGCGGAAGCCAAGGTCTGATTCCGATTTTCCCCTTCCCCCCCCGCGGGGGAAGGTGGATCGCGCTGAAAGCGCGAGACGGATGAGGGGGCAGTTCAGCGAGTCAAGTCGTGGGTTCGACTCGCGGAAGCGCCCCCTCATCCGGCGCTACGCGC
>JANNSP010000273.1:0-2561 GCA_031402975.1 Hyphomicrobiales bacterium
CCCGGTCGCCGATCTTGAGGAAGCTCATGAGCCCCGAGGATTTGCCGCCGCCCGACAATCTCTCGTTCTCGCCGCGAAGATAGGAGAAGTTGGAGCCGGTGCCCGAGCCGTATTTGAACAACCGGGCCTCCCTGACCCACAGGTCCATGATGCCGCCGTCGCCCACGAGATCGTCGGCGATCGACTGGATGAAGCAGGCATGGGGCTGCGGATGCTCGTAGGCGGATTTGGATTTCGTCAGCTTCGCCGTCTCGTGGTCCACATAATAATGTCCCTGGCCCGGGCCATCGATGCCATAGGCCCAATGGAGCCCGGTGTTGAACCATTGCGGCGAGTTGGGGGCGCATTTCTGGCTCGCCATCATGTGGCGAAGTTCATCGTAAAAGGCTCGCGCGTCGTCCTCGCTGGTGAAGTAGCCGCCCTTCCAGCCCCAATAGGTCCAGGTTCCGGCGAGGCGGTCGAACACCTGTTTCGAACTTTTTTCACCCACCACGCGGACCTTGTCGGGCAGCGCCTGCAGGGCCTCCTCGTCGGCCCCCGAGCGCCACAGCCAGGAGGGAACGCTGTTATCCTCGACCCGCTTCAAGGCCGCGGGAACCCCGGCTTTACGGAAATACTTCTGCGCCAGGATGTCGGCGGCGACCTGGCTCCACGCGGCCGGAACCTCGATATCGGCGAGACGGAACACCACGGACCCGTCCGGATTCCTGATCTCGCTCACATCCGTGCGGAAGTCGATTCCGGTATAGGCGTCTTGCCCGGCCTTGGTGGTGCGGCGCTCGATGCGCATGGTTCAGTCCCCTCTGTTCTCGTTGCCGTCGACGCCTGCGTTTCGCGACGCAAAGCCCATCCTCCGCGAAAGATGGGCTCGCGGATTCAGGTCCTCGTATCGTGATCTCCGGAGGCAGGATGTGGTGCCTCGCCGTGGCCCCCGGTCTTGATGACAAAACTACGACAGCGGGCCCAACTCGTCAATAGCTGGTGTGGTAACGATTTATTAATACCATATGTTGTGTCCACAGGTTTCCGCAATCTGTGGATAAGACGACAGGTGATCCGATTCTATGGGGAAGCTCAAGCCTTTTCGGGACTTACCCGGAACCCTCTCAAGGGCTGTTCCTGCGACTCGGTGGGGAACTCGGGAACGTCAAGTGCCGAACCCCATTCCGGGCCGGAATATTTTTGGTAAACAAATGGTTAACGGCGCTCGGGCAGGGGCGGCGGCGAGCCCCGAATCGGGCCCATCACCCACAATAGCACCAGTCCCGAGGCCGTCACCGCCGCCAGCAGCAGCCAGGCCTCGTTGATGGCGAAGGTGAGGCTCGCCTGCTCGACCGCGTCCATCACCGCCATTAGCCCTAAGGGATCTTGCGGATCGGGCAATTCGTCGACCCCGATCGCCATCAGCGCAGCGGCCTCGGCCGGATTGGACTTGATCAGCCCAAGGAGGCGATCCGCGTGTTCGGGTCCGCGCGAGAACATGATCGTGTCGATCAAAGCGATGCCGATGGCGCCGCCCAGATTGCGGCAGAGATTATAGAGCCCGCTCGCCTCGCTGACGCGCGCCAGCGGGAGGAGGCCCAGCGCAAACCGCGTCGGCGGCAGAATGCACAGAGCGACGATGCCGCCCCGCACCACCTGCGGCCAGAACATTTCGTCATAGTCGGTGGCCGGCGTCTGAAACCCGCTCATCGCCAGGCCAATTGCAAAACCCGCGAACCCCATCGCCGACAGAAGCCTGGCGCTGGCCCTTCGGTCGAGTTGCACCGCGATCGGCGCGGTGACGAGCTGCGCGATCCCGGTCACCAGGATGATGACGCCGATATCGATCGGCCCGTGGCCGCGCACGAAGGCCAGGAACACCGGCATCAGGTAGACCGAGCCGAACAGGCCGAAGCCGAGAATGAAGCTCAGCGCGCAGCCATAGGAGAGGTTGCGGTCGCGAAGCAGGGAGAAATCAATGACCGGCGCGGCGCGCCGAAGTGTCAGAAATCCAGCCGCCATCACGATGACAAACCAACCGATGACGCCAAACGAAATCCATCCGCGCTCCGGAGCTTCCTTCAGTCCGATTTCGAGCGAGGCCAGCGTCAGCGCGATGAGGCCGAGTGAAATCCAGTCGAGCGAGCGGAACAGCGTAAATTGCGGCTTGTCGCGCGGCAGGCAGGTAAGGCCGAGAATGAGTGTCACGATGCCGGGCACGACATTGATGAGGAACAGCCATTGCCAGGAGAAATTCTCGGTCAGCAGTCCCCCGGTGATGGGGCCGAGAGCAGGGGCGAGCACCGCCAAGACGCCGCCCATGGTGGTGGCGAGCGTCTGCTCGAAGCCGCGCTCGAACAGCAGGAAGATCGCCGAGAACACGATGGGGATCAACACGCCGCCGGCAAAGCCCTGCAACACGCGCCAGAAGATGAGAGAGTTGAAGCCGGTGCTGTAGGCGCAGCCGATCGAGGCCAGCGTGAAGAAGGCGATGGCCCCCGCCGACAGCCAGCGCAGCGAGAACACCCGCGTCAGCAATCCGGTCAGTGGAATGGCGATCACCTCGGCGATGAGATAGG
>JANNSP010000274.1:0-10771 GCA_031402975.1 Hyphomicrobiales bacterium
TCAATCTCAATTATGTGACGAAGGCCAGGATCGACCAGGACAGTTGCATCAAATGCGGGCGCTGCTATGCGGCCTGCGAGGATACGTCGCACCAGGCGATCATGAAGGAAAAGGACGGCAAACGGCATTTCGAGGTGATCGACGCCGAATGCGTGGCCTGCAACCTGTGCATCGAAGTATGCCCGGTCGAGAACTGCATCACCATGGAACGCTTGACGGACGGCATCGATCCCCGCACCGGCAAGGCGATCGATCCCAAATACGCCAACTGGACCACGCATCCCAACAACCCGATGGCGCGCCAGGCGGCGGAATAGACGCGATTCGAATTCATCAAACCTGCGGTAGGGTCAAACTAAGGCTTGTGGTGACGGGCGATTGAGCCGAAAATGCCGTGATGCATGGATCGGCCCAACCCGTCGTCCTTGGACATTTGCAACGTTGCAATCATTGTCCCGTGCGCCACAAGTCGGTGTGCGCGGCGATGAACGAGATAGAGATCGCCAAGCTGTCGCAGATCTCGCGGCGCAAGATCTATGAAGCCGGCGACACCATCATTTCCGACTCGGAGCCGGTCGATTTTTTTGCCACCATCATCTCGGGCACGGTGATGCTGTCGAAAACCCTGGCGGACGGACGCCACCAGATCGTCGGCCTGCAGTTCGCTCCCGATTTCGTCGGCCGCGCCTATAGCCGCAACAATACCTATACGGCGGAAGCGGCGACCGGCGTCGAACTCTGCATGTTTCCCAAGCCCGCCTTCGAGCGCCTGACCGAGGAGTTCCCCGGACTTCAGCACCGGCTGTTCGAATTCACTCTCGATGAACTGGATGCGGCGCGCGAATGGATGCTGCTGCTCGGGCGCAAGACGGCGGCGGAGAAAGTGGCGAGCTTTCTCCTGATGATGGCCAGGCGCAACCTGATGCTGGGTTGCAGCCACACGCCGCAAGTGGACATGGCCCATTTCGAGCTGCCGCTGACCAGGGCCGGCATCGCCGACTTCCTGGGCTTGACCATCGAGACGGTGAGCCGCCAGCTCACCTCGCTCAAAACCTCGAATGTCATCCGCCTCGGCGCCGACCGGCTGGTGACGGTGCCCGACATCACCCGCCTCGCTTCTATCGCCGGACAGGACCTTTGATACTTGACCTCGATCAAGGACTGGCAGTTAGTCATGGCCCAAGAGTTGAACATGCGCAGGGAGGACCGGCTGTGGGCTACAAGACCATTCTCGTATCGCTGAATGAGATCAGCCGCCTGTCGCAGGTGACGGCCGCCGCCGCCGCCATCGCCCGCCTGTCGGGCGCCCATGTGGCGGGGCTCTATGTGGTTCCCGCGGTTCAGGTCTATCCGTCCGTCGGCTTCGAGGCGGCACCCCAGGTGTTCGAGGGCAACCGCAGCTATTTCAAGGATCATACCGACATGGTCCGCGCGGCGTTTGAAGGAGCCATGCAGAAGGAAGGGCTGAGTTACGATCTTCAGGTCATCGATTCGCGCACCCCCATCATCGCCGACGAGGTGATCGCACAAGGGAGGAGCGCCGATCTGGTGGTGGTGTCCGCCACCAACCCGGACGAGGTGACGGGCGTCGAGCGCGATTTCGTCGAACAGGTGATCATGGCGGCCGGACGCCCGGTCCTGGTGCTGCCTTTCGTCGGCAAAGGCGGTCTTTCGTTCGAGGAAGTGGTGCTCGGCTGGGATGGCGGACGCGAGGCGGCGCGCGCTGCCTTCGATGCGCTGCCGATCCTCAAGGCGGCAAGCAAGGTCCGCGTCGTCGTCGCCGATCCGCAGAAGGATCCGGCACTCCGGGGCGCCATTCCGGGCGCCGATCTCGCCGCGGCGCTCGCCCGTCACGGTGTCAAGGCCGAGGCCGAGGGGTTTCCCACCGACGGCGCCGACGCCGGTCAGGCGCTGCTGCGCTGCGCGGAGGATCGCGGCTGTGGCCTCATCGTCATGGGGGCCTATGGCCACAGCCGGCTGACCGAGTTCATCTTCGGAGGAGCGACGCGCTTCGTCCTGTCGCGCCTCAACCGCCCGGTCCTTATGTCGCACTGAGGAAACGCGGACGATGCTCAAGAAGATCAGGCTGGAACTGGCCCGGGACAAGGAGTTTCCCGATGGCTCGCGCCACTATGGCTATGAATTCGCGGCACCACTTGACGTAGACGGCAAGATCGATCCTGTGGAATGGCGAAGCGAGCGCGATCACTGCCGGGTCCGGCGTTTTCGCCCGGGCGAGGCCGATGACATCGGCCATGTGATCCGCAAGCCCGGCGGCACTTGGGCCTTCCACTACGACATCGCGAGCGACGAGGAAGACGACGAACAGGGCTATCGCTTCGGCGACCATGCGTTCAAGCCGGGCGAATATGTCTCGATCCGCGAGGAAGGCGATTTGAGAACGTTCCGGGTGGTGACCGTTCTGGACGTCTGATTCCTGCGACGCCGTTTCCAGTTGCCTCGGACTTCCTGTCCCGCTACCCATCGTTCGCACTTGCAACATGCGGGACGACTGATGGCGAGTTTCAATCTGCTGCTTCTTCCCGGCGACGGCATCGGTCCGGAGGTGATGCGGGAGGCCGAAACGATCGTCGGATGGTTCACCAGCCAGGGAATCGCCCGCTTCGAGATCGAACGCGGCCTGGTCGGCGGCTCGGCCCATGACGCCCATGGCCAGGCGATTTCCGAGGCCGACATGGAGAAGGCCAAGGCCGCCGACGCGGTGCTGTTCGGCGCGGTCGGCGGGCCCAGATGGGACAAGGTGGCTTATGACGTCCGGCCCGAGGCTGGATTGCTGCGGCTGCGCAAGGATCTGGGGCTGTTCGCCAATTTGCGGCCCGCCATCTGCTATCCGGCCCTGGCGGATGCCTCGTCGCTCAAACGCGACGTGGTCGAGGGGCTCGATCTCTTGATCGTCCGCGAACTGACGGGAGGCGTCTATTTCGGCGAGCCCAAGTCGATCACCGATCTGGGCAACGGCCAGAAACGCGCCATCGACACCCAGGTCTATGACACCTACGAAATCGAGCGCATCGCGCGCGTCGCCTTTGAACTGGCGCGGACCCGGAAGCACCGGGTGGCGTCGGCTGAAAAGCGCAATGTGATGAAATCGGGCGTCTTGTGGAACGAGGTGGTGACCCGCCTCCATGGCGAGGATTATGCCGATATCGCGCTTGAACATGTGCTGGCCGACAATTGCGCCATGCAACTGGTGCGGAAACCGAAACAATATGACGTGATCGTTACCGATAACCTGTTCGGCGACATCCTGTCGGACGTCGCCGCCATGCTCACCGGGTCGCTCGGCATGCTGCCCTCGGCCTCGCTTGGCGCCGCCGACGCGGTTTCGGGACGGCGGAGAGCGCTCTATGAGCCGGTGCATGGTTCGGCCCCGGATATCGCCGGAACGGGCGCCGCCAATCCGATCGCCATGATCGCCAGTTTCGGCATGGCGCTGCGCTATTCCTTCGGCCTGGGCGACTGGGCCGACCGGCTCGACCGGGCCATCGCTTCGGTTCTGGCCCAGGGTCTGCGGACCAGGGACATCGCGGGCGAGGGCAACGCAGCCGTTTCAACGGTGGCCATGGGCAGCGCCATTGTCGAGGCGCTGGGCCAATCGGCGCGGTGATCATAAAATCATTAAATTTGGGGAGTAGGGAGTCCGATCAACCGGGGACCGCGATTTGGGGGGCGGCCCGCCCGGGAAACAGTTTGAATGAACAATCCTGTCGGGTCAGTAGAGTACCAAATCATGGATGATGATGTCTTGAAGCGCGCCTGGAGCTACTATCGCCGCAACGGCTGGCAGCGTTCGATGAAGATGCTGCGCCGGAAGATCAATGGTTCGGCGCCCGTTCCGCCGGTGACCTATCTGACAGCTTTCAATTCCATCGCCGAAACCGGCGCATCGGCAATGCGGTCCCGCCCCGAGCTGCCGCGGTTCGAAATGGCGGAAAAAGCCGCCGCCATCTTTCCGCATGGCGTGGTGGCGATCATCGGCGATCTCAACCTGCCGCAATGCAAGAAATACCGGGTCATCCAGAAGCTTGAAACGCTCAAGTCCATTGGATTGCAGGCTGACTACTCGTTCTGGGGGGATATGCCGCGCTCGCTCAACATCATGCAGTGCGCCTCTTCGGTCATATTCTACCGGATGAAGGAAAATCACGCGTTCAACGCCTATCTGGCGGAAGCCCGGCGGCTGGGCATTCCGGCGGGCTACGACATCGACGATCCGATCTTCGACAAGGGCGTCTATGGCAGCAATCCGAACCTGGAATTCCTGACGGCCGACGAACGCGCCAGCCTGCTGTCGGAAACGGAAAGCTACCGGCGGGCCATGTTGCGCTGCGATTTCGTCATCACCAGCACGCCCGCCATGAAGGATCTAGCCAGTCAGTCCTCGCGCTTCGTCTATGTGTGGCGCAACGCCGTCGATGCCGAAACACGGCACTGGGCCGAGGTGGCGCGCGCTACCAAGCCGCAGGAGACCGACGGAATCGTGGTTCTGGGTTATGCCTCAGGGTCGCGCGCCCATGAAGCGGATTTCCGCCTGATCGAGAGGCCGCTGCTGGCCATCTTCGATCGGTTCGACAATGCGCGCCTCGCGATCAGCGGTTATCTCAACCTTCCCCAGTCGTTTGCCGCCCATGCCAGCCGGATCGTCGAGGTTCCCTTCACCAGTTATGGCGGGTATCTGGCGAGCATGGCGCAGATCGACATCAATATCGTGCCCCTCCTTCCGGACCGCTTCAACGAGTGCAAGAGCGCCATTCGCTTTCTCGACGCCGCCGTCGTCGGCGTTCCGACCATCGCCTCGCGGGTCGGAGATTTCGCGAATGTGATCCACGCCGACCGAACCGGGGTTCTCGCCGACGGCGAGGAAGAGTGGATCGAGCGCTTGTCGGATGTCATCTCCGGCGATACGCTGCGCCACCGGATGGCAATGGAGGCGCGCCACTCGGCGTTGACCGAATACTCGACCGACGTGATTGCCCATGGGCTGGACGCGGAGCTACAAACGCGATTACGGAGATCGGATCCATGACGGGACCAAGGCTGCTCCTCGCCAATGTTCACTATGAGCCGTGGTCCTATGGCGGCGGCACGATCGTGGTCCAGGCCATGGCGCAACGGCTGGCGCGCAATCATGGCTGGCAGGTGCTGGTGGTGACGACTTTCCAGGACCCGACGATTGCCCCCTACACCTCCAAACGCTACAAGATGAACGGCATCGATGTCGTCGCAGTCTGCCTGCCGCCGCACCTGAATTCGGGCGAGCGCTTCGCCAACCCCAGATTCGACGAGGCGTTCGAGCGGATCGTGTCGGCCTTCGATCCGAACGTGGCCCATATCCATTGCGTGCAAAACATGGGCGCCACGTTCTTCCGCTATTTCGAGGCCCGGGGCATTCCGCTGGCCGTGACGATCCATGACGCCTGGTGGTGGTGCGAACGCCAGTTCATGGTCATGGAAAGCGGCAGCTACTGTCATCAGGTCAAGGTCGATCACGCGATCTGCGGTTACTGCGTGCCGGACCTCGGTCAGACGGTGGCCCGGAGACACGTGCTGTATGCCGAGCTGATGAAGGCGAACCTCATCCTGTTCCCGAGCAATTATTTCCGCGATTTGGGCGTCGCCAACGAGCTGCCGGCGCGGCGTTGCCGGACCAACAAGAACGGCGTGCTTCCGCCGTCCAAGGACTATCGCCGCACCGGCCGCCCGGCTTTGCGATTCGGCTTTGTCGGCGGGCCTGGGCCGAACAAGGGATCGAAGCAGATCCTCGAGGCGTTCCGGTCATTGAGCCGCACCGACTATGAACTGGTGATCGTCGATGCCGCGCAGAATATCGGGCGCACCTGGCGCCATGAGATCGACTGGTCCATTCCGGGAGTCCTGCGCTTTCATCCGGGCTATACGGCGCGCAACATCGACGATTTCTTTGCCTCGATCGACGTCCTGCTGTTTCCCTCGCTGTGGAAGGAGAGTTTCGGCCTGACCGTGCGCGAGGCCCTGATCCGCGACGTCTGGGTCATCGCCAGCGACGCGGGCGGCATCGCCGAGGATTGCGTCGATGGCGTCAATTCGACGCTCATTCCCATGAGCACCAATCCGGCGGGACTGAAACAGGCGCTGGAGCGGCTGTTGGAGCAACCCGTTCCACTCGACTATGCAAATCCGAGGAAGGGCGATATCGTCACCTGCGACGACCAGGCGAGCGAGCTTTCCGAAATGCTGACCGGGCTTCTGGCCGAGGGCGCGGAGGTTCGCGTCGTTGCCTGAGATCCAGCGGGGGGCATCCTCCGTTCACAAGACATGAGCGAGTAGAGAATGCTGATTGAAAATCTTTTCCTGTGCGCTGGGGCCATGAAAAGCGGAACGACATGGCTGTATGGCGTTCTCGACCGGCATCCCTCGATCTATTTCTCCTATGAGAAGGAAATTCACTACTTCGCGCATCTGCACACCTCGCAGATCAGGCTGGACGACCGCAATCGCCTGGCGAGGACGAAACATGCGTTGCAGAACATCGATCCCGACAAGGCCAACGCCGCCGCGCTGCGCCACAAGCTGCTGTGGTATGGCAATTATCTGTCGAGCCCGGTCGACGACAGCTGGTATGCCAACCTGTTCAGTTTCCGCCGCAACCAGAAATACTGCGCCGATTTCAGCAACCTCTACTGCCACATGGGCGCGGACGGCTGGAACCACGTCAAGGCGTTCGCGGAGAATGTCAAAGTCATCTATGTGATGCGCAATCCGGTGGAGCGGCTATGGTCCCATATCCGCTTCCATCTGCACTTCACGGGGAAGTTCTCCTCCATCCAGTCGTGGTCGCGCGACGACTTCCATGATTTCGCGCGGCAGCCCTTCATCTGGGACAACGGCGACTACACCGGCACGGTGACCCGCCTGCGGCAGAGTCTCGGCGACCATCAGCTCAGGGTGTTTTTCTTCGAGGACATCCATCGCGACCACCAGGGCTGGCTAAGCGAGCTCGAGGATTTTCTCGACGTGCCGCATTTCGATTTCAAGGGCGAACTTCTGTCGCGCAAGGTCGCCGAGTCGCCGCACGCGCCGATGCCGGATTTCTTCCCCGAGCTGTTTGCCAAGAAATTCGAGGAGGAATATTCGGGCCTGGCGGCGCTTGGGCTCAGCCCCGCCGGCCGCTGGAATCCCCGCCGGACAGACCTGTAACAGACGGTCAGGAACCGGCCGCGAACACTGATATGCCCGGGAAATGCTCGCCGAAGAGTTTGATATCCTCGGCGTAAAGGCTTTCCAGGCAGGATTTCGTTTCATCGTCGAAAAGACTTGCGGCATGCGGGACAAATCCGGTCTGGCGCATCTGCTTGATGTCGCCAATCGGCAATGCCGCGTATTTCTCCGTCCGCGACAGTTTGGTGTATTGATCGGTGCCGTGCTTGATGTAGTCGCGGGCATCGACGACGTCCAGCCCGATCTTGTCGCGCAGGGTGCTGCTGGCGGCGGCCAGCCGCTCGACGCAGAAGACGTCGTCGTATTCGTCATACACGATAAAATCGACCTGCGGCTTCCAGTGCGAGTCGAGGTTGAATATTCGCCGCTCTTTGAGACTCAAGCAGAAGTGTTTGAAAGTGAGGGCATTGAGATCCTCGCCGAACGCGGGCTGGGCCCGCAGATATTTATGGGCCGGAACGGTCGCATGCGTGAATTTGTCCAGAAAACAACTGGCCAGACGGGCATAGGGGCAGCGCAAGATGATGAATGTGTACCGGGCCCTGATAAGGTCGGCCAGGCTGGCGGAAAAAGCATAGGTATTGGGAACGATCCAGGCGGCTTGCGATGCCTCCTTCAGGCAGCCATTCTCGATCGAGATGGAAAGCCGCAATGTCGAGCAGGCGTTTTTCGGGATCAGGCTGTAGATCGCTCCCGGCGCATAGATGTTCATCGCGTGTTTTTGCGCGAAGATATGTTTTGTATTGACCTTCTCGAGGATGCCGGGAACAGCGGCGGCGTATCTCAATCTTCTCTTGGGCATTGGTGGAACTTTCGATTGCTTGCGACTGGCTTACCGGCTCGTCAGCCAATCGCCAACTTTCGCGCCGTCAGGCAGGCAATATCGACACCCGATCCCGGCAATGCCCTTTCAATGGAGAGCGAGTTGAGGGCGATTCCGGCCTGCCACAACTCATGGATGAAGTCATTCAGGGTGCCGTGCTCTTCCGGGCTCTCGACCACCTTGCCGCGATCCCTGTTCCAGAGTTGGTAGGCTCGCGGCATGAGATCCAGCGTCAACACCATCATTCCTCCCGGCCGGAGTGCCCGCGCCGCCGTCAGCGCCACTTCGCGCCGGATCGTGGCGGGCATGTGCTCGATCACGCTCACGGAATAGACGACGTCGGCGCATCCTTGCGGAATGGGGAGCTTGGAGAAGTCGACGTTCCGGGACTCGATTCTGCCATCGATCTGGCTGTAATCCAAAAAACCCCATTCATTCCAGCGCGCCTTGTTGGCGACATTCCTCACCATATCGCTGTAGTCAACGGTGAGGACTTTCGCTCCCCTTTCGGCGAGGAGGAAGGGAACCGGAGACAATCCCGCGCCCAGGTCGATGACGAGCCCGGAGGTCTTCGGAATATGTTCGACGATCCATGGATATTCGAAGGCGCGCGGCGGATGCCTGGTGAAAAAACCCAGCCTATCGAAACTCAGCCGGATGATCTCCGACAGCGTGCCGGGATATTTCGAGGCCTCGAAATACGTGGGCAGATGGCTGTTCGCGTGCCGCGCGCGTTCCATAAGGACAAGGTGCGGGCTGATCGCCGGTTCCGTGGCCGTAGCGGCTTTGGGCGCGGCCGGCTTGGGAGCCGGCGGCGGCGGGAGATTCCTCAGCTCACTGATTTTGCGCGGCGTCAGAACCTCGACAAGCTGATCGCGGGTCCACAGATACATGTACCGTTCCGGTTGTCCATCGGGATAGTCACGCAGCTTCCGGCCAGCCGAGGGTTGCGGAAACTCGAATGGAGGCAACAGGAAGTTGACCGGCCGGTACTGCCCTGGAACGGCGAGATTGACATTCTTGAGATTGGCATTGTTGGTGAGCAGGACATATTCGATGTTCGACCGGAGGTAATTTTCGAAGAAATCCGCGATGCTGGTAAAGGGAAGGTGGAACAGGCAATCCCTGACCATGATGAGATCGGCGTTGGGAAGCGCATCCCTGGTGATGTCGCGCTTGAAGAACTCGCGCCT
The DNA here is from genome assembly GCA_031402975.1 of Hyphomicrobiales bacterium. Classification (GTDB taxonomy): domain Bacteria; phylum Pseudomonadota; class Alphaproteobacteria; order Rhizobiales; family Aestuariivirgaceae; genus Aestuariivirga. The sequence goes on from JANNSP010000274.1 coordinate 9,235, forward strand.
TGAGTTGGCGAACTTGGCGATGTTTTCCTCGACGATCCGTTCGACGATGTCCAATCCGGTATAGTGGATGTCGCCGAGATCGAGCTCCTTCATCCAGTTGAAGTCGCCGCACGGCGCATCGAGCAGCCGCTTGATCTTGAGCTCGCCGAGAAGCTTGGGCAGGCTTTGGCGCAAGGGCTGGGTATAGGCCACGGTCGAGCCTACTCCCGAAATCGTCTCGGCGGCGCCGCGCCACTGACCATAGCGGAAGTAGTCGGAGAGGTTCAGGGTGCCCGATTTTTGCGGTTCATTCATTGCAGCTCAAGTCCTTACAGCTTTATCGTCTCGGAGGGGCGTCGCGCAGGTAGTCATCCGCCCTGGCTTCCAATACCCGGTACAGATCGATGTTCTTGGTGTCCTCGCGCAGGGACTGGTGGGTCCATTTGCAGAAATGCGAGACCTTCCCCTGCAGGCCGCCTTCGGTGTAGTAGAAGCGCCCATCATCGCCGATCCGCCGCAGCGGCGCGGCCGATACGACGTTGCGCGCGCTCACTCCCAGCAACTGAGAAAACACCATCCAATGGGCCCCGATGATGCATGACAGCGCCGACATGAAGGCCTGTTCCGGCGCCTTGGCGAAAAGCCTTTTCCAATTCTTGTTGCGGAGGAAGATTCTGGCGTCATCCTTTGAAATGGCGTCGCCCTTGCCCATGATCCCGGAACAGCCGTAGCCGTCGCGCATCGACGGATTGAGCATGCGCAAGGTGGGCGCCGCCCAGACCTTGAACTGGCGCGGCTGGGCGTAATGACTGAAAACCACGCTGGAGCGTTGCGGCCGATAGGCCTGGAAGAGCTCCTTCAGATCCGACAGGATGGCCATGTTGGCATCGAAAAACAGGAAGCGTTCCGGTTGTCCGTTGAAGATGTTCAGCTTGCGGAAATAGCGGAATGACGGGATGCCGGGGCGATACTCGATATCGCCGTAAAGGTGCTTGCCGATCATGTCCCAGAAGGGATCGGGCTCGATCACTTTCGCACCGACGCGCGCGGCCAAGGCCTGGGTCAGCTCGATATTTTCGTCAAACGGGATGATGCGGATTTCGGCGCCGGGCAGGTTCTGCCGCGCCGCAACCAGCGTGACCCTCGAATATTCGATCATCCGGTCATTGGCGCAGGTGTAGAGGATCAAACGAATTCTCCGAGTTGGGCTGGCCGGGCACGCGCAAGCGCTGGCGGCCGCAGCGCCCGATAACATACCAGTGGCGGAAAGAAAAGTTATTGTTTACCACTTCCGGTTGGCAATTTTCCCAATCAGAATAATGGGGTAAGCTCGCCCAGCTGGAGCGGTCCCCAATACAGATCGCCATCCCGGAAGATCATGTCGGCTTTCATCTCCTTGCCGAAAAGGCCGAGCACGAGCCTGAGCGCCGCGCGGTCCTTGTCGTTCATGCGCAGGAGAGGAGCGGCGGCCTGCAAGAGGCCGTCGAGATCGTTGGTGGCGGTGGCGATCTTTCCCGACAGGCGGTTCCGGTCATCGAGACCGATCCGGCCCTTGCCC
>JANNSP010000275.1:0-2128 GCA_031402975.1 Hyphomicrobiales bacterium
GACGTCGGCATCGTGGTGCTGAACACCCGCGACAACAACGCCAACCCCACTTTTGAAATGGGCGCTTTCACCGGTTGGTACGGTGTCTGCCTGTCAAACTGCCTGCAGCCCTACTGGTCGCTCACCCAGCTCGGCTATCCCGGCAACTACTATGGCGGCAACTTCATGACCAAGGGCGAACACCTCTACGTGTCCGACGGCCGTGACTATGTCTACGGCAGCGGCATGCGCGGCGGCTCGAGCGGTGGACCGCACATCGCCAACATGGGTGCTTTGTCCGACTCGGCCGCCGACCAGGGTCAGTGGCCCTTCCGCAACATCGTGTTCGCCGCGACCTCGTGGGGCTACAACAGCGAATCGCCGAAGATCCAGGGCGCCTCGGCCTTGAGCGGACCGAACAACAGCTACCTGTTCAAGAACCTGTTCAACCCGGCCTGCGGCAGCGCCAGGGCGGTCCATGGAACCGGCTCCTGCTCGTTCTTCTGACCGGCCACGCCTGAACGATAACGGCCCGGCAGAGCAATCTGCCGGGTCTTTGCGTCACTGCAGCTTGCGCTCGATCTTCTCGTTGAATTCCTTCTCGAACACTTTCTTCTTGCCCTCGAACGCTTCAATCTTCCCCCACACGATCCAGTGGGTCTTGGTCGACGTCAGCCGCCCATAGGTTTCGGTGCGGGCGTTCCAAGTGCCGCGGCTCAGTTCCTCGGTCCAGTGCGTTTCCATTTTCGCCGACAAGGGATCGCCGTCGCGGATCGTGTGGATTTCGCGGCCTGCCGAATAAGTCACCAGTTTGTGCGGATGAATTTCGACCGAGCCGAAATCGTCGACGATGTCGATCCGCGTTTCGCCGGTTGCGGGATCATGCGCCGTCTCGCGGCTGTGCCAGGGCTTCTTCAACTGCTTCAGCTTCGCCGCCTTGGCGCCCTCCGGCGGCTGCCAGGACAGCGGCGCCTCGTTCGGAATTTCCTTGCGCACCGGCACATGCACGACGGACTTGCCCGCATAAACCGTCAATGTCACCGCTTCGGGTGCCGGCCACATCAGTGGGAAGTAGTTGGTGGAGATCGCCACGCGGAGCTTGTGGCCTTTGGGAATGCGCCAGGCGATGTCGTCGAGTTTGATCTTCATGCGATAGCGCTTGCCGGGCTCCAGCGCCTTCGGCGTCTCGCGGCTGTCGCGCATGCACAGGTTCTGCAGATGGTAGGTGATGCGCGCCACCTCGCCCGTCGGGAACACGTCGTTAAGCCGCACCGCCACGAAGGCGACCGGCCTGTCAACGGAGAAATCGATCTCGACCGCCGGCTGGCCGACGATATCCATGTCGGCGATGAGGGCGGGCGAATCGAAGGTGAGCGAGCCTTCATCGTCTTTCGCCTGGTCGCCCGCGAATTCCGGCCCGAGCCAGATCGGACAGTATTCGCCGCCATCCAATCCGACGGTCTGCTTCGACGAAATCGTCAAAGCCTTTTCCGGCTCCTCGCCGCCGCCGATGCCGGTTTCGTTGAGATACCATTTCTTGGTGTCGACATGGCCGTAGCCCCAGAAGCTGTCGCCCACCCAGCGCCCGTCGATATGGTCCCGCAACTGGGCGGGCTTGTGCGAGTTCATGATGTAATAGCGGTAGTCGGGATCGCGCACGACACCGGCGGGCTCGCCCTTCAGCCACTGGTCCCACCAGCGCAGCGCCTCCTGCAGGAAGCCGATGCGGGGTCCCGGAATGGCGAAATGCGGATACTTGTGCGCCCACGGCCCGATGATCGCCTTGCGCGTCGTGCGAAGCCCCTTCATCAGCCGGGGGATGGCGTTGGAATAGGCATCGTTCCAGCCGCCGACGATCAACGCCGGCGTTTCGATGGCGCCCCAGTTCTCGCACACCGAGCCGTGCTTCCAATAGGCGTCGCGATGTGGATGTTGGAGCCACGGAATGATCAGGAACGGCTCGTGTTTCAGCCGCTCCATCCACATCCGTCGCCACTTGTTGCCGACAACCTTTGGATCGGGCGGGCGCGACGAATAGGCCAACATGGTCGCCGCCCAGCCCATGTTCTCGTTGATGAGGCAGCCGCCCTTGTAGTGGATGTCGTCCTCATAGCGGTCGTCGGTCGAACACAGCGTCACGATGGCCTTG
>JANNSP010000276.1:0-1689 GCA_031402975.1 Hyphomicrobiales bacterium
CATCACCATCTCGCCGGAGGCGTAGCAGAACTTGTCGCGGATCTCGTAGGGAGCGGGTGCCCCGCAGGAATAGGGCAAGGCAAGGCCGATGGCCTCGGCCACCGTCGCCATGGTGTTGGCCGTGAACTGCGCGCCGCAGGAGCCGGCGGACGGACAAGCCACCTGCTCGAGCGTATGGAGATCCTCGTCCGACATGGTGCCGACCGAATGCTTGCCCACCGCCTCGAACACGTCCTGGACGGTGACCGGCTTGCCCTTGAAGGTGCCGGGCAGGATCGAGCCGCCATAGATAAAGACCGATGGCACGTTGAGGCGGACCATGGCCATCATCATGCCGGGCAGCGACTTGTCGCAGCCGGCGAGACCGACGAGCCCGTCGTAGCAATGGCCGCGCATGGTGAGTTCGACCGAGTCGGCGATGCATTCGCGCGACACCAGCGACGACTTCATGCCCTGGTGGCCCATGGCGATGCCGTCGGAGACCGTGATGGTACAGAATTCGCGCGGCGTGCCGTTGGCGGCGGCGACCCCCTTCTTCACCGCCTGGGCCTGGCGCATCAGCGTGATGTTGCAAGGTGCGGCCTCGTTCCAGCACGACGCAACGCCGACAAAGGGCTGGTGGATCTGCTGGGTGGTCAAACCCATGGCGTAGTAATAGGACCGGTGCGGCGCGCGGGCCGGCCCTTCGGTCACATGGCGGCTGGGGAGTTTCGTCTTGCTGATCGCCTTGGCGTCCATTGCAAATCCTGTATGAGGTTCGTTGGGTAAGAGTGCAGCCGTGACCGTGCAAAGCGAGGACTTGCGCTTGTGTCGCGAGTTTCGCCGGCAGGAAGACGCTCGACGCTATGGACCAATTTGGGCGGATGAAAGGTTCATTGTGGCGGGGTTTCGGGCCATTGCGAGAAATCATGGCGTAGTTGTATTAAAGACACAGAATTAGGCGGGCCAGCGGCATGAATGATGTCTCGATTGCGACGGCGGGCGAAACGCTCCGCATCGACTATGTGCCGAGGCCCGGCCTCTTGCGCATCACCATCGTCAATTTCGTGCTGGGCCTCGTGACCCTCACCATCTACCGGTTCTGGGGCAAGACGCAAATGCGGATGCATATCTGGTCTTGCGTCCACATCAATGGCGAGCCGCTCGAATATACCGGCCGCGGCATCGAGCTGTTCAAGGGCGCCATGATCGTGCTGCTGTTTTTCGGCCTGCCGGCGATCCTCGTCATTTCCGGACTGACGCTGGCTCTGGGGCCGGAACACCCGTCGGTGTTCGGCGTGCAAACACTGCTGTTCTTCATCGTCTGGGTATTGTGGGGAGCGGCCCTCTACCGGGCCAGGCGCTATCAGCTCTCGCGCACTTTGTGGCGCGGCATCAGGGGTTCGCTCGATGGCTCGCCCGCCACATACAGCCTCCTCTATTTCGGCTCGCTCCTGGCCCGCGCCATGACGCTCGGCTGGTCGACGCCGGTCCTCAATCTCAGCCTCCAGGAAATGATGATCGGCCACATGAAATTCGGCGACATGGCGTTCCGGTTCAAGGGCCGCGCCGGGCCGCTCTATCCGACCTATGCGCTGTGCTGGTTCCTGACGCTCTTGGCGGTCGTTGGCATCTTCATCCTCGTCGCGGTGGTGATCGGACTGTCGGGACTGGCCTTCGAGAGTTTGTTCAACGACTTCGACTTCGACA
>JANNSP010000277.1:0-8968 GCA_031402975.1 Hyphomicrobiales bacterium
AGAAATGGCGCCAGTGATCGGTGATGGACGAACGCCTTCGTTTCGTAGCCCGCCTTCTGGAAGGCGAGGCCATGATGGATTTGTGCATTGAGTCGGGATTTCCCGGAAGACCGGCTACAAGCTCTGCGAGCGCTACAAGCAAAGTGGGGCGGAGGCGCAACAAGGCGCGCGGCACGGCCCTGTCAGCGGGAGCCAATCCCAACGATCTGTGGTGTGCTGACTTCAAGAGCTTGCCCCCGCGAAGGCGGGGGGCGAGTTCACCCTCGGCAACAAGCGCAACTGTTATCCCTTGACCGTCAACGATCATCGGCGGGCTCAGGATTGCGGCGCCCAATGCGGTGCTGGACGCCATCCTGGCCGAGTTCGGCGGCGGCGGGCGCTGGGGACTCGGAACCTATCTCATCGGCTCGCTGGGCCGCGGCGATCCGGCCCGGTTGTGGGGCATAGGCTTTGCCGCGACCGTGATCGCGGGGCTTGCCTATGCGCTGTTCGCGGTGGCCGGAGCTGCCGTCATCGGTTCCTCCCGCGCCGTCACGCCGCGCCGAAATCAGCTTGTCTTCGGGTAATACAATGTCAGGTCCGCGCACGGCGCATCGAGGCTCTCGACCTGCCCTTTGGCGACTTCGGTGACCAGGATCGTCTTGCCGTCCTGCGAGAAGGCAAGGTTCGTGGGGCAAGGTCCATCCAGCATCAGACGGTCCGCGACCTTTCCGTGCCTGTCGAGAACCGTCACATTCTGTTGTCCATAGACGGTGCAGTAGAGTCTGCCGTCAATGCCGAACTTCATGCCGTCCGGTCCCTTGAAGCCCGGCTGGTCATCGTCGCGGAGCACATTCCCGAAGATTTCCCGCCTGGGCGCTGTCGCGCCGAACACGTCATAGCGGTAGACGTCACCGGTGAATGAGGCATTGGCATAGAGAACGTTGTCGGGATCGAATGCTATGCCGTTGGTGAAGCGGATTTTGCTGTCCAGGAGCCGCACAATCTTCATCGTTCTGGGATCGATCTCATAGACGCGGCCGTCCCAGGCAAGGTCAATGAAGTCCTTGACGAAATTCTGGCCATCGAGAAAGTCTGCGAGCGCCATGCCGGAGTCCGTCATATACAGATGATCGTCGGGCCCGAAAGCGAGGTCATTGGGGAAATAAAATCGGCCATGCGTGTCGTCGCCTTCGAGCCGTTTCACCTCGCGGCCCTCCGGGTCGATGCACAGCAAAGCGCGATGCCCGGCTTCGGCAATCCAGATGAGACCTTCGCCATCTATGGCGAGACCGTTGGGACGGCCACCGGTTTTCTTGACCACGTGGCGCTGCCCGTGAGGATCGAGCTTCGTCACACAGAGCATGCTGCTCGACATTTCGGTGACATACATGGAGCCGTCGGCCAAGGTGACGGGACCTTCGGGAGCGCCGATATTATAGGCGAATATGCTCGATGCCATGGTGATCCTCTTTGATGACTAAAGCCAGGCCGTGACGGTCTTGACGATACTGGCGGTGGACAGGCGGTAACGGTCGTGGAGCGTGGGCAGCGCTCCCGCATCCAGAAACTCATCCGGCAGTCCGATATGGTTGAAGCGCCCATGGAAGCCCTCGCGCACGAGGATCCCTGCAACCGCCTCGCCCAATCCGCCGATGACCGTGTGGTTTTCGGCGACCACCACCGGCCTGCCGGACTTCATGGCTTCGGCAAGAATCCTTTCGCGGTCAAGGGGCTTGATCGTTCCCACATGAAGCACGGCGGGGCGCATGCCCTGCCGCGCCAGTTGTTCGGCGGCTTCCAGCGCCCGCATGGTCATCAGACCGCTGGAGATGAACAGCAGGTCCGCGCCATCGACCAGCAGTTTCGCCTTTCCGATCTCGAACTTGTATTTGTAACGGTCGAGCACAAGCGGCACCTTGCCCCGGAGCAAGCGCATATAGGCCGGTCCCTGATGGCTGGCGATGGCGGGAACCGCCTGTTCGATCTCAAGCGCATCGCAAGGGTCGATGATGGTCATGTTCGGAAGCCCGCGAAAAATCGCCAGATCTTCCGTGGCCTGATGGCTTGGACCATAGCCCGTCGTCAGGCCCGGCAGCGCGCAGACGATCTTCACGTTGAGATTGTCCTCGGCGATCGCCATGCAGATGAAGTCATAGGCGCGCCTTGAAACGAACACGGCATAGGTTGTGGCGAACGGCACGAAGCCCTCGCGCGCCATGCCGGCGGCGGCTCCCATCAAAAGCTGCTCGGCCATGCCCATCTGGTAGAAGCGGTCGGGATAGGCCTGTGCAAAGATGTGCAGGTCGGTATATTTCGCCAGGTCTGCACTCATCCCCACGATGTCGGGCCGGGTCTTCGCCAATTCCACAAGAGCATGTCCGAAAGGCGCCATGCGGGTGGGTTGATCGTCGCCCGCGATCGAGGCGATCATGGCGGATGTCTTGAGCTTCTCTCCGCTCGAGACCATTGCCGCGCGGCTGTATTTGTCGCGCTTCATTGCGGCCTCCCAGCATCGAGGATCGCCAGCGCCCGGCTCCACTCCGCCGGTTCGACGCGCAGGAAGTGGTCGCGCTCGCGCGCTTCAAGAAAATCCACGCCCTTTCCCATTTTCGTGTCGCAGATAATGATGCGGGGTCTAGGCTCGGCCGATGCGCGGGCCTCCTTGAAGGCGGCGGCAAGAGCGGAAATGTCGTTTCCGTCAACCCGCTGGACATGCCAGCCGAAGGCCAGGAACTTGTCGGTCAACGGCTCGAAATCGAGGATGCTCCACCATGGGCCGTCGGCCTGCATGTTGTTGACATCGACGATGGCAATCACATTGTCGAGTCTTGTGGCTCGACGCCGACATGGCCGCTTCCCAGGTCGATCCCTCATTCAGTTCGCCGTCCGACAGGAGGTTGTAGACGAAGCTCTGCGACGCCTTGCGTTTCAATCCGAGGCACATGCCAATGGCGATCGGCAGTCCCTGCCTGAGCGAGCCGCCAGTGATCTCCATGCCCGGCGTATAGGCCGCCATGCCGGACATCGGCAGCCGGCTGTCGTCCGACCCGTAGGTTTCGATCTCGTCCTCGGGCAGGATTCCGGCCTCGATCAGCGCCGCATAAAGTGCGATGGCATAGTGGCCGATGGACAGGAGGAAGCGGTCGCGGCCTTCCCATTCCGGTTCGAGCGGACGGTAATTCAGGGCACTGAAGTATGACACCGCCAGAACATCGGCCACGCCAAGCGCCTGCGCGATGTAGCCCTGCCCCTGAACCTCCGCCATGCGAAGCGCGTGACGGCGAATGTTGTAGGCGCGCTGTTCGAGGCTCAGATTTGATCGTTTGTAGTTCATGTCACTGGACTTCGTCGGTTGCGGGATCGATCAGGATGCAGCGGTTCATGTCAACGGCGTAATCGAGGAGAGTACCCGGTTCATGCACGTCATGGGCGCCCAGTTCCGCCGTCACCGGTACGCCGCCGATGCGCGACGTTACATAGGTGCGCGTACCCTGGACCCGGTTCCTGTTCAAGAAAGTTTGAACTGGGGAAAAACCAGGCACAAACGCGAACTTTACAACAACACATGAATCCAGTTCACTGATCGACTGCTACCCTCACTCTCCTGCCCCGCTCGTTCGAAGCCGCGGCCCGCACTGGCTCCTTTCAGGAAGCCGCCCTTGAGCTGCATCTGTCACCCAGCGCCGTCAGCCATGCGATCCGCAAGCTGGAACAGGGTCTGGGCACCTCGCTGTTCGAGCGCGATGGGCGGAGCGTGCGGCTGAATTCCGATGGCACGGCGTTGATGCGTCATGTGGGCCCGGCCTTCGACGACCTGCGCCGTGGCATGGCTTTGGTGTCGACGCGCGGCCCCAAGGTGTTGCGCGTCCATTCGGCGCCGAGTTTCGCGGCCCAATGGCTGACGCCGCGGCTTCCCGGATTTCTCTCTACCCACCCCGATATCGAGACCAGGCTTTCCGCCGGCACGGACTACACGCGCTTCGCCAACGGCGAGTTCGACGTGGACATCGTCTACGGGCGGCCGAACCAGGGCGGCGTCATCGTGCTGCCGCTGGGCGAGGAAACCGTGACCCCGCTATGCATCCCGAAACTCGCCAGCCTCATCCGCCGGCCGGAAGATCTGCTGCGCCATGCTCTTATCGACAGCGACAACAAGAAGGTCAGATGGCCTGACTGGTTTGCCCTTAACGGCATGACGGCGATGGCCCCGCACGGCATGCGGTTCGACCGCAACTTTCTCGCCATTTCCGCCGCCGTGTACGGTCTCGGCATCGCGATCGAGTCGACCCGGCTGGCGGAACGGGAAATTCAGGCCGGCTAGCTTGTCCCCATTCTCGCCGGCAAGGCGGTGGACATCCATTACGTGGGTCACTTCCTGGTCTTTCCGCGCCTCGCCTTGCGCCGCCAGACCCTTCAGATCTTCACCCGCTGGATTTCCCAGGAGCTTGGCCTCGAAATGTCATCCCCATCATAGACAAAAGTCCGCTCCGCCTGGGACGAAAGGCGTGAGCGATAACTTCTTTTGGAGCGGCTTGGAGAGCAGTCCGGACAGCAGGGAATGTTGAATGCGTCAGTCGATCTGTCGCGAAACATCGCCCTTCCATGACATTGGTAGAACAGATGGTGCGGCCAAGAGGACACTTTCCTATTCAGTTTTAAGTTATTGATTTCTCCGTAAGTATCTTATTTTCTTGTATCTTTCCCATTTCTTTGCTACAAAGTTTGCTACAAAGTTCGATACAAGGATTTGCATCGTGGCCGGGAAAATCAAGCACCTATTGGAACGCAATGGGCGCTACTACGCCCGCATGGCGGTTCCCGAAAATCTACGAACTGAAATCTAGAAACGGGAGCTAACCGAAGCCCTCGACGCCGACCGGCGCATTGCAGAGCGCATGTTGCCGTCCATCCTTGCCCGGATGCACCGTGACCTGGACGCGGCCCGCGTCAAGATGGGCGCGACGTTCAAGGGCAGAACGCAACCGGTTCGTGGGAGATTGATGACGCCTCAGCAAATGGCAATCGAGCATTACGCCGATCAAATGCGCTTCGATGATGACGCCCGCAACGCCGATCACCGATACTCAATGTTCGGCCTGGACCAGAACTATGTCCAGGCGCTGAAGCAAGCCGTCGCAGGGAGCGCTCCAAATGATGAATTGGCCGCTACAGTTGGGCGGATTGTTCGCCACTACCAGGCGCGAGGAAATACAAGTGTCGAGACGGGTAGCCCTGAATGGCGCGAACTGGCCCGCGCATTAGCAACAGCGGAGCTTGAGGCCTGGACGCGGACGGCCGAACGCGATGACGGCGACTTTACCGGCAAGCCCTCGCATCCGATCCTGACTGAGAAACCCGCCCCGACTACCGCGACCGATCCGCTTGCCGCTAGAATCCTAGGCCCGGACAGCGTCCTGCCCCTCAGTGAACTGGTTCCGAAGTTCCTGGCCGAAAGGAACATCAGCGAATCGTCACAGCATGAGCATGTCGTTTCCGCCCGAATGATTGAAGAGCATCTCGGCGAAGCGCGGCCAATCTATAAGATCACGCGGCGGGACGTGATCGATTACAAGAACGCATTGCTTGACCTGCCCTCAAACTATGTGAAGCGCTTCCCCAGTATGACTTTGCCCCAAGCCCTCAAGGCGAACAAGGAAAGGAAAGAGCCTTTTCCCTTATTGGACCCGCGCACCGTCAATGACAAATGGCTATCGTCACTCCGGGCGCTGCTGAATTGGTGCGTCCAGAATGATGTTATTCCCGACAGTCCGGCGACTGGCATCAAAGCCAACTTCCAAGCTGACAAGGGCAAGCCAAAACGCGTCAATTTTGATCCGGGCGACCTGACCAGGATATTCTCGAAACCCCTGTTCGACCGAAAGAAGCCTTGGGGCGAAACGCAATGGGCTTACCTCGTGTCGCTTTATTGCGGCACCAGGCCCAGCGAGCTTGCCCAGGTGAAGCTTGATAGCATCCGGCATGAACGCGGTGTTCTGGTTATTCGGGTGCAAGAGGAAACCAAGAACACCGGTTCACAGCGAGCTATCCCGGTTCACAGTGAACTTGTCCGGCTTGATTTCATGAAGCACGTTGACGCCCTTCGCAAAGCTGGCGAGACTCATTTGTTTCCTGGATGGTATGGCGATGGAACGAAATCGCTGAAACGTGCTGAAACCATGGCTAAGACCACCGGCACGCCCGTCAGCCTGGACAAGCATTTTCCCAAGTTCCTTCCCCGGCGATTCAACGTCACCTATCTCAAGAAAGTCGGCATTCAGGATGCCCGAAAGGTTTTCTACAGTTTCCGGCACACATTCAAAACCGGTTTGGCACAAGCGGGCGTAGGCAAAGACATTCGAGACAGTCTTACCGGCCACGCGGATTCATCTGCCGGCGCCGTCTAAGTGCGTGACAGTTCGATGGACGCCCTCAAAGAAGCAGTCGAAAAACTGCGTTTCGACGGAATAAATCTATAGTTCAGCGGCAAGAACCGGCACCTGGTCACACGGCCTCCCGCCCATCTACATGACAAAGGAAACGAATGAACAAGCTCTGGGTGCGACTTCGCACGGCTTAGCGGGAGATAGCAGGATGAATCCGAGCTTTGTCGGCACCAGAACTCATCCCCTATGAAACAGGCTGAATCCTTCTGTGACTTCGAGTTCCTCTCATCCAATCGACCGGTCCCAGGAAGTGCATCCGTGTCTGGCGGCGGATGTGACGTCGGCAGACACCCTCGAGGCTTGATTATGTAGTCGAGCGCTGAGCTTGAGATCCCACGAAAAACTCCTGTGCCTAAAGGCGGAATTTCACCCAACCCGGCGAGTGTGCCACCAGTGCACCTGTCTGCGATCCGAAACTATTTCCTTGCAAAGGGCGAACCAAACTGGGCCAATAAAGCGGCTGCGATCTTGGAGAACCTAGGGCTCAAGCAACAAGTCGCAAGCTGAAGGATGGATGGAGCGGCAGTGAGGCGCACGGTTGTTGTGCATGGGCGTCTGGCGATGCGGGAGCTTCGGTTTGCCGCGGCGCGCCAGCGTCTGCATGGGGTGCGGGTGATGACATTCGAGCAGCTTGCGGCGCGGCTCGCTGGCGGCATGTCGCAGGCGATCGATGACGAAATGTTCCGGGCGACGAACCAAGTGTCTCTACCGGAGACGGTTGGGGGAACTCGATGACATCAAGGACCTGCCTCTCATGTTAAGTGCCGCAGCAGACACGCCGTGCAAAGTGTGGTGTACGAGCATCGCCGCTACTTGAAAAAACCAAATCATTTGAGCCGCCCGTCACGGTAGGAATTCGCGTATCTTTTCGAGCAAGAGGCGCGGGCTGAAGGGCTTGGCGACGTAGCCATCGCAACCGGCGGCCAAAGTTTTCGCCTCGTCGCCCGACAGCGCATAGGAGGTGACGGCGATGATCGGAATGTGCCGCAGCGCCGGATCGGCCTTGATGCGCCGCGAGGCTTCGTAGCCGTCCATCACCGGCAGTTGGATATCCATCAGGATCAGGTCGGGTTTGTGAAGGACCGCCGCATCCACGCCCGCGGCTCCGTCGGTTGCCTCCAGAAGCTTGTAGCCGGTGACAGCCATTAGGTCGCGGATAATCTGACGATTGTCATCCGAGTCTTCGACCATCAGGATGGTTCTGCTCATGCCGCTTCAATCCTCTCGCCGGCCACCACCGGTAAGTTGATCCGGAATGTCGATCCGGAACCGAGGGTGGATTGAACTTCGATCGTGCCGCCATGCAACTCGACGATACGCTTGGAGATGGCGAGGCCGAGCCCGGTGCCGCCCTTCAATCGCGTGCTGCTGTCGTCCACCTGCTGGAACTCCTCGAATATGCGTGCCAGGAATTCCGGAGCGATGCCGGGGCCGGTATCGAGGACGGAAATCTCGAAGCTTGCATTGCTTGTCTTGGCGGCTATCTCCACCCAACCCCTGTCCGTGAACTTGACGGCATTGCCGACGATATTGATGAGAACCTGGGTGAGGCGGCGTTCGTCGCCGCGGCCCATCGGCAGGCCGCCGGCGATGTCGGTTCGGAGTTCGAGCTTCTTGGCGCGGGCCAGAGGCTCGACCGCCGCCGCCACCGTCTTGACGATCTGCGCGGGCGAATAGCTGTCGATGGTGAGCTGGAGCTGGCCCGCCTCGATCTTTGAGAGGTCGAGCACGTCGTTGATGAGGCCCAAGAGATGCTTGCCGTTGGCCTGGATGCGGGCGAGCGTCGCCACGGCTTTTTCCGGCAGCTCGCCATAGAGCCCGTCGGCCAGCATCTCGCTGAAGCCCAGGACGGAGTTGAGCGGCGTCCGTAACTCGTGGCTCATATTGGCGAGGAACTGCGACTTGTGGCGGCTGGCGACTTCGAGCTGGCGGCTCTTTTCCTCGATCTCGCTGAACAGCCGCGCGTTCTGGATCGCCAGCACCGACTGGGCGGCGAAGGTCTCCATGAGCTGCACCGTCGATGGCTCGAACAACCCCGGCGTCTTGCGCCTGACGACGAGCGCGCCGACGATCTTGTTCGGCCTGAGCAGCGGCACCACGAGCACGCTCCGAAAGCCCGCATCGAGGACGATTTTCTGCAACGGCGACAAAGCGCCTTCGGAAAGGTCCGCCATCTGCACCGGCGCCCGCAGCAGCGCCGCTTCGCCGATCCCCGCGTCGTTCAGTCCGATCGTCTGGCTGGAAATGGCGCCGATCAGCTCGGCGCTCATGCCATGGGTGGCTCGAAGACGGAACATTTGCGTTGACTTGTTGAACACATAGATGGCGCCGGCGTCGGTTTCGGACAATTGTACCGCCTTGGCAACGATAGTGTCGAGAACCGTCTTGAGATCGAGCGTCGAATTGACCGCCTGGCTCACCTCGCCCAGCGCTTTCAGTTCACCCACCGACCGCGCCAGTTCCGCCCGGCTGGCCTGAACGTCCTCGAACAGGCGGACATTCTCGATGGCGATCACCGCCTGGTCGGCGAAGGTCTGCACCAG
>JANNSP010000278.1:0-5475 GCA_031402975.1 Hyphomicrobiales bacterium
CGGAATTGTTCTGGCAGGTCGTGCTGCAGCCATTACCACTGTCGAGCACGTTGCCGTCGTCGCAGGCAGAACTTGCCGCCCAACCGGCTCGACACGCTGGTCTATTCCGGCGCCATGAAGCCAGCCGCGGCCGGCGCCCGCTCCGGCGATCCCGAGGAAATGTCGCTGGCCGACCTCTCCTATTTCATCGAGAATTCGGGTTTCGGCATCAGGCCCGCCTGGGTCTACGAAACCTGGTGGCACAAGCGCCTGTCGCTGATTTTCTCAGCTCTTGTGATGATCGCCATCTGCATTCCGCTCGCCACGAGGTTCAGGCGGGGCGGCGGCATCGGCACGATGTTCGCGGCCGGCGTCGGCATCGGCTTTCTGTATTTCATCGTCGATGGCATTGCCCTCACCATGGGCGAGCTTGGCTTCGTCGTGCCCTGGCTCGCCGCCTGGGTGCCGGTCTTGGGATTTGGCGCGCTCGCCGCCGCCATCACCTTCCGGGCCGAACGGGTGTGACGGCACTCGCGCTTCGCCTGATCGGCCAGGACGGTCCGGACCTGTGGGCGCGAACCACAAGCGATCGCATCAGGCTGCAATTCGCCAGCACCGGACTAAGCGAAATCTCATCCCCCGACGGCGACATCATCGTCATCCGGGCCGACGCGGTGATCGACCAGCCCCTCGTTTCGATCCTGGCGAAGCGCCGGGATTTCGTGCTGCTGGGCGAGAACGGCATGCCGGTCGCGGCCCATGTTCCCGCCTCCCAAGCCCAGGAGGCCGAGGCGGCGATCCTCCATGGCGGCCCGATCGATCTGCCCCAGCTTTCGCCAGCCGATCTCGGAGCCGACTTCTGGAAGTCGCTGCGAAAGCGCGAGACGCCCTATGCGATGGTTGTCTCGGAGAATAACCGCCGCGCTGTGGAATGGCGGATGTTCATGGGCACCTACAAGGGCGCCACCGATTTCGTCACCAAGAATCTGTGGCCCCGGCCCGCCTTCCATGCGACCCGCGCGCTGGCCGCCGCCGGCATCACGCCGAACCTGGTAACGCTGATAGCGGCGATCCTGACGGCCCTCGCCTTCTGGCTATTCCTTGAAGGTTACTACTGGCTGGGCCTCGCCGCCGGCTGGGCCATGACCTTTCTCGACACCGTGGACGGCAAACTGGCGCGCGTCACCCTCACTTCAAGCAAATGGGGCGACGTCCTCGATCACGGCATCGACCTCGTCCACCCGCCCTTCTGGTACTGGGCCTGGGGCGCGGGGCTCGCCGCCCACGGAATTTTCTGGTCACCGCTAACCTTCTGGTCGGTGTTGGGCGCTATCCTGGGCGGCTACCTGTTGCAACGGATCATGGAAGGCATCGCCATCAAGTGGCTCGGACTGGAAATCCATATCTGGCGGAAGATCGACACGGTGTTCCGCCAGGTGACGGCGCGGCGCAATCCCAACCTCGTCCTGCTCACGCTGTTCCTGATGGTGGGCCGCCCGGACTGGGGCCTCATGGCCGTGGCGCTATGGACGGTCATCTGCCTCGCTTTGCATGGAATGCAATTGTGGCAGGCGCTCGCCGCTCGCAAAGTTGCCCCGCTCACCTCGTGGATGACGGCCCGGTGAGGCGGAGCGCATTGATCGTCAATCCCATCGCCGGCAAGGCGAGCGGGAAAGGACTGGCATTGGCGCGGAAGCTCGCATCCAATCGCGGCGTCGAAGTCCGGGTGCTCGAACGCTTCGGCCAGCTCGCAGGTCTCCTCGATGAATTCGCCAGCCTGGGCGTCACCGACCTGTTCATCAGTTCCGGCGACGGCACCATCCAGGCGATCCAGACCGAATTGGCCGAGCGCAAACCCTTCGCCATCCTGCCCCGCCTGGCGCTCCTGTCCCACGGCACCACCAACATGACCGCCGCCGATTTGGGCTTCCGCCGCCGCAATCTCGAGGCGCAGGCAGAATTCATCGCCGATCCCCTGGCAACCGTGCTTGAACAGCGCCCGACGCTCCGCGCCGTCAACCCGCGCGACGGCAGGCCCCGCCACGGCATGTTCCTGGGCGCGGGCGCCGTCTCCGAGGCGACCCGCTTCTGCCAGACGGCCTTCAACGCCCATGGCGTCAAGGGCAACTGGGCCAGTTTCGCCACGCTGGCGGGTGCGGTGTCGCGCGCCATGTTCACCGCCCCCAACGCAGCCGACCTGGCCCGCTTCGACCGGCCCTATCCGATTGCCGTCACCGCCGATGGCAGACCTTACGCCACGGGCGATCAGTTGCTGATGCTGTCGACCACACTGGACCGGCTGGTTTTGGGCATCAGACCCTTCTGGGGCGGCAAGCAGGCGCCGATCCGCACCTCGATCTTCCCCTATCCGGTTCCCAATATCATGCGCTGGCTGGTGCCCGTGATGTATGGCGGCGAGAGGCGCAAGGCGCCGCCAGGAGCCACGAGTTTCGCCAGCGGCGCGCTCGAGATCTCGACCCCTGTCAGCTTCGTCCTCGACGGCGAATTTTTCGATCCTCCCGAACATGAAGCGTTGCGGATCGAAACCGGTCCCATTTTCACTTACATCCGGGGCTGAATGGACCTCGACCGCTTGATCGCCAAAACGCTCGCCCGGCCCGTGCCTCCCGAGGTGAGCGCGATCGCGGCGCAGGTGTCTCAGCCCTACCGCGAGGTCGAGGCCGTGCTTGCCTATGGCTCGTGCCTCCGGGGTGTCAGCACGGCGGAGTCGCTGATCGATCTCTATGTGTTGACCGGCAGCCTCGCCGCCGTCAGCCACAATCCGCTGGCGCGCCTCGCCTGCGCCCTCGCCCCACCCAACGTCTATTACGCCGAGATGGTGTTCGAGGGCCGCACCATCCGGGCCAAATACGCGGTGCTGCCGCTCGACCTGTTCGCGCAATGGATGGACGCAAACAATCCTTATTTTTGGGCCCGCTTTTCGCAGCCCTCGGCCCTGCTGATCGGCGACGCCAAGAAAGTCAGCGGTGCCATCGCCATCGCCATTCGCACGATGTACGCCAACGCGCGCGGCGTTTCGGCATCGCCCGATCCCCTGCAGGTCTGGGCGCAAGGCTTCGCCGCCACCTATCGAACCGAGCTGCGCACCGAATCAGCCCCCCGCGCCGCCGAACTGGTCGAGTCCAATGCCGGATACTATCGCGAAGCCTCGGAACTGCTCGCCCATCTGAGCCCCCAGGCCGCCAACTGGCAACTGCGCCGTTTCACCGGAAAGCTGTGGTCGATCGCCCGCCTCTCCAAAGCCGCCTTCACCTTCACCGGAGGAGCCGCCTATCTCGCCTGGAAGATCGAACGCCACTCGGGCCACAAGGTGCCCTTGCGCGACTGGCACCACAAACACCCGATCATCGCTGGGATCGTGCTGCTGCCAAGGCTCCTGAGAAAGGGCGCGGTGCGGTAACGATCAGGCTGCCTTCAGGGCTTTCTGCACGGCCTTCGGATCATGGTCGATGACTTTCAGATAGGCTCTTACTGCCCCATCAGGCTTTGAACGGCCTTGTTCCCAGTCACGGATGCGCGCCGCCGTAAATCCAAAACATGCCGCGAAATCGTCCTGCGAAAGCTTGAGCCGGCTGCGCATGGATTTCACGTCGATTTCATTGGGGACATGGATTCGCGATCCACGGCTGCTTTCGCCGCGAGCGATCGATCGCGCTTCCTTGGCCGCATCGATCAGCCGCATTCCAAATTTGCTCATGATCACTTTCCTTTCGCCGATCCCATCCGATAGTCATTCGCGATGGTGGCCACGATTGACTTGAGTTCATTTCTCTCAGCTTTGCTCAAGTTGGCACGTTCGCCTTTCGAAAGTGCGGCAAGCAGAAAAACCGGAACATCGCCGCCGCCGAAAAAGCTCACCACTCGAAATCCACCACTTTTTTTCCGAATCCGCGCCCGGCAATCCTGAACTTGCGCACTCCACCGGTACCCTCCATGATCTCACCAATTCGTGGATCATCGGACACAGCCCGCACCGCCGCAATGCGGTCAGAAGCCGTCATGCCAACTCGTTTTGCATCTCGAAGGTAAGACGCTGTCTCGACGACGGTATGCACCGATCAAGTATACGGAGATTCCGTATAAACGTCAAATACGAATTTTCACCTTGCCCAAAGCCCCCACCACCACTCGCCGGAACAAGTCGACAATCCGGTCGATCTCCTCCTCCGTATGCGACGCCGAAACCGAGCAGCGTAAGAGGCAGAGGCGATTGGGGGTGCCGGGCGGCAGCGCGATGTTGACATAGACTCCGGCGTCGAGCAGTGCGTTCCACATGGCGATGGCGGAGGCTTCGTCCGGGCATTTGACCGCGATCACCGGGCTCGACACGTCGCACCCCGTCTCCAGTCCCAGCCCCTTGAATCCGGCGAACAGCCGGGCCGAGTTCTCCGCCAGCCGCTGCCGCCGTTCGGGCTCCTTCGCCAGCTTTCTTAACGCCGCGAGCGAGGTGGCGATCGAGGCAGGCGACGACGAGGCGGTGAACATATAGGGCCGCATGGCATAGCGCAGCGTCTCGAACAGCGGATGGTTGCCCGCGCCAAATCCGCCGATGGCGCCGATGCTCTTGGAAAACGTGCCGACGACGAAATCGATCTCGTCCTCCAGCCCCGCTTCGTCGGCGAGTCCGCGGCCATGGGGACCGAGCACGCCGAACGAATGCGCCTCGTCGGCCAGAAGCTGGAACCCATGTTTCTTCTTCACTTCGACGAAATCGGCGAGCGGCGCCCGGTCGCCCAGCATCGAATAGATGCCCTCGACTACCACCAGCCGCCCGCCTTCCCCTTCCGATCGTTCCAGCCGCTTGTCGAGGTCGCCCGCATCGTTATGGCGGAAGCGCACCAGCTTCGCCCCCGAGAGCGTGCAGCCGTCATAGATCGAGGAATGCGAATCGGCGTCGAGGAAGATCGTGTCCTTGGGGCCCGCCAGCCCCGCCAGCATGCCGAGATTGGCCTGGTAGCCGGTGGTGAACACGATGCAATGTTTGCGGCCGAGAAATCGCGCCAGCTCCGTCTCCAGTTCCCGGTGCAGCGCGTAGGTGCCGTTGGCGATGCGCGAGCCCGTGGTGCCGGTGCCGTATTGCGCCATCGCCTCCTGACCCGCCCGGATGCAGTCGGCGTCGAAGGTGATGCCCATATAGTTGTTGGTGCCGGCGAGGATCGTCTCGCGCCCGTTGATGATGGCGCGCGTCGGCGACAAAATGCGCTCATTGGTCAGCCCGACCGCGTCGGACCCCGCCGCCAGCATCCGCGCATGACGCTCCGAAAGGGCCCGGTGCTTTTCCAGAAGATCAGTCATTTCAGCGCTTTACTCTTGCGTTCCTCAACCACTTTGGCAAGTTCCGCGATGGTCCGGATATCGGACAGCACGTTGAGCGGCACCTCGATGTCGAAATGGTCTTCGACCTCCATCACGAAATCCATGACGGTGACCGAATCGATATTGAGGTCGGTCGAGATGTCGGTCGCTGGACCGAGC